>JAYTXL010000389.1:0-30210 GCA_043742955.1 Verrucomicrobiota bacterium | reverse complement strand
CACGATATTCTGTCATCTCATTTGTTTTTTGGCTCCTATAAAAACCATGAAAACTCACAAAATTCGCGATTTTGGGCCGAATCCTGTGGGATGGCTGTGTAACATAAACAATCATCGACTTTTCCCGGGCGACCCATTACCGATGGCGTTGTGAAAATCTCCGTGATTGTCCCGGCCTTTAATGAGGAGAAGCTCATCACCGCCACACTTCGCCGGATCCATGCTGCTCGCGGCGCCTTTGCCATCCCCGGCTGGGAGAGTGAAATCGTGGTCTGCGACAACAACTCCACTGATCGCACTGCGGCCCTGGCGGCGGCGGAAGGAGCGGTCGTGGTGTTTGAGCCGGTGAACCAGATCGCGCGCGCGCGCAACACCGGGGCGGCGGCGGCGACGGGTGACTGGCTGGTTTTTGTGGATGCCGATTCGCATCCCAGTCCGGAGCTGTTCACCGATTTGATCGCGGAAATCCAGCGGGGAAAGTGTTTAGGCGGCGGTTGCACGGTGCAATTGGATGAGCGGCGCTGGCAGTGGGACCTGATTGTGAGTGGGTGGAACTTCCTGAGCCGCCTAAACCTCTGGGCGGCAGGATCGTTTGTCTTTTGCGAGACCGCCGTATTTCGGCAGTTGGGCGGTTTCAGCCATGAATTGTTCGCCTCCGAAGAAATCGAATTCAGCCAGCGGCTCAAGAAACTCGCCCGCGACCGGAAAAAAATAATGGTGATTCTTCACCAACACCCGTTGTTGACGTCGGCGCGCAAGGCGCACCTCTATTCCGCCTGGGAACATCTCCAATTTCTCGGCAAGACCGTGCTCACTGCCGGCCGCACGTTGCGCACCCGTGACGCCTGCCCGGTCTGGTATGACGGGCGGCGCTAAACGTGCCCCCGTTTTGATCCAGAAAAAGGGGTGGTTCGGTCAATTTTTGGATCCGCCGCTTCTCCCGCGCCGCAGTCGCAACGTCACCAAGCCGACCAGTCCGCACAGCAGCAGAGCGCTCACGGCCCAGGTGCCCGCGTTCGCTCTGGCGGGGGCGAGCCAGAGCGCGGACGCCCCCACAGCTGGGCCCGCGAAGATGCCGGCACCGATCGCCGCCTCGTGCAAGCCGCCGTGCTCGCCCTTGGTTTCGCCAATTTCCATCGAATAGAAGAGCGACGAATAATAGATCAGGCCGGTGGCCAGGCCGAAGACGATCTGGGCCAGCACCAAAAGCCAGAGCGGACTGGCCAGCAGCAGCGTCGTGAAGCTGGCGATCAAGGCGAGAAATGCCGCGAGCAGCCAGCGGAATTTATAATGCCATTTCGTCCATTGCCACAGTAGCACGAACGCGCCCAGCCGGACGAAAAACCACAGCGAGCAGAAGATGCCCGTCTCAGTGGTGGTGAGGTGGAGCTTCGCAGCGATCTGCGGAATCACCGCGAGGATGGTGTTAATGGCGATATAGGCAAAGGGATTCGCCAGCCAGGCCATTTGGAGAAATCGCGCCGGACTCACCGGCTGCCGGAAGGCTTCGGGTTCCGGTGTGTGGGCAGGAGGAACGGGCGAAAGCACCGTGGGAGTCGGCGATCCCGGTTGCCTCGCCAGCCAGGTCGCACCGCCGTAAATCGCCGCATATACCGCGGCGGGCAGCCAATAAATGCTCTTGTCTCCCAACCGCTCAATCAGCGCGCCACCGATCAAATAGGCAATGGCCGAGCTCCCCGCCCAGACCACATTATAAAGGCCGACCATCTGCGGCAGCCGGGCCGCGCCTTCGCCCTCGCTCACCAGCGCCTCCAATGCGGGCCAGGTGAAACACATCAGGAACGTCCAACCCGCGAGCGCGAGCACCTGGCCGGCGATGGTGGGAAACGCGCTACCAACCAGCAGGGCCAGGCCCATGCCGGCACTGCCCATCCGCAACGCCGTCAAATAGCCGTGGCGCTGGGCGAAGCGGCCGCCAAACCACGCCGAGGCGACATAGATCAACCCGTGCAGGGCCGAGACCATCAGGTTGCCGCGGTTGCCAAAGCCAAATTGGTCGCGCAGCAGAAAGAAGAGGTAGTTGAAATAGTACGCGCACGCGAAGGCGTTTAAACCTTCCAGGGTCAGGCAGGCCGCTTTGCGTCGCGTCGGTGTCATCGCGCCGGAATTAGCGGGACGCCTCCGGAAAATGTCGAGGTTGAATTAGGCACGACATTAGGCACAAAAATTGAAGCAGATAGGACCGAAGAACTCAGAGCTCTCCGGTTCAAAGTCAGTTCCTAAATCCGGGTCAGGCGCCGGGAAATTACCGGATTTCCTCCAGCGCCCGACGGCAATACCACTTTACGGCGTTGCTCATGGGCGGTTGGAGTGACTCCAGATCCGCATCGGAACACCAGCGAATGTCGTGATGTTCCTCGGCGGCAAGCGCCAGCGAACCCTGCCGGGGCCGCGCCCAGTAGATCATGCCGATATGCTCATGCGTCTCGCTGATGCGGTGGATGTCGAGAAAGCGCGGAGCCAGCAGGGCGCGCGTGCCCGGCTCGGTCGTGGGCGGACGCTCGCCAAGCAGTTCGACGTCGAAGCCGCTCTCCTCCTTCGCCTCGCGCAACGCGGCGACCTCCGGATCTTCGTCCAACTCGATGTGGCCGCCCAACGGCAGCCATTTGTTTAGCTTGCGATGGTGAATGAGCAGAATCCGGCCGTCATGAACGACAAAGATGGCGACCGTGAAATCAATTTTCTCGTGAATGTGGGCCATGGGGAAGTAACCAGTAATCAGGAGTCAGGAGTCACTGGACTGGGGGTGGAGATGGGCGCTCTCGAATGACTGATTACTCACTGTTCACTTTTCGATTAGTAATCATACAATCCCGCATCGTGCTGGTAGGCGCCGCCACCCGGACCGCCTTCCGGGCCACCCATTAAGTCGCCGAGCACGTCGCCCATGTCGGCCTCGATTTTCTCCGGATCCTCGCCGGCTTCGAGGCGCTTGATGGCGATGTCCATTTCCTTCGGCATCATCCCGGGCGGCATCAGGTCCTTCATCTTCCGCATCATGTGGGCCATGTGCTTGGGGTTGTTCTCGTCCAGGTGCTCCATGTCGCGCTCCATCTCGTTCATGGCCCGGGCAACCCGCGGGTCGTCGAAATCCGGCATCGGGGGTTCCTCGCCCGCCGCACCAGCCGCGGACGCCGCCGGTTCCTTGAGGCCCTTGCTCATGGCGAAACGGCTCATCTGCTTCGTCATTTTCTTGTTGCCGCATTTCGGGCAGACCGGCACGCGGTCGGGATTGATCCGCTTGGACAGGAAATTAAAAATCCGGCGGCACTTCGGACAGGCAAATTCGTAAATGGGCATACCTAGGGACGCTGACACGGAGGACACGGGTTTTCACGAATATAATTTCGAATATAATTTCGAGTGCGCCCTGCGCGCGTGAAATTCGGGTCGCAAAAAAGCCCCGGCTCGCACCAGGGCTGGGGAAAGCAAACGTGACCCCGTCACCGGTTATTTCAAACGGTCGAAGTTTTTCTGCAAGATCTGCCAGTCCTTCAGCCCTTTCACCTTTTCCTGATGGCTGGCGATGAGCTTGGCTTCATTCGCGTTCTTCGTGGGGCGATTGGTCTTGTAGAAAATGCCGAACTTGCCGGGGAACGCCTCGTCCGCCAGCTTATAGGCGGCCGCTTCGCTGGTCACGTCATGGTCCGCCGGGACGGTATTAAATACGCCGCCCTTGCGCGGGTTGGAGGAATCAAAGGCGCCTTCGTAGAACTCCACGCACTCGCTGAGGCACTCGATGAAGCTGAAACCATCGTGATCCATCGCTGCTTCCATCATTTGGAGCACGTGGTTCGGATTCGTGTGCGTCGTGCGGGCCACGAAGGTCGCCCCGGCGCTGATGGCCTGTTTCATCGGGTTGATCGGCTGATCCATGGATCCCCAGACGTCGGTCTTGCTCTTGAAACCGAGCGGCGACGTGGGTGATGTCTGCTTCTTGGTCAGTCCGTAGACCCAGTTGTCCATGACGCAATACGTCATCTTGATGTTCTTGCGCGCCGTATGGTTGAAATGATTACCGCCAATCGAAAACGCGTCGCCATCGCCGCCAAACACAAATACATGCAGGTCGGGGCGCGACAGCGAAATGCCGCTGGCGAAGGGCAGGGCGCGCCCGTGAATGAAGTGCGCACCGTGCGCCTGGACAAAGTAGGGAAAGCGGCTGGAACAGCCGATGCCCGCCACGGTGGTGATCTTCTCGTGGTGCAGCTTGCGCTTCTCGATGAGCTTGAAATAGAGCGCGAGCACGGAAAAGTCTCCGCAGCCGGGGCACCAGGTCGGGTGATCGGCGGCGACTTCTTTTTTGGTCAGGCCCTTGCGGTCGGCGTCAACCAGGGGTGAAACCGGGCCGACATTAAGATTGCCGGTGCGGGGGAGGACTTCGAAAGGTAAGGAAAGGCTCATTAAAAGTTAAAGATTGAAAGTTGGGAGTTGAGAGTCATCACATCTTGCGCAAGCCGGTGGCGACGGCATCCTTGGCCCGGGCCAGGATATCTTTCACCTTCCAGTTGAGGCCGTCGACCTTGTTGATGCCACAAATTTTTGGGTCGCAATAGCGCGCCCGCAACAGGCTCGCGAGCTGTCCGTAGCCGTACAGGCCTTCATCATTCATCTCGACCACGAAGACGTGATTGAACCCGGCGAAGATGTTTTCCAAGCCGTTCGGCAGCGGGTGCACATGCTTGATGTGGATGGAAGAAACGCTGTCGCCGGCGGCGCGCGCGCGATCCACGGCCTCTTTGATCGGCCCCTGCGTGCTGCCCCAGCCGACGAGCAGGACATTCCCTTCCGCCGGTCCGTAGATGTGCGGCGTGGGCAGCGCGGCGGCGAGGGCCTGGAGTTTCTGGCGCCGCTTCGCGGTCATCTCCATGTGCATTTTGGGCGAACCGGTGGGGTGCCCGAGCTCGTCGTGCTCGAGGCCGGTGACGATCGGATATTTGCCGCTGGCGATGCGGGTGCCCGGAGCCACATGGCGCGTAACCCCGTTGGCCGCCGCGAGATCATAGGGCTTATGGTCGGTCACCGGCGAGAAGTCCGGGGAAATGTCCTGGCAGATTTGCTCCAGGTTCGGCTCCGTAAACGCCTCGATGCGGCTGGCGATGCCCTGGTCGGTCAGGAAGATCACCGGCACGGAATATTTGCGGGCGATGTTCACCGCCTCGATCGCCATGTAAAAACAATCCTCAACATCCGCCGGGGCAATGACGACGCGCGGCGAATCGCCGTGACCGCCGAACACCGCGATGTTCAGGTCGGATTGCTCGACATTGGTCGGCATGCCCGTCGAGGGTCCGCCCCGCTGCACGTCAATAATGACGAGCGGCATTTCCGCCATCACCGCCCAGCCGAGCGCCTCGGTCTTGAGGGAGATGCCGGGGCCGCTGGAGCCGGTCACCGCCACGCGCCCCGCATAACTCGCGCCGATGGCCATGGAGATCGCCGCAATTTCATCCTCCGTCTGCACAAAAGTGCCGCCGTATTTTGGTAATTCGCGGCGCAACAACTCCATGATATCCGACCACGGCGTGATCGGATAACCGGCCCCGAAACGCACCCCCGCCGCCAGCAGCCCATAGCCGACGGCTTCGTTGCCATTCATCACCACCTGATTGCCCGACTTCTTCTGGGCGTCCACAAACTTGAACACCTCGAGCACGTTGCCGAGGGAATGGCCATAGCCGGCGTGGAACGCGGCGAGCGCATTGTTCAGGATGCTCGGATCTTTGCCGGTAAATCGTTCGCCGATGAGTTTTTCCAATTTCGGAATGTTCAGGTCGAACATCTTGGCAATCAGGCCGAGCGAGAAAATGTTTTTGCCCTTGTCCTTGGCCGTGCCGCCGATGGCCTCGACCGTCAGACCGGAAATGGGCACCGCCACATGATGATAGTCCTGTTCCCACGCCGGGTTGACATCGACGTGGTCGGAATCGAATAGCACGATGCCACCCTTTTTCAGCGACTTGATATGCTCCTCGTAGCTGTGCTGGTAGAAGCAGAGGAGCACGTCGGCCTCGTCGCCGGAGCTCAACACTTCGCCGGAACCGATGCGCACCTGGAAGATAGACGGTCCGCCCGAAATCGTGGACGGGATCGTCATGAAGGTCATGACTTCCTGCTCGCTCCGGCCGGCGAGCCGGGCCAGAAATCCACCGATGGCTTGAATGCCGTCCTGGGAGTTGCCGGCGATGCGGATGATCGCCTCGGAAATCGGGGAGATTTTGGGACTGCTGCCGGGCACCGGACCGGCCGTGATTGCTTCGCTCATGAAAATCTTTCTGGATTAAACGTTCTGATTCAAATAGGGACGACAATTCCCCACCTCATTTCTCAATGAGGGGAATGCCTCAAGCTACGGTGCCACACTAGCATTGCGAGGGGACGTGTCAAATGTTTATATTGAAACATAATATGTTTATAATCATATGGTTGCATTATACATTTCGCTTGCAGCTCAGACCGCTTTCAACCAATGATTAGTTATTATTATCTTAGTTCGTGGTGAGTTAAGTTGCTGCGGAAAGGATTGCCGTGGGTTTGAAACGTCTGTTCCAGCGGCAAAACTGGGAAATTCAAACGAAACTGGAGCAGCAGAATTGCGCCGATGGCTGCGGTACAGTTTTGCTCCACCGTGAATCGCTCCTCTAAAACACCGGCAAGCCCGAAAGTCGTTTTGAGTTGGCACCGCTCCGCGCCGTATTTTCGGCTTTTCAGCAAGCCCGTTTCTTGCCAGCGTCGGAGCATGGATCCCATGCGACTGCTGGCGCCCCTCATCGTTGGCTTGTTTTTATTTCAGTTCCCGGCTCGGGCCGCCGAGCCGCCGGTGGATCCCAAAGATTTGCCGCGCATCCCGGCCACCGCCCCAGCCGAGGCTCTCAAAACCTTCCAAGTCCGGAAAGGATTTCACCTCGAGCTGGCCGCCAGCGAACCGCTCGTCGTCAGCCCGGTGGCCATGGCGTTCGATGAAAATGGCCGGCTGTTCGTCGTCGAAATGATCGACTATTCGGAGCGCCGCGACGAGACCCCGCATCTCGGCCGGATTCGCCTGCTGGAAGACACGGATGGCGACGGTCGTTTCGACAAAAGCACGATCTACGCGGATAACTTGGCGTGGCCGACGGCGGTCATTTGCTGGAACGGCGGAATCTTCGTCGCCGCCACGCCAGACATTCTCTGGCTTAAGGACACCAAGGGCAAGGGGCAGGCCGACGTGCGCGAAACGGTTTTCAGCGGATTTGCCGAGGGCGTCGCACGGCTCAATGTGCAGGCGATGCTCAACAGTTTTAATTGGGGTCTCGACAATCGCATCCACGGAGCCACGAGTAACAACGGCGGCAAAGTGCGCGCGCTCAAACATCCCGACGCCAAGGTGCTCGACTTGCGTGGGCGCGATTTCAGCTTTGACCCGCGGACGCTCACCATGACGAGCGAAGCCGGGGGGGGGCAGCATGGCCTCTCCTTCGACAATCGCGGCCGCCGCTTCGCGTGCAGCAACAGCGACCACATCCGTCTCTACATGTATGACGACCGTTACGCCGCGCGCAATCCGTTCTTTGCCCTGCCGCCCGCCCTCGCCAGCATTGCCGCGGATGGCCCGGCGGCGGAGGTGTATCGCATCAGCCCCGACGAACCGTGGCGCATCATTCGCACGCGCTGGCGCGTCGGCGGCGTGTCGCCGGTCGGTTTTGTTGAAGGCGGCGGGCGGGTTTCCGGATACTTCACCGGCGCGACTGGCACCACCATTTATCGCGGCAGCGCCTTCCCGCCAGAGTATTTGGAGAATGCGTTCGTCGGCGATGCCGGCGGTAATCTCGTGCACCGGAAAATTCTCAGGCCCGACGGCGTGGGTCTGATTGCAGACCGGGCCGAGCCGGAGGTGAAGGCGGAGTTCCTGGCGTCCAAGGACACATGGTTCCGCCCCGTTCAATTCGCCAATGCGCCCGATGGGTGTCTGTACATAGCCGACATGTATCGCGAAGTCATCGAGCATCCATGGTCGCTTCCCGAATCCATCAAGAAGCATCTGGACCTGAACAGCGGCAATGACCGCGGGCGCATTTATCGCGTCGTTCCCGACGGCTTCAAGCAGCCGAATCTGCCTCGTCTTGGCCGCGCCACCACCGCCGAACTGGTGGCGACCCTTGATCATCCCAATGGGTGGCATCGCGACACGGCCGCCCGCCTGCTGCATGAGCGTCAGGACAAGTCCGCCGCCCCGTTGCTGACCAAGCTGCTGGCGAATGGGAAAACGGGACTCGGCCGGTTGCACGCCCTGGCGGCGCTGGACGGCTGGGCGGCAGTCTCCGAAATTCATTTGGAAAAGGCCTGCAAGGATAAGGATGACGCCGTGCGCGAGCACGCGGTGCTGCTGGCGGAAAAGGTGTTCCTGCGCCAAAGCTCGCTCACGGATTCGCTGCTCAAGAGATTGCGTGCCCTGACGCCCGATGCTTCGCCGCGCGTGCGTTTCCAGCTCGCTTTCACGCTGGGCGAAATCGATCACCCGGACAAGCTCAACGCGCTGGCGGAGCTCGCTCAACGCGATGCGGACAGCGTGTGGCTGCGCGCGGCCATCCTGAATTCGCTGGGCGACGGCGCGAAGCGGCTGTTTTCCCTGCTGCTGCAGCAGCCGGGCTTCCGCGAAAGCGCCGGCGGGCCGGAAATGCTGCGCCAGTTGATCACGCAACTGGGTGCCCGCAACCTCCCGGGTGAGGTAGCCTTCGCCCTCGACATCATGAACACGCATGCCGCGCCGCCGCTGTCGTTTGGGCTGGTGCGCGGTTTGGGGGAGGGGTTGCAGCGGGCGGGCTCTTCCCTCGCAAAAATGGGCGGGGTTTCATCCGCGCTATTTGACCAGGCCCGCAAGCTCGCCGCCGATTCTCAGACCGGTGAAGCCGGCCGATTGGATGCCATCCGCTTGCTGGCCTTGAACGATGCCCGGCTGACGAGCGACCTCTTGGTCGCCCTGCTCGACCGGGAGCAGCCGCTGGCCGTGCAACTGACCGCGCTCGCCACCTTTGCGCGCTTCGATATTCCCGAAGTCCCGACCGCTTTGATCCAGCGCTGGCAGGATTTCAGTCCGCGGCTGCGCAGCGAGGCGTTGGCGATCTTGCTCGCGCGGGCCGAGCGCGCGACCGCGCTGCTGAAGGCCATTGAAGCTGGCAAGGTGCGCCGGGAGGAGTTATCCGCCCCGCAGCTCAAGTTCCTCCGGGCCCACCGTGATCCAGACCTGCAAGCGTTGACTGCCCGGGTGTTCGGGGCGGGGTTGGCCCAGGAACGGCAACAGGTGGTGAACAGCTTTCAACCCGCGCTAAACCTCAAAGGCGACGCGGCAAAGGGGAAATTGATTTACACGGAGCGCTGTGTTTCGTGCCATCGCGTCGGCAACGAGGGTTTTGCGCTCGGACCGGACCTGGCCACGGTGAAGACCGCCGGGAAGGAAAAAAATCTGCTGAACATTCTCGATCCCAACCGGGAGGTGGCGCCGCAATATGTTGCTTATGAAATCGAGTCGAAAGAGGGCGAAAGCATTCTCGGCGTCATTGCCAGTGAGACCGCCACCAGTTTGACCCTGCGGCAGGCGTTTGGGAAAGATACCGTGCTGCTCCGTTCCACCATCAAGGCCATGAGAAGTCAGGGGCAATCGCTCATGCCGGAGGGACTCGAAGCCGGCTTGAATTCGCAAGCCTTGGCGGACCTGCTCGAGTTCATCGCGACGGTGGAGGACAAAAAATAGGGCCGCGTTCTGCTTTTCTCCCGGCGCCGGAATCCCCTCTGGCCGCCGCCGACCGGTCAGCGTTTAGGCCGCAGGAGGATCACCTTCTTGTCCGTGCCTTCCACTTCCACGCTGTGGGTTTCGATGCCGGGATCGTCCTTGAGCGCGGTGTGGATGATGCGCCGGTCGAAGGCGTTCAACGGCTCCAATTCCACCACATCACCCCAGCGTCGGACCTTCTCAGCGGCCTCGTTGGCCTTCTTGACGAGGGCCTCACGGGCCTGGGCCCGGTAGCCACCGACATCCACGGTCACCTTGGGGTTGGTGGGATCCTGGCGAAACAGCAGACGATTGGTGAGGTATTGCAGGTCGCCGAGGGTCTGGCCTTGCCGGCCGATGAGGCGGACGGAGTCTTCCGTTTTCACCTCGAGCAGCAAGCCTTCCGCCAGGGTTTGTTCTTCCACGGTGGCGGCAAAGCCGAGGTGCTGGAGCAATTGTTCGAGGGTCGCTTTGGGTTGTGCGGACATAAAATCGTGGTCGTGAAAGGGGCGGCCAACACTCGGGCACCGGCCGCGCCGGGAAAATAAATCATCATTTCTTCTTTTTCGGCGCGACCGAAACGGCCTGGACCGCTCCGGCTCCCGTGGCCGGCGGATCCGTTTTGGTCAGCTTCATCTGGGCAATGGTTAGCAGATTTTGCACGGTCCAGTAAAGCGTCAAACCGGCCGAAAAATTATACAGGAACACCATGAACATCATGGGCATGTATTTCATGATCTTCTGCTGGGTCGGATCCATGCCGGGGGAGGGCGGCGTGACACTGGCCTGCCAAAGCATTGTGACCCCCATGATGAGTGGTAGCGGATTGATCGGCAGATTGGCGAGGCCAAACAAATGCCCGACCGTGTCGGGTTGCGACAAATCGGCGGCCCAGAGAAATTGCGCGCCCCGCAGTTCGATGGCGCTCTTGATCATGGTGAAGAAACCAAAGAACACCGGGATCTGCAGCAGCATGGGGAGGCAGCCACCCAGCGGACTGACCTTGTTTTCCTTCATGAACTCCATCGTCTTCAGGTTCATTTTCTTCGGGTCATCCTTGTATTTTTCCTGGATCGCCTTCATCTGGGGCTGCAAAGCGGACATGCGCTTCATCGATTTCGTGCTCGCCGTGGTCAGCGGCCAAAACACCGATTTGATGATGACCGTGATGGCGATGATCGCCAGTCCGTAGGGCAAGCCCAGTCCATGCAGAACATTCATCGACAGCAACAGCGCCTTGGCGAAGAAGCCGAAGAAGCCGCCAAAGTCCATGATCAAATCCAAATCCAAATTATTGCCCAACGATTCACCCAGGCGCGCGAGGGTGTTGTATTCCTTCGGGCCGGCAAAAATCTGGAATTGTCGTTCCATCTGCTGCTGGGGGGCGAGCTCCATCGCTGGGTACGCGAACGCGGTTTGAAACCCGAACGGATTGGGGACGGTCTTGGGGTCAGCGGCGATCTGCTGCGCGCTGGGGCGGGGCAGTTCGATGCGCCGGGCCACAATGCGGGGCGCGATTTCCTTGGGCACGACGGCGATGGTGAAGAATTGGTTGTGCGCGGCGGCCCAGAGAACATTCGTATTGCCGCCCTCGTACTCGGTGCGCGGCACGCTGGCCGCGCAGCCCATGGTGGTGTTCGCAAACCAGGCTTTGTCGATATGCTCCGCCTTGGTGCCATTGTACCAATAGAGGCCGAGCATCATCGCGTCGTCGTGCGGGCCGAGCGGAGTGGCCGTGCCGATCACCCACTCTTGGGGCTTCACCACCAGCGTTTGGGCCGCGCGATTTTCCAACTTGACCGACGCGGACAGCAAATAATTTGAGCCCAGCTTGAATTCCTTCACCACCGCCAGGCCGTTGGGGAGCAGCTTTTCCGCGCGCACACTGGTGGCGGTCTTGGTGAGTGAGAACAGTCCATCCCCCTGCGCGGCCACATCACCGAGCAGCGTCAGCACCGGCACGGGTGCCTGGGTGTTCAAGGTGACCAGCGCATGATCACCCGGTTGCTGGGACCGGTTGGCCACCGACTCCTGGTATTTCTTCAATTCCACCAACTTTAACCCGCCGCCATGGGAGGAAAACGTGTAGCGGGCATTTTCGTTTTCGATCACCTCCAAAACCTCTGCGGCCTTCGGAGCAATGAATGCCGGGGCCGTTGACGCCGACATAACGGGAGGGGGGGGGCCGGCATTGTCGGCCGCCGGCAGGGCGGCGCTGCGCTCAGTCTGATTAGTGGCACCGGCCACCAGATTCGTGCCCACGTTCACCGTGACGGGCAGCGGCGGATAAAACTTCTGGACCAGTTGCGACCACGATAAGATCAGGACAAAGGAAATGAGCAGGACGATGATTGATTTGCGATCCATGAGAATACCTAGCTATTCTGGCGGGGCACCGTACCCACCACGGGTTCCCGGCCAGGCCATAAGCGACCAGCGGTGCTTGGCCGGCTGAAAGTCATTGGGGAAGGCTTCATTTCCGCGCCCGGCACCGGATCGTAGCCCGTCCCGCCCCAGGGATGGCAGCGGCAGACCCGCCGCACCGCCAGGAGTGCGCCCGGCCCGGCACCGCGTTTTTGCACCGCTTCCAGCGCATAGGCGGAGCAGGTCGGAGTGAAGCGACAACCGAGCCCCAGCGGACTTCCCAGCCCGGAAAGCAGCGGGGAAATCGCCCGCCGATAAAACCGAATGGCGAGAACCAGGAGCTGTTGCGCGAAATTCACGTCGTTGCTTTCAGTAATTTACCCTGCCGCAGGGCTTTCAAAAAATCTTGTTCCACGCCCGCCAATTTTTTTCCGGCGATCGAATTGCGCGCGACCAACACCAGATCAACGGGACAGCGCAAGTCATGTTGATGGAGCCGGAAGGCTTCCCGCAGCAGGCGCCGGGCGCGATTGCGGGCGACGGCTTCGCCCACCTTGCGACTGGTGATGACTCCCAGGCGAAGCGGAAGGCCGGGGGGCAATTCGAGCCAGTTCGCGATCAGGCAACCACAGACCAGACGTTTCCCCTGCGCTTTGACGCGGGCGAAATCACGCCCCTGCTTCAGACGCATCCCGCGCGTCAACCGCAGCGGGGCGGGCGGGGCGGCGGGCATCGCGGACCTAAGTTCCAACCGGCGTCAGCCGCTTGCGGCCCACGCGACGGCGGTTGGCCAGGGTGGCGCGGCCGCTCTTCGTGGAGCTGCGGTTCAAGAAGCCGTGTTGCCGCTTGCGACGAATCTTCGACGGTTGATATTGACGTTTCATAAAATAAAATTGTTCCGCTTTCGTGGTTCCGGCCAGACTCACCGGGCCGGAAACCCGTCCCCGCTATTCACGGAACGCGAGAGGATAGCAGTGAAAGGGGAGGTGTCAAGCGGGTGTAAATTGGTTTCCGGTCCAAAGTCCGGGCAGCGCCGGGCGCGGACCGACGACCCGTAGCGTTTGATTGCCCGGGGTTACCGGAGCAACTTCTGCCGCAGCAGGTTGGTGATTTCCCTCGCTTGCGGCACCTTGAAGGCATGGGTGACGGTGGCGTAGAGCACGGCGGCCGCCGCAGCCGGGGCAAACACCGCGCCAATTTTCCGACCCAGCGTGGCGTGGCCCACCGCCTGCTCCCAACAGCCGGCCAACCACCAGGCGGCGGCCCCGGCAAAAGCGGTGGCGGCCAGGATCCGCACCAGGCTTTGCCGCAAGGCAGCCAACTCCAGGGTGTGGAGCTTGCGCCGCAGTGCGTGCAGCAGCAACCCGACGTTACACACGGCGCTCAAAGTATTGGCGATTCCCAATCCCCCCTGCCGCAGCGAGGTTAACAGCCAGATGGCAAAAACCAGGTTCAACGCCAGGCAGGCCAGACTGATACGCATGGGGGTCCGGGTATCCCCCAGCGCATAGAACGCGCGGGCGAGCACATTGACCATCGAGAAAGCCACCAGTCCAGGCGCCAGGCAAGCGAGCGCGAGCGCGGCGCGACTTGTGGCCAACGGAGTGAATTCGCCCCGCTCAAACAACAGCCGCACGATCGGCTCGGCCAGCACGACCAGCAACACCGAAGCCAGCGCGTTGACAAAAATCAAATGGCCCAAGCCCTGGCGCAGCGTGGCGCGAAAGTCGGGATATTTCTTTTCCGCCGCCAAGCCCGCCAGCGTCGGCAGGAGGTAGGTGGCCAGCGAAATGCCAAACACACCCTGCGGCAATTCCATGAGGCGGACAGCGTAATTGAAAGGGGCGATGATGGGCGCGTCCGGCGTATCCATCCAAAACGCGAGACCCTGGGTAAGGAGCACATTAATTTGAAAGGCGGCCACCCCCAGAGTGCCCGGAATCATCTGCCGGACAACCTGCCGGACGGTTTCGTCGCGCCAGGGCGAAACCCACTGATACCGAAACCCCTCCCGGCGCAGCACCGGGAGTTGGAAGCCCGCCTGCGCCAAGCCCGCAGCCAGGACCCCAAACGCCAGGGCGAATATTTGAGATTCCAGCGTCGCCCCGAAACCGGGCGTGAGCCACAACACCGAGGCAATCATGACGACGTTCAGCATCGTCGCGCCCATGGCCGGGATAAAAAAGTGGCCGCGCGCGTTGAGGATACCCATGAAGATTGCGGCCAGACAGACGAGCAGCATGTAGGGGAACATCACGCGCAGCAACTCGAGCATCAGCCGCGTTTTTGCGGTGAATGTTCCGGCCCATAAGGCCACCGAAACCCCGATCAGCACGAGTCCAACGATGAGCGCGGCCGCGACGATCAATCCGGAAATAACGGCATTGGCCGCGCGCCACATCTCGGTTTCGCCCGCCGTTTTTTCCTTCGCCTTGAACAACGGGATGAAGGCGGCGGTGAGTGCGCCTTCGCCCAGCAGACGGCGAAACAAATTTGGAATGGTGAACGCGAGTTGAAATGCGCCGGCCACCCAGCCGTCCCCCATGAATCGGGCATAGACGATCTCGCGCACCATGCCGAGCAAACGGCTCGCCAGCGTAGCCGCGCCCATCGCGCCGGAGGATTTGAGCATTTGGGACATGCCGCGCGCAGGCTAGGGTTCAACATTCAAAGTTCAAAGTTCAAAGTCAGGAGCAGCGCGGCTACATCCCGCGATGCCGGTAGTGGATGATTTTGAACTCGGGCCCGTCGAAGATTTCTTCCACGGCGACAAACTGCTCCTCAAAGGGCGGGAAGAAGGTGTCCCCTTCGACTTCGCGTTTGACGAGCGTCAGGTAAAGATCGGAGCACAACGGGAGCGCCTGGGCATAAACCTGCGCCCCCCCGCAGATGAAAAAATCCAGCGGCGAATCATCCGGGCTCAACTTGAGGAAACTCTTGACCACGCGCAGGTCGGTGGTGGCCACGCCGCCGACCTTGGGCAGACCGAGCTGAAACGGCCGTGACACCTGGGTCTTTCCGCGGCCAATCCACGCCTGGGCGAACGCTTCCGGAAATTGCTTTTGCAGCCGGCCCGGATGACGGCTCAGCACAATGCTGATGCGGTTGGGCAGCGGCTTGCCGATGGACTCGAACGTCTTGCGGCCCATGATCACCACATTGCCGGTGGTCATCTTTTTGAACCATTTGAAATCCTCGGGCAGATGCCAGGGGATTTGGTTACCCGCGCCAATGACCCGGTTCAACGACATGGCCGCGATGGCTTTGAAATATTTCATGGTCCCATGACGGGTTTCCGCGCAACGCCCCCAATCCCATCGTTCAGGCCAGGCCTCATCAGGGAAAATCCGATCTGGTCCGGTTGGTTTTCATGGCCTTCCGCGCCTCGCCGATCAAGTAATCCCATTGCAAGGCCGGGCCGGGATCGGTCTTGTTGGCCTGGATGTGAAAGTGGCCCAGCAGGCCTTGATACTGGGCGAGCTGTTCGGCCGGTAATTGGCGCGCAATGAGTCGGCCCGAAGAATCACGCGGGTAATCGCATTTAATCCTGGGGAACACGCGGCAAAGGGTGGCGGATAGCTTGATCAGCGCGGCGTACTGCTCCGGCGTGTAATCGTACTGCACCAGCTGGAGGCCCTGCGTGTCGCCGGTGACGGGCTCCGGTCTGGCCGGTCGGCCGATGAAGCCCGGCGTGCGCACCCCCCCATCGCCGAATTGGGCCGGGATGCGGGTGTTGCCGCGCGCATCCCGGGTGTACCATTCGTCCAGCGGCCCGGTGTGCCCCGGCGCATAGGCACCCAGGTTGGCAATCTCGATACCGATGCTGCGGGTGTTGGAGGTGGTCGCATGCCAGGCGCGCTCCTTGAGATCGAGGGTCTGGTAGATCGTGCCATCGAGGTCGAGGAGGAAGTGAACGCTCAATCCACGATGGTCGTGCAACACTTTGAAGCACTGCCGGCTGGTGCCACACACGTCAAAGTGCAGGACAAACTGGTCCACCGTGGACTGCAGCAAGGGCAAATCCCAGCCACCGCCGCGCACTTTTTCCAATTGCTCCCCGGTCAATGCATCGCGGCGAAGGCCATAACGATTCGGCGAGCTGAGCGCCGCCACCGCCACTTTGGACGTCTCCCACGACGACTGGTCCAGCGGCCCAAACCGTCGCTCCACGCGGTAGGCATCATAGCCCCCGGGATCCAGCCAGGTCACCACCCGCGTGCCGGTATGAAACAGCTGTCCAGCCACGATAATTTCATCCCCGTTACGCGGCAACGCCGTGCCCGGTTTCAGCGTGGTGTGGCAACCGGTGAACACCAAAAGCAGCGCGGCCAGGGCGAGCAACCGGTTGCCGACAGCAGCTGATTGGCCCCGGGTCGGGAGTAATTGGGCGCAGCTCAAGATGAGTTCAAATGGACGGTGGAATGGCATGGGCCAAGTGCATCGACTGATTTGCGGGTCGGCCAGCACGGAAGTCAAGTTCAGCGTCCTTCCGTGTCGGCTTGCTTCCGCCCGCTCCGGTAGCCGCAACCTTCAGGTTGCGCGGGGTCTGAAAGACGCCCGGACGGGGACCGGCAACCCGGCGCAACCTGAAGGTTGCGGCTACCAGCCGGCCCGAAACTCCAGCTTCAATGCGGTCGCCAATCGCTCGTATTGCGGCCGCGAATTGTATAACTGGGCGGAAATACGCACCAGCCGCTTGGGCGGCGCAGGCCAGGGAATCACGGGCACTTCGATCCCGTGCTGCTGGAGTAATTGATCCTGCAGCGGATCGAGGTACAGCGGATTGTTTGAAGTTTGACCCGGTGGGCTATCCGGGATCGGCAGCGAAGCGAGCGAGCCAATCAACTCGTCCGGGCACGGGAGCGGAATCTGGAGTGCGTTGGCCAGCAACTGCCGTCCCGCGAGCACGAGTTCGCGGTTGCGACGCATCACCTCCGGCCAGCCTCCGGGCCGGAGTGAGCCGACATAATCAAGGGCGCGCGGCACCGTTAGACTGGCCGAGGCATCGGCGGTGCCCAGCCAGCCAAATTCAACTAGGAAACGGGATCGATCCGTGCGGATGGAGTTCGCCCCATGACTGATGACCAACGGGCGGATGGCCGGCTGGCGGTCCCGCTGGACGACGAGAAACCCCGCGCCTTTCGGAGCACAAAGCCATTTGTGACAATTGCCCGTGTAGTACGCCGCGCCCAGTTCCCGGAGCTGCAGCGGCACCATGCCCGGGGCGTGCGCGCCGTCCACCAGGGTATCCACGCCGCGCGCGGCCAACTCGCGAACCAGGCGCGCGAGGGGCAGCACCAACCCGGTCTGGCTGGTGACATGATCGAGCAAGGCCAGCCGGGTGCGGGTCGAAACCTGGCGCAGCACACCCGCCACAATTTCATCCGCGCCCCCCACCGGGAACGGGAGGCGGGCCACCACGACCTTCGCTCCACTCAACTCTGCGACATAGTCCAGCGCGTTGCGGCAGGCGTTGTATTCGTGGTTGGTGACGAGCAGTTCATCGCCGGGGGCGAAGCGCAGCGACCGGAGCACCGTGTTTACCCCGGACGTGGCGTTCGGCACAAAAACAAGATCCTCCTCCTCCGCGCCGACAAACGCCGCCAACCGGCCCCGCGCGGCGTCGAGCATCCCTTCCAGGTCGCGCACAAAAAAGCGAACGGGCTGACGTTCCAGCCGGTCACGAATCTCCTGTTGGAATTCCAGCACCACGCGCGGGCAGCTGCCAAAGGAGCCGTGGTTCAGAAACGTGACCTGCTCATCGAGCGGCCAGAGCGCCGGGGCGGTCAGCGGCTCGTTCATCACACAGCAATCGGCGCTTTGATGGCTGGATGCGGGTCATAGCCGGTGAGCTCAAAATCCTCGAACGTGAAATCGTGGATGTGAGTGATCGCCGGATTGAGCTTCATCGTCGGCAGCGGGCGCGGTTCGCGGGTGAGCTGCAGCCGCGCCTGTTCGAGATGATTTTGGTAGAGATGCAAGTCGCCAAACGTATGAACAAATTCACCCGGCTGCAAACCGCAAACCTGCGCGACCATGAGCGTGAGCAGCGCGTAGCTGGCGATGTTGAAGGGCACGCCGAGAAATAAATCCGCGCTGCGCTGGTAAAGCTGGCAGCTCAATTCGCCGTCGGCCACATAGAACTGGAACAGGGCGTGACACGGCGGCAAAGCCATCTGGTCCACTTCACCGGGATTCCAAGCGGTGACAATATGCCGGCGGCTGTCGGGCTTGGCTATTATCTGCGCGATGACCTGGTCAATCTGGTGGATGTGGCGCCCATCGGCGGCCCGCCAGTCGCACCATTGCGCACCATAAACCCGGCCGAGGTTGCCCTCCGCGTCGGCCCACTCGTTCCAGATGGAGACGCCCCGCTCCTGCAGCCAGCGGATGTTGGTTTCACCGCGCAGAAACCAAAGGAGTTCATAGAGGATGGACTTGAGGTGGAGCTTCTTGGTGGTGAGCACGGGGAAGCCGGCGCGCAAATCAAAGCGGGTCTGCGCGCCAAAGACCGAGTAGGTGCCCGTGCCGGTGCGGTCGGACTTGAACTTGCCCTGCTCCAGCACGAGCCGGAGGAGTTGGTGGTATGGCTGCATAATCTAAAACGCGACACCCAGATTCACGCGGCTGGTTTAATGAAATTGCCGGGGGAGGCCAAGCGTTATTCTTTGGCTTTGATATTGCCGTTGACATTGCCGTTGCGGTCCAGCAGGTGGTCGATCTTGATCAAGCCCATTTGTTTGGCGACGCCGTCCAGGAACACGGCGATGATCCGCTGCAAATTTCCCTGCTCCTCGCGCAGGAGCCAGACGAAGCCAAACAGGCTCACCAGCAACAGCCAGAGCCAGTAGGAGGGCACCGCGTAGCGCACGAAGCCAATCATCACCAATTCGAAACCGAACGCCGACCAGAACGCGATCTTGGCCAGCAAACTCCAGCCCGTGCGCAGCCGGCAGCGAATGAGCTGGCGGTTGCGGCCATGCACCTCGGCGACGGTGGTCAAATGCAGGTTGCACCAGCGGCTGCCGTAAACCTCGATGTCCGACTTGGTCCAGCCGGTGTCCGCTTTGTTGGGCCAGCCTTGCTGGTCGAGTTGTTCCAGCACACGCGCCAGAAAATCCACCCGGGCGAGCGACTGCTCATCCCAGTACTTCAGCTCATCGAACGTCTGCCCCTTGTTCTTAAGGTCCAGGGTGTCCAGGGTTTCGCGCGCGGAGAGCGGGGTCTGGCGCAGAAACAGGCGGCCTTGATAGCGCGCCCAGCCGCGCACAATGGGCTGGAGCAGGAACAGGAGGGCCACCAGGGGGCGGGACCAGAAGCGGCGCTTCCGTTTGGGCAGTTCCGCCTGGAGACCGGCCGCCACGCATAAACCCAGCGACACCAGCACGCTCGTCGCCGCGAGCGGCCACAGGAGCGGGAGCACCGTGGCCAGCACCAGCAGCGGGAGGGTTACGAGGACGTGATATTCCAGACTGGTGAGAAACATCAGCGCCATCGATGGCGGGGCGGCGTAGATGGATTGGAAGAAGCCGCTGCCAAACACCCCGTGGTAAATCATGGGCCGCCGGAGCACGATGCCGATTTTGGCGGGTGTGTAAATCCGGCCCTGCCAGACGCTGCCGCCCAGCGAATTGAAATATTCCGGGTGTTTGTGGACCAGCAGCGCCTCCGCCTCGCCGTAGCCGCGCTGTTGCCTCAAATAAGCCTGAATATTGGAGCGGCGATAGTGCCAGACGAACCCTGCGGGGCTGAAGCCAATCTTGTATCCGCGCTGCTGCAGCCGCCAGCAAACATCCACATCATCGCCGGCCAGCCGGTAGATCGGATCAAAGCCGCCCAGCTCCTGGAGCGCCCATTTGTAGAACGCCATGTTGCAGCCAGGAATGTGCTCCGCCAACCGGTCGGTTAACATCACATGCGCCGGCCCCCCGGGGGAAGCCATGACCGCCGTGGCCACCGGGGAATCCTCGGGCGGCAGAAAATTGTGGCCGCCAATGCCGGCGAACTTGCTGTTCAGCAAATCGCCAATCAGGTAAAAAAGCCAGTCCTCATCCGCGCGGCAATCGGAATCCGTAAACGCCACAATCTCCCCGCGGGCGGCCGCGATGCCGGTGTTGCGGGCGACGGACAACCCCCGGTTTTGCAAATGACGGATGTAACGGACATTCTGGTACAGGGAGGCGATTTGCGGCGTGGCATCGGTGGAGCCATCGTCCACCAGAATTAATTCGCAGGCCGGATAGTTCAGGCGCTCCAGGGAATCGAGGCAGGCCTTGAGGGTGCGGTCGCCGTTGTAGCTGGCGATGACAACCGACACCTGGGGGTAGTACGGCAGGGCGAAGTAAGGTGCCCCGGCAAACATCTCTTTCACCGCCGCAAAGGATTCCTTGGGCTGCCGATCGCGCGTGGTGAGCCCGAAAGCCCAGTCCTCGATTTGCATTCCGCCGCGAAACCAATCATCCGTAAAGCTGTAGATGATGGTGCCGGCCACGCCGCCGCGAAAAGCGGCCTCAATCTGCCAGCGCAGGATTTCGCCTTTGGCCGCCTCGCCTTCCCGGAGTGAGTCGATCCCGAATTCACCGAGCAACAGCGGCTTGGTATCCGCCATCATTTGCAGCCGGGCCAGGTAATTTTCAAAAGGGCGTGGCTGATGCAAATAGACGTTGTAACAGAGAAAATCCACATTCTGTGGCTGCAGAAATTCCGTGGGCGGATAATTGGCGTAGGTGCAAAGACACTCGGGATCCACTGCCTTGGCCTCATCAATCAGCAGGTCGATAAAATCAGCCACCGCCGACGCGCCGCTCCAGCGCACGATATCCGGCGAGATTTCATTGGCGACACAGAGCGCAAACACCGCGGGATGCCCGGCGCACGCCCGGGCTGCTTCCCGGATTTTATTGCGGGCCGCGGCGCGCTCCGGCTCGGCATCGAGAAAGCACAGGTGTTTGTTCCACGGAACATCCACCATGACGCGGAGGTCATGCTCCGCCGCCAGGTCGAGAAACCAGCGCGGCGGCACCTCATAAACCCGCAGCAAATTCGCGTCCAACTCGCGCACCTGGAAAAAATCCCGGGCCGTCTGTTCCAGCGAGGCGACCGTTGCGCCGTCGGCACCCGGGGCAAAGGGACCGTACGTCACCCCCTTGACATAGAATTTTTTTCCGCCAATCCGGAAGAATTTGCCATCCACGGTCACGCGCGGGCGGGCGGAAACAGGAGCGGACATGGTAGCTTAGACGGCGCTGCAAAAAGTTTTAGTCACCGGGCGCATGGGATAATAGAACGCGCGGATTGTCGAGCGCCGAGTGGCCCCAGAAAACGCGGCTCGGGGCGGCGGCCAGCTCTCCTTTGCCACCAGTCTTTACATTTGCCGTCGGGATTATAGGATCCGCCCATGAATCCAGCTCGACATCCGCTCGTCATCGCCCTCGGTTTCGCCTGCACTTTGAGTTTCGCCACGGCCGCAGATTGGCCGCAATGGCGCGGCCCAAAACGCGATGATATTTCCACCGAAACCGGCCTGCTCAAAGCCTGGCCGGCGGGCGGTCCCCCGCTCGCCTGGAAAGCTCGCGGCATGGGAGTGGGCTTCTCCAGTGTCTCGATTGCCAACGGCAAGATCTTCACCATGGGCGACGGCCCGGACATGAGCTCCCTCCGCGCATTCGATGCCAACGGCGGCAAGCTGCTCTGGACCACGCCGGTCGGCAAGCCGGGTGGCAATTACGCGGGCACCCGCTGCACCCCGACCGTGGACGGAAAGCTGGTCTACGCGCTGGGCCAGTTCGGCGACCTGGTTTGCGTGGAAACGGCCACGGGCCGGGAGGTGTGGCGCAAACACTTGATGAAGGATTTTGGCGGTCAGTACGCCGGTTGGAATTATACCGAGTCACCCCTGGTGGACGGCGACCGGGTCATCGTCACCCCGGGCGGCTCGCGCGGCGCCATCGTGGCCTTGAACAAGCTGACGGGCGCAACCCTTTGGCAGAGTAAAGCGTTTACGGATCAGGCCGCTTATGCCTCGATCATCCCGGTGGAAATGGGGGGCCGGCGACAATATGTGCAGTTGACTGAAGCCAGCGTGGCCGGGGTGGCCGCCGAAAACGGAGATTTGCTCTGGCGTGCGCCCCGCCGCGGTGCAACCGCCGTGATCCCGACGCCGATTTTTTGGGACAATCAGATTTACGTGACCTCCGGTTACGGGATTGGCTGCAACTTGTTCAAAATTTCCAAGGCGGGCGCGGGATTCAGTGCCGAGCAGGTTTATGCCAACAAGGAAATGGTCAATCACCACGGCGGCGTGGTTTTGCTCGGCAATTATCTCTACGGTCACTCCGACAGCCGGGGCTGGATTTGCCAGGAATTCAAGACCGGCAAAACCGTTTGGAGCAACCAGGGCGTTGGTAAAGGCGCGCTGACCTACGCGGACGGCCACCTCTACCTGCGCAGCGAAGGCGGCAACGGCGCGGTGGCGCTGGTGGTGGCGACCCCGCAGGGTTACCAGGAAAAAGGCCGCTTCGATCAACCTGACCGCAGCAATCAGAACAGCTGGGCGCACCCGGTCATCGCCAACGGCAAGCTTTACCTCCGCGACCAAGACGTGCTGCTGTGCTACGACGTGAAGCAGAAGTGAACTGACAGCGGCGATGAGTGAACCCATCAAGCTGCGTGACGGCGATGCCATCCTGGTTCTGGTAAATATCAGACGCTGCTGGTCCCTGCCGCTGGCCGTGGGGTTGCTGTTGGCAGCTTGCCAGCACACCCCGCCGCCAGCGCTCAACCCACGTCACGCTGCAATCCCGGCGACTTTCCGCCCGGCCAAACTCGCTGAAATGGACAGCGCGATCGCGGGGGCCCTCGCGGACAAAAAACTGCCCGGGGGCGTGTTATGGGTGGAGCGGGAGGGAGTTGCGCACCACCAGGCCTACGGTCAGCGCGCGCTGGTACCCGCGGTGGAGCCGATGACGGAAGACACCATCTTCGATGCCGCGTCGCTCACTAAAGTCATCGCGACCACACCCGCGATCCTGCTGCTGGTCGAGCGTGGCCAAATCAAGGTGGACGCGCCGGCTCAGACCTATCTTCCCGAATTCACGGGCGAGGGCAGGGAAGCCGTTACCATCCGCCATTTGCTCACGCACACCTCCGGATTGCGACCCGGGCTCGGTGCCACGCCCGCCTGGTCGGGTGGGACACAGGCGATCAAACTGGCCTGTGCGGAAAAGTTACGGACGTCGCCGGGCACGAACTTTGTTTACAGTGACATCAATTTCATTTTGCTCGGCGAGGTGGTGCGGCGGGTGAGTGGCATGCCTTTGAATGAATTCGTCGCCCGCGAAATTTACCAGCCGCTCAAAATGAACGACACCGGCTTCCTGCCGCCCCCGAACCGGATCGGTCGCATCGCGCCGACCACCATCAACGAAGAGGAAGGCGTTTGGCGGGGCAAGGTACACGACCCCACGGCGCGCCGGATGGGCGGCGTGGCCGGCCATGCCGGACTATTTTTCACCGCGGCCGATCTGGCTCGCTTTGCCCGGATGATGGTTCACGAAGGCACGCTCGAGGGGGTGCGCATTTTCAAACCGGAAACCGTCCGTTTGATGACCAGCGTGCAATCACCCGCCGAAGTTCCGACGCGACGCGGCCTGGGCTGGGACATCGACAGCGGTTACAGCGGTCCCCGCGGCCAGTGGTTTCCGCTTGGCTCGTACGGCCACACCGGTTGGACGGGCACCTCGCTCTGGATTGATCCGTTCTCGAAAACTTTTCTAATTTTCCTGTCCAACCGCAACCACCCCACCGAGGCGGGCAGCGTGATTTCGTTGCGCGCCAAACTGGGCACGCTGGCTGCCGAAGCGGTCGTGGGGTTCGATTTTGAGCATGTCCCCGGCGCGTTGACCGCGCGTCGGCCCAGCGATACCGCGTTCCCGGAGGTGCTCAATGGCATTGATGTCCTGGTGAATCAGAAATTTGCCCCGCTGAAAAACCTGCGCCTCGGGCTCATCACCAACCACACTGGCCACGACCGTCAGCGCCACCCGACCATCGACCTGTTGAAGAACGCGCCGGGTGTGCAGCTCAAAGTGTTGTTCAGTCCGGAGCACGGCATTCGCGGAGCCCTGGATGAAAAAGTCTCCGACACGGTGGATGAGAAAACCGGTCTGCCGGTCTTCAGCCTCTACGGCGAGCGGCGCAGCCCCACGCCGGAACAATTGCGGGACTTGGACGCGCTGGTGTTCGACGTTCAGGATGTCGGCTGCCGTTTCTACACGTTTGTGTCAACGATGGGCAACTGCCTCGAAGCGGCCGGCCGGGCCAAGCTTAAATTCTTCGTGCTGGACCGCGTAAACCCCATCAACGGCGTCGCGGTGGAAGGTCCGGTGCATGTGGGCGCGTCGAGCTTCGTCGCGTATCACCGCACCCCCTTGCGCCACGGCATGACGGTGGGCGAACTGGCGAAAATGTTCAACGTGGAGCGCGGTTTCGGCACGGACCTGACGGTCATTCCGGTTGCGGGCTGGTCGCGCGACCGGTGGTTCGATGAAACCGGGCTGCCGTGGCTCAACCCCTCGCCGAACATGCGCAGCCTGACCGAAGCCACGCTGTATCCGGGCGTGGGGCTCTTGGAAACCGCCGTGTCGGTCGGGCGCGGGACGGATACACCTTTTGAAGTTGTGGGCGCGCCGTACATCGACGACGTGAAATTCGCGGCAGAGTTGAGCCGCACGCGGTTGCCGGGCGTGCGCTTTGTGCCGATCCGATTTAAGCCGACGGCCAGCGTTTTCAAGGGGCAAATGTGTGGTGGGGTCTCGATCATCCTCATCGACCGCGACCATTGTCCGGTCGTGGACCTCGGCCTCACGCTGGCGTTGACGTTGCAACGACTTTATCCCAATGAATTCGCCTTGGAGAAAATGCATCCGCTGTTGCAAAACCGCGCCACGCTCGACGCGATTAGGGCCGGATCATCACTCGCCGAAATCCAGCAAAGTTGGGCCGTGGAACGGGCGATGTTTCAAAAACGCCGCGCATCATTCCTGATTTATAAGTGAGCTGGGGTGCGGCGGCCGGAGCCGCCGCCGTCAGGGTGTCGCGGGGATCAGGTGGTAGCGGTCGATGTCCGGATGGTTGAGCGTGCGGGTTTTGCCGTTCGGCCAGCGGACTTCAATCGCATCCACCCCGGTCGTGGCCCCCAAGCCAAAATGCCGGGTATTGGAATGTTGGGCGCGGTAGGAGTCCCCGTTGACGATCACCGCGACGCGCGGACCGGCCGGTGTTTTCACCGTGATCTTCGCGCCAATGGGCGACTGGTTCGGTTCGTCGGCCAGCCGCACCCCGATCCAATGGTTCTCCGCCGGCCATTGGTTCCGGTAGGCGTGCAGCGTGGAGACGACGGGACCTTCCAGGCGGGACTTCTTTTCCACCACCAGCAGGTCGGGGTGGCCGTCACCATCCAGGTCGTCACTGATCACCGCGCGGGCGTCGAATTCAAAATCGATGTCCATCAGGAAGGCCGCGCTCAGAAACCCCTTTTCCCCTTCGTTGAGAAACAGCACCTTGTGCTCGAAGCCATTCCAGGACAGGCCGGATTTGAGGGGACGTGTGGCGATGGTCGCAAAGAGCAGCGACGTGTCCCGGTCAGGTTGCGAGTTTCCCAGGTAGATGTCATGGGTCCAAAACGAGGAGCAGTAATCCTTGCTGGTCTGACTGCTCAGGTGCCCATTGGCAATGTAGAGGCTCTGGTGCCCGTCATTGGCCAGATCGAAAGTGGTGCAGCCCCAAGACCAGCCCGAGCGCGCCACCTGATCTTTGAAGGCCGGCTGCCAATAGCGCCCCGACCCGTTCGCCAAATACATGCGGTTGCCGTAACCCATCCGTCCGCGCATCTTCTGGTGCTCTGGAAATTCGTTCCGCCCCAACTGCATCGCGTCCAGTCTGCGCGCCGTTGTCGAACTCATCCCCGTAACGTAGAAATCCAGTTTGCCATCCTGGTTGTAGTCCCCAAAAGTGTGCCCCATCCCAAAGTTGGCCCGATCATCGACCCATCGGTCCGTCACGTCGGTGAACTGCCCTTTGCCGTTGTTGCGGTACAGGTCGAGACCGGAGAAATCGCTGACGACCAGCAGATCCAAATAACCGTCCCCGTCCAAGTCCACCAACGAACTGCTGTACGTGCGGCGAAATCGCTTTTTCGACAAACCCGCAGCCTCGGTGGCATCCACAAATTTTCCATTGCCTTGGTTGAGGAGCAGATAACTTGGAAAGCCGTCGTTGGCATCATAATAAGGGGTCGGCATCTGTCCCCCCTCGTACGGGTTTTTGTATTGGGCGAGCCAGAGATCCAGCCGGCCGTCGCCGTTCACATCGCCCGCGGTTAGGACCGACGGGCCGGCCAGGGCCGGCCGGGGATCGAAAATAAGCCGGCCGGGGGTGGAGAAACGGCCCTGCCGGTCGCCCTCGAAAAGCACCACCTTGATCTCCCGGTCCGCCATAACCAGATCAGGAATGCCGTCGCCATTGAAGTCGGCGAGGATGGCCGTGCCCGACGACGCTTCAAAGTCGGGGGAGTTCGTGACGGGAAAGGCGCAGAGTTTTTCGGCCTCGAATTTTCCGCCTCCTCGATTCCAATAAATCGTGTTTTGCCAGGGCAGGATGATTTCCGAGAGCCCGTCGCGGTTCAGATCATAGGCCAGGACCGGCTTGACGTATAGATTGTTTGGCGATTTGAGTGGCGGCGGCAACGGCAGCTCTTTGAAGACCGGCGGACCCTCCCGCTCGGCCATGGTCAGGCCGGTGGCGTCAATGATCCGCGGGTCAAACGTGCCCTCCGCGTTCACGGTGGTGTGCCATTCGATGTGCAGGTCGCCCGTGATCAGAAATCTCTGTTGCCGGGCCGGTTGCCCGACGTACAGCGTCATGCCGAAAGTTGAATGCGCCCCCCCTCCGGCCGCCGCCGGTTCAAATTTCTTGTGGTGCCACTCGGTGGAGACGATCTGGAATCCTTGCTGTCTGAGCGTGGCCAGCCAGGTCCGCCGCTCGACCGCGTTGAGCGACCGGCCCGGTCCGCCGAAGGTCCGTAGCAAAATCCCGTGCCGATGGATCTCCGTCCCCACCGGGCTGCCGAGCCGCACTTCATCCACTTTGAATTTCTCAAAGGTTGCCAACTTGTCCGTGCTTCGGCGCAGGTCATCCCATAGTCTGATGAAGGTCTCCTCGTACTGTTGGGCCTGCACCTCCTGGGCCCAAACCGTTTCGTCCAACCGTTTGACCTCTGCCCGGAGCTTCACGACTCGCGCGACCTCCTCCCGCGCCCGGTTGGGGTGTTGGTCCACCAGCGGCTCCGCCAGGTGGCGCAAATAGACAGCCGCCGCGACGATCGCCAATGAGATCAGTGGCCAAATGATGAATCTAGATTTCGGCATAGGAAAACCGCGACCCAATTTAAACGTCCTGCGAGGCGATTCACAATAGGCAAAAGTGGCGGTGCCGGCCCCGATTTGCACCTCATTCTGTCTTTGGCATTTCACAAGTGCGCAAGTATCCACAAGTGTCAGTTCTCACTATTGACACTGAGGCAAGGATCTGGAAGCATGGGTCCATGCCCCGCAAACTGCGCCTCCAATATCCCGGTGCGATTTATCATGTGCTGAACCGCGGCGACCGCCGGGAGGACATTTTTCTCGATCCGGCGGATCGCCAGCGCTTCCTCGGGACGCTGGCCGAGACGTGCCAGAAAGCCGGCTGGCAGGTCCATGCCTATTGCCTGATGCGCAACCATTTCCATCTCGTCATCGAAACACCCCAACCCAACCTGGTCGTGGGCATGAAATGGTTGCTCGGCGTCTATACCAAGCGTTTCAACATCCGTCACAAACTGTGCGGCCACCTTTTCGCCGGACGTTACAAGGCCCTCCTCGTGGATGGCAGCGGCAACGGCTATCTGCGCACCGCATGCAACTACGTGCACCTCAATCCGGTGCGGGCCAGACTGATCAAACCCAAGGAGCCCTTGGAAACCTTTCCCTGGAGCAGCTATGGGGAATACTTGAAGGCGCCCCGGCAGCGGCCTGGCTGGCTGCGGGTGGACCGGTTGCTCGGTGAATTGGGCATCCCCAAGGACAGCCCGGCTGGCCGGCGCGAGTTCGCGCGGCAGCTGGAACGAAGGCGACCGGAGGAGTCCGTTGTGGAGCACGCGGCGATGCGGCGCGGTTGGTGCCTTGGGAGTGAGCAATTCCGGGCCGAGCTGCTCGCGGCAGCGACCGAGCGGATGGGCCCAACGAACTACGGAGCCGAACGGCAGGAAGCCGAGGAAGCCCAGGCGCAACGGTGGGTGCGCCAAGAACTGGAGCGGCTCGGCTGGCAAGAGGATGCGTTGCAGCAAGAGCCCAAGGGAGCAAAAGAAAAGGTGCGAATGGCGGCTCGTTTACGGCGCGAAACAACGATGAGCCTGAAATGGATTGCGGACCGATTACACATGGGTAGTTGGACGTACGTCTCCAATCTGCTGGCCGCGCAACGAAAGCCGAAGTGTCAATAGTGAGAACTGACACGAATGGCGCTTAGATAAGGCCTAATACTTTCTTGCCAAGACGTTTGCGTCGAGGAGGATTTTTTACCGTCGCAAACAAAACCCGACGGGATAAGCGCTGCATCACCTTGAGCGTGGCCTGAACTCGGCGCCAATTCTCAATCGCCTCCGCCAGCCATTCATATTGCTCCCGGGAGAGGACCACGCTGATGGTTTTCTTCCTGACCTTGCGCGTCCACTGATAGCAGGGCCCGCCGGCGCCAGGTCCTCGATCCTGAGCGTAACCCTCGCTGATCCAGCCGGTGTGGGCGATCTCTTTGGCCAGCCGGGCATACTCGGCGTGTGCTTGTTTCAAAGAAAAATCATCTTTCACAGGCAATAGACTAGCATGGGTGTCAATAAGGCGGTATATATACCGCCTTATATGTGTTTTACCCCCTTCTTTCCCCAACTCCGTGCCCAGCTCGCCCGCCGGGGCCAGCGCACCACCACCACCTTGTGCCAACTGGATTTCCTGCCCTTGTGCGAACAGTTGCGCGACCTCCTTCCGACCCACCTCCTGGCCGCGGAGGAGGAGGGACCGGGCAGCCGCGAGCGGATCTTCTCCGTGCGGCTGACGCTGGCAGGTTTTATCTGGCAGTTGCTCAAGCCCAACACGGCCTGTCGCGAGGTGGTGCGCGCGGTCCAGGCGCTCTTCCAAGCCCACGGCTGGGGTGCCGTGGACGAGGACTCCTCCGCCTACGTGCAGGCGCGCCAGCGCTTGTCCGAGGACCGATTGAAACGCACGCTCGCAGTAACCGCCGAAACGGCCGACCGCCGGGTCGGTTCCCAGGGATTCATCCAGGGACGCCCGGTTAAGGTCGCGGACGGGTCGACGTTGCAGTTGGCCGATACGGCCCAGAACCAGAAAAGCTATGCGCAAGCCCCCGGCCAAAAGCCCGGTTGTGGCTTTCCCTTGCTGAAGTTTCTGCCGATCTTCAGCCTCAGCAGCGGAGCCATCAGCCACGTGGAGACGGCGGACTGGAAGACCCATGATGTGCGGCTCTTGAAACAAGCTTGGGACGCGTTGAAAAAGAGGGATATTCTCCTGGTGGACCGGGCCTTTGGAGATTGGGTCACCTTGGCGAGCCTGCCGCTGCGGGGGGTGGATGTCGTGGCGCGACTCCATGGCGCGCGCCAAGTGGACTTTCGCAAACCCCTAAAACGCCTCGGTCATCGCGACGCTTGGTTCGAGTTCCGCAAGGGGTATCAACAGTCCGACATCCTAACTCCCCAGGAATGGTCCCAGTTGCCGGATAAGATCACGGTGCGAGTGCTGCGCTTTACCGCGCTGATCCGGGGGCGCAAAGTTCGGGTAACGCTGGTGACGACCTTGCTGGATCCGGTGCTCTACCCGGCGGAAGAACTCGTGGCCTTGTATCGGCGGCGCTGGCAGATGGAACTGACGCTGCGCCATTTGAAGACGACCATGAAGATGGAACAGTTACGCTGCCAGAGCCCGGCGATGGCGCGCAAGGAACTGCTGGTTTACTTGCTGGCGTACAAT
>JAYTXL010000388.1:0-1795 GCA_043742955.1 Verrucomicrobiota bacterium | reverse complement strand
GAACACCAGCGAGACCGAACCGCTCGTCACCCTGCGCTACTTCGGCCCCGAGGTGAATCCGGACGCGCCGGTGATGGGGGCTTACAGGAAGAACAAGTTTTAAGGTCGCAATTTGCGACCTCTCGAACAAGCAACCGGTCACAGATTGTGACCGATTCGGGTAAAGATGCTTGAAATGGCAGACTGGCATTTCAAACAGCTTGCGGTCGCAAAATGCGACCGCACCAAGATATGCCGAAGAAAACCAAAGCCGTGATGGTGCTGGAACCTGTGGAGCCACTCATTCGCGAAATTCGTGGCGAGCGCGTGATGCTCGATTCGGATTTGGCGCGGGTCTATGGTGTGCCGACGTTTCGGCTGAACGAGGCGGTAAAACGCAACCACGAGCGTTTCCCGGCGGATTTTGTTTTTCAACTGACGCCCGAAGAGTTTGCCAACTTGATATCGCAATCTGCGATATCAAGTTCCGGCCACGGTGGACGCCGCAAACTCCCGTGGGCCTTCACCGAGCACGGCGCGATCATGGCCGCGAACGTCCTCAGCAGCCGGCGCGCGGTCGAGATGAGCATCCACGTCATCCGCGCGTTCGTGACCCTGCGCCGCGAATCGGGCCGCTACGCCGAACTCGCCCGCAAGCTCGCCGCGCTGGAGCGCAACCAGCATCTCCACGGCGAGGACATCCAGATGATCCTCGCCGCCCTGCGCCAACTGGAAGACTCCACCACCTGGGCCTACCCGGAAGGCCGCCGGCTGATTGGTTTCCGCTCGAATGACTCTGGCAAGTCCGGCACAAAGGGGAAAACCAGACGATGAACACCCGCGAAACCGAACCGCTCGTCACCCTCCGCTACTTCGGCCCCGAGGTGAATCCCGACGCCCCGGCGATGGGCGCGTATCGGAAGAACAAGTTTAATTGAGTTGCCCCGACTTCAGCGACGCGGCGGTCGGGCAAACACCTGGCCGCCGCTTTTTTGTTACCCATGTTTGAACAAGCCTTCAAAAACATCGACGACGTGCTCTGGAAAGACGCCGGCTGCACCAGCGAACTCGACTACACCGAGCAATCCTCCTGGCTGCTCTTCCTCAAATACCTCGACGCCCTCGAAGCCGACAAAGCCACCGAAGCCGCGCTCTCCGGGAAGAAATACTCCTTCATCTTCGATAAACCCTACCGCTGGGAAAGCTGGGCCGCACCCAAGGGCAAGGACGGCCAGATTGATCACAACACCGCGCCCTCTGGCGACGACCTCACCGCCTTCGTAAATCAAAAACTCTTCCCCTACCTGATGGGCTTCAAGGCCCGCGCCACCGGGCCGGACACCATCGAATACAAGATCGGCGAAATCTTCGCGAAGTCATCGACCATGTGGACGAACTCCGCTTCGGCTCGCAGGTCGAGAAGCACGAGCTGTCGCATCTCTACGAGGCCAAGATCAAAAATATGGGCAACGCCGGGCGCAACGGCGGCGAGTATTACACCCCGCGTCCGCTGGAGCGCGCCATCATCCAGGTCGTGCGCCCGCAGCCGGGCGAGCGCATCTACGACGGCGCGTGCGGGTCGTGCGGGTTTCTTTGCGAGGCGTTTGATTACCTCCAGCGGCAGAACCCGAAACGCACCACGGCGCAAGACCGCGCGTTGCAGGAGCGCACCTTCTACGGCAAGGAAAAGAAGTCCCTCGCCTACGTCATTGGCGTCATGAACATGATCCTGCACGGGATCGAGGCGCCGAACATCATCCACACCAACACGCTCACCGAGAACCTCGCCGACATTCAGGAAAAGGACCGCTACCAG
>JAYTXL010000387.1:0-5629 GCA_043742955.1 Verrucomicrobiota bacterium | reverse complement strand
TTTAGTGAGCATTTGGGGTGGCGGAAAATCCGCGCTTTCGCCCCGTTTGGACAGTGTGAGCCGCCGAGACGGCGGCGGTCCGACTGCATGGATCCGGCTTAAAGACGACGCGTTACGGTCATAGTTCGGGGCGCGGGCTTTCTCCCCTGGCGCGGAGCGTCCCAGCGGTCGGTGGGTGCGGCATCCAATGTTGGGTGGACCTGCTGGAGTAGGGAAAACCAGCCTGGACACGCCATAAAAATGCCTTTCTTTGGAGTTGCCACCACCTGCAAGTAACCCGGTTGCGTTCGTCGCTCGGTTGGAGAGAGCCACTGCCTGCCAATTGAATTGCCTTTGGCTTTGACCGGCCGGATTATCCCCAAATGAACTATGTGGACACGCGGCGGCGAAAGTGACATTCTGGCGGGCCTACTTATGAGTAGTCTGTCTCTTGAATCAGAAAGAACGCACCCGGTGACCATCTGGGCGGGCGACTGGCCTTTTACGGTCGGAAATCATCGTGCTTATGGGGCGGGGGCAGGTAAGACCGAATGATCGCCGACAGCCAACCGCCGGTGGCCTTCCTGGTCTTTAACCGCCCCGACTGCACGCGCCGGGTGTTCGCCGCCATTCGCGCGGCGCGACCCAGCAAGCTGCTCGTCGTGGCAGACGGCCCGCGTGCCGGTCATCCCACCGACGACGCCGACTGCCGCGCGGTGCGGACTATCATTGAGGACGGAGTGGATTGGGATTGTGAGGTGCTCACCCATTTTTCGCCGACCAATCTCGGCTGCCGGCAGCGCGTGGCCAGCGGCTTGGATTGGGTTTTTGCACAAGTCGAACAAGCCATCATCCTGGAGGACGACTGCCTGCCAGCCCCGGAATTCTTCGTGTTTTGCGCCCGGATGCTGGAGCGTTTCCGCGAGGATGACCGCGTGCTGATGATTGGCGGGACTAATTATCTCCTGAATGAGATGCAATTGCCCGAGAGTTATTTCTTTTCCCGCTACTTCGCCATCTGGGGCTGGGCCACCTGGCGGCGCGCGTGGCGGCTATACAATCGCCAGATGGACGGCTGGCCAGCCATGCGGGACGCCGGAGGCTTGCGCGGATTTTATCCGCAGGAATTCATGGTCAACTACATGTCCCGACTCTTCGACACTGGCGTCCAGCCTGGATGCAATACTTGGGACATTCAATGGTTCTATACTTGCCTAACCAATAAAGGTCTGTCGATCGTGCCGCGCGTGAACCTAATCTCGAACATTGGCCTCGTGGGCACCCATACCAGCGATGATCATAGCAACCATAATTTCCCCGTGTTTCCTTTCGACGCGGTTAACTTAGTTCACCCGTCCCTAGTGGCCCCCCATCCCGACTACGATGCGGCGTTTTACGAACGCAAACTCAAACCCGTAACGAGGCTGGACCGCTGGCGTAACAGGCTAGGCCGTTGGCGTGCGAAACTGGCGGGCTAATCGAATCCACCATGAGTCCCACCGACAATACCTCCATTCCCTGCCGGGTCTGCGGTGCCGCCTCAACCTATTTCTTTGCCAAGACACTCTTGGGAAAACATCGGGCTTCTTACTACCGTTGCGATGGTTGCGGCCATGTGCAAACGGAGCAACCACACTGGCTGGCGGAGGCTTATCAGAACCTAACTTTCCACCGTGACGTCGGCATGGTCGGGCGCTCGATCAACACCGCGCGCACCACCACGGCCCTGGCTTGGAAGCTCGATCTGGGCCGCGAGGAACCCTGTCTGGATTGGGGTGGCGGCACCGGACTCTTTGTCCGCATCTGCCGGGACTATGGGCTGAACTATTTCTATTACGACCGCTACGCCCAAAATATCTTCGCCAGCGGCTTCGCGGTGCGGAATCCCGCGGCGGAGAAGGGCTACGCGCTGGTTAGCGCATTTGAAGTGGCGGAGCACCTGCCCGACCCGATCCGTGACTTCGGGGAGATTCTGCGGCTTGCCCCGCGATTCTTACTCTTCTCGACACTTCTTTATCAAGGGCAAGGCCCGGACTGGTGGTATTTTCTGGACGATGGCCAGCATGTCGCATTCTACACCCGTCGGAGCTTGGAAATAGTCGCGGCCCGGTTTGGTTATGTGCTGACCACCAATGACTGCGACCTCCATCTCTTCGCCAGGGAATCCTATTCGCATCGATTGCTGGATGGCGCGCAGAAGCACGCGGAGAAGCTATCGGAGCGGTACAAGAAAAAACACGGCTCCCGGCTGCAGGCGGATTTCGGGCAGATGAGCCGGCTGGCTAGCGCGGCCTACACGCCGACGGGCGCGGAGCCGTTATGAGTGCCAACACAGCCCGGCCGCCGCTGCCGGTTTTCTACGATGACCAAGTATTTCAAACCCAGGTGGCCGGCGGGATTTCGCGATACTTTTGCGCGCTCACGCGCCAGTTCGCCTCGGGCACCCGGGTGTGCCCCATCTTATTCGCAGGAATTACCCGGAATATCTACGCGCACAAGCTGGCGAGCGCGGGCGAATCGCCGGTAACCTACCTGCGCCGACACGACCACCTGCGGATAAACTCCCTCGTGGCGCGACTCTCCCGGTTGTGGGGCAGGTGGGAATTCCTCCGCGCGCGGCGACGCCACGGTCGGGTTATCTATCATCCCACCTATTATGATCTCGATCCTTTTCTAGTCCGCCGCGCGGCGGCGACGGTCGTGACTTTCTACGATCTCATTTTGGAGCGCCGGGAAGTAACCGACCAGTCGGGAACGCTTGCAGCCAACCCGGCCATCGCGCAACGCCGCGCGGCCTTCCTACTGGCGGACGCGGTATTGGCAATCTCGGCTGCCACCAAGGCGGACCTCGAACAGTTCTATCCGCCGGCTCCAGGGAAAATCACTATTACCCATCTAGCCGCGGAATTGGACGCGGCGCGAGCGGCGGCGGTGCCAGCCGAGCCTTTACCCGCCCGCTTCTTTCTTTTTGTAGGCAATCGCGAGGGCTACAAAAATGGTTTGGCGGCGCTGGGCGCCTTTGCCCTGCTGGCGCGGAGCAATCCCGAATGTTCCCTTGTTTATTTCGGTGGCGGGCGGGCGCGAACCGAGGAGGAAGGATTGATCCGTGAGCATCAGTTGGCGGGGCGGGTGCATTTTTGGAGCGGAGAGGATGACCAACTCTTGCTTCATTACCGCGCGGCAGTGGCACTGATTTATCCCAGTGCTTGGGAAGGTTTCGGCCTGCCTATATTGGAAGCCATGGAACTCGGTTGTCCCGTCATCACCGCGCGGAATAGCAGCCTGCCCGAGGTCGGCGGTGACGCGGTGCTCTACATTTCCCCGGATAACTCCAAGGAACTGGCGCAACAAATGGAACTACTGCTGACCAACCCGGCGCGGCGGGAACAACTCGTCCAAGCTGGATTGCTTCAGAGTCGCAAGTTTTCCTGGGCGGCCACCGCGGCGCGAACGGCGGATGTTTACGAAGAGCTTCTGGCGCGCAAGATTGATTCTAGGGACACCTGACCGCGCGCTGTTAAGTTCCCATGTCCACTCTAGGCGTAATCATCCCCACCAAGAATTCGTTGGCCTATCTACCGCGCCATCTGGGGCAAATGTCGGCGTGGCTCGATTTGGCGACGGAGGTGGTGGTGGTGGACAGCCATTCGCGCGACGGAACCTTCGAGTATTTTCAGCAGCACCTGCACCATCCCAAGCTCCGCCTGCTCACGCATCCACCCGGACTCTATGAGTCGTGGAATTTCGGGGTGCAAACTCTGACCACCGATTTCGCCTACCTCGCGACCGTGGGCGACACGATCACGCGCGCGGGGTTGCAGCAATTGATAACCATCGCGGAGAAGCACGGCACCGATGTCGTGATGAGCAAACCGACCTTTCGCCGCGCGGACACCGGCGCGGCGGAGCACATCACGTGGCCAGTGGATGATATTTTGGCGCATCACGCGGGCGCGGGCGCGTGTCGCTTGCGGCCGCTGGAGATGCTCGTTTATGCCGCTGGCCATTCCGGGGTAGGTCTTCTTGGCAGCACTGCCAGCAACCTTTATCGCACGACGACGTTGCAGCGGTTTCCGTTTCCCCTCGAATTCGGCAAGGCCGGCGATGGGGCGTGGGCGGTGATGCATGCAGCGGACGTGAGTTGGAGTGTGACCCCCGAGGTGTTCACGGAATTTCTGTTGCACCCGACATCCGCTTCCCCGACGGAGAGGCAGCGTTTGGCCGACGCGCAGAGTTTGGACCGCTTGCTCGCGGATCGAGTGGTGATCGGCGTGCGGCAAGGTCAACTCGTGGAAACACAACTTCAAGCCCTTCACTTCCCCGAACTACTCGCCGCAGCCAGCGCGTGGATGGAGTGCAAACAGACGTACGATCAGGCACGACAGGCGTGGCTGCCCTGGTCGCTCACGTTGTCCGGGTGGCAGGCGCGTATGCGTCGCAACCGCGCGCGGCGCGAATTAGACCGGCTGAAGGAACAGTCGCTGCGCCTGCTCCTGACGTGACTAGGGAACGCTCATCCATCCAAACCAAACGCAGTCCCACATTAACTCAAACTCGTTCTTTAGAGCGGAGATCGGCCAAACGCCGACGTGCGAGACGCCACTGCCGAAGCGGCGTCGCAAGGTGCATTTTGCGAAACAACTCCAGCCGTTCAAAAATAGTACTCATCTGGAAATCCGCTTCTTTCGGGACATACCAGTTGTTCATTGTCGTGCGCTTCACCAGTCTGTATCCGTGCTCAGTCAAGTACCGATGTTTGTCGAGGTTTCGCACAGTGTCCTCCACAAGGATCAAGGTGGGATGGTATCGCTCCAGCGAAAATCCTTGTAACACTTCCAACTCGTGCCCCTCAACGTCGATAGACACGAAATCCACTTTGGGATGGCCCTCCGTGGCTAATATATCGTCCAGCGTTGAGACACGGACTGTTTCCTTTTTGCCGAAGCTTACCCCTTGCGTATCAGCTTGTGGATCGATGGAGGAAAATCCGTCGAGATTAGCGATGTGCAGGGTTGTGGTGCATGGCCGCCCCGGAGCGCTACAGGCGACGTTATATGCTTTCGACGCCGGACGTTCACGCAGCAATTTTTCATAGTAAGCAGACTGCGGCTCGACTAAGAGTCCGCGCCACCCGTTCCGCTCCAAAAGCCACGTCTGCGAACCGTTAATCGGATCATTGGCACCCACTTCCACAAAAAAGCCTTCGCGCCGATGCTTGAAGAACTCCAGTATCAGTGCTTTTTCCAGTGCTTCACGACGTTGCGTGTCGTCAACAACTTTGGCTTCATTCATTGGATCATCACGGTAGCGGCACCCATCGTTTTGCCAAGGTTATTGAGGTGTCATACCCAGCCGCCGCCGCAACCACGCCCGCACCGCTTTCCAATTGCGCGAGGCGTAGCGCGCCGTGACGCGCCGCAGTTCAAACGCCGGCGTCTCCGCCGTGTTCACGCCGAACTGCGTGGTGCAGGCGCTCGCGTAACCGGCCGCCGCCACCGCGTCGCGGACCGCTGGATTCCAGTCGCCGTACGGATAACAAAAGTGCGTCACCGGCACGCCGAATTGATCCTCCAATTTTTTCCGGCTCGCCGTGATTTCCTCGCGCGCGGCGGCCAGCGGAATTTGGTTCAGGTGCGGATGCGTCAGCGTG
>JAYTXL010000386.1:0-4203 GCA_043742955.1 Verrucomicrobiota bacterium | reverse complement strand
GACAAGCTCCTCGAAACTTTTCACCACCTTGATGCGGTTGTAGCCGGGAGGAGGGGTGAAAGGAGGCACGGGCGGTTTGATTGGGTGATGATCAGACTCTTGATGCGCATGGGCTTCTCAAGTTACACGAGACTCCGCGTTCCATCGCGCGATGACAACTCCGACGACTCCGAATTCAAATGACCGTCTGAAATCCATCCGACAAGGCATCCCTGCTCAGGCAATGTCAAAGGCCAGCCAAGACGCAAGGCCCCTGTGCTTTCATCGTGCATTCCCAATCACCAATCTTCCTTCATTCTTCACGAGCAATATCGTTATTGATACCGGCACAGGTCTTGCGTATTTAGGCTGGATTACATCGATTGTTGATCCATATTCCCCCAGTTTTTCATGATTCCTCAAGCCATCACCGCCAGCGGTCCCTACGCGGATCTGTGGAGTGAATTTCACTCCATGCGCCATGCGCTGCGACGTGCACGCGAGTTTGTGTCTGCAAATGACCTGACACGGCTCGACCAGGCACGCTTGCAATCACTCGTGCGTTTCCTGCAGAATGGGCACGCGGCCTCAAAAAGCGGCGCCGTCAGTAATCTCCTAGATCTACACGCGAGCAGTAGCCCCCGCTTCTCGCTGGGGATTGATGTCGAGACCATCGCAAAAGAACTGCCTGCTTACGCCGCCCTGCCAGAGCGTGTCGGCAGCGAGCAAAGGGAGATCTCTGCGATTCTGGCTGAAAAATTGCTGCAAGCCATCGGCTCGCATTCCGGTGAACCGCCGGTTACGGGTGTTTATTCTGGCCCCGAGCTCGACTTGCTGGATGAGTTGCTCACCCGTCTGATTCAACACGCAGAGGCCTCGCTCGCTGCGTAAAGTTTTTGGCCTTGGGGTATGCAGCCGGAGGATCAGGCACTCTCGAAAGCTCTCGCGCTTATCGAGCGCACGGGGCACCGCCTTCGTCAAATTGACAGCTCGGCTTACCCGACCGATGAGACAAAGATCGCCCGTGATCTTCTATGGGCCTCATTGGAGCGGCTGGGTGCGGTGGAAAACTGGGAGAGTCTATCTCCGACTACGAAACAGCCTCCGGTTTCCCCGCAGGTGCTGTATCGAGCGCTCATTGATTTTCAGGAATTCATCACCGCCGTTGAATCTTCCAATCTGGAGCACATCTCGTGGCCGGTCGTGAACTATTGCCGGGAGCTGTGGGAAGCGTTGTTTCCAAAAACGGACGATAAGAGGCCGCACGTTTTTTACTCCGCCCAGACCCGGCATAACTACTCCATCGGTTCCTTTGACGCACACCTCGGACAGTTGCTCTGCCCGGTGCTCGGCTCTCAGAACGAAGTCGCCGCGTTCTTCGCGGGCATTCCGCTACATGGTGCGTTGTTCTGCCTGCGCATCCCCACGGTGGAAGACCAGAATCTTCCGCTTTATGCAAACATCGGCCATGAATTTGGCCACGCGCTTCTCAAGCACCATCGCACTGATTTTGACCGTTTATGGAGTGAGGAGTTTGCCGCTTTCTGGGAACAGACCATCAGCAAGTTTTCCACACTCGGTGATAAGACGATAGCATGGCGCTTTTGCCAAGTGTTGGAGTCCTTCGCCGAGGAGCTGGTCTGTGATCGTGTCGGTGCCGCGATCTCCGGCCCGGCTTTCCTTCTATCGCTACAGGAGATGCTTTGGGGTTTCGACCCGGACTTATGGCAGGTCAATCTGCGTCCAGAACTTTCGGAGATCACCGCCTATCCCGGCAATGCCTTCCGAATCGAGTGCCTGCGAGACGCCGGACCGCTGCTCGCGTTGCCAAATTTCATCCGCGACATTCGTGAACATCTCGCCCGCGATTTGCCGCACCAGCAGATGCGCTTTCAAGGATGGTCCGGACACGAGGAGGAGCCCTTCGATCTTCTGCTGCTCGACAAAGTTTTCGCAGTGACGCCCACCAAGGCCGCTTCAGAGCGGGTTGAGGTCGTGCCAGCCGGCGACAGAGACGCGGCACTTTTCCGGGATGTGTTCCGAAAAGTGCTCCCACAACTCCGTGACACACTCCGGCGTTTTGCAAAACGATATGAGGATGAAATCCTCTTGCCCATCCGCCATAAGTTTCAGCCATTGCAAGCGGACCACATCGCCTCACTGCTCGTACGGCTCCACCACAGCGTCCTACCCAATATCGTGCCGGATGAAACTCTGCTCGGCGTGCCCGCGCAGTTCAGCACCATCCTGAATGCAAGCGCGATCTACCGTGCCTGCCTGCTCTCACAACGCAATGGGAAGGACGGCCCGGAATCCATTGACCATAAGCTGCAAAAAATCGAACGGCTGACCTCAAAGGCCCTCGAAGTCACGTATATCCAGCATGACTATAACCGCAGTTTTCCAAAGCATCAGCCATGAGCGTTCTCGGCAAAGAGCAAATCAAGCAGCGCATGGAAAAAAGGAGTTATGCAGGGAAGCTTCTTGTAACGCCGCTGCTGAATGAAAACCAAATCGGACCGGCATCCATAGACATCCGCCTCGGCTCGTCCATCATCGTTCCGCGCCGCACTTTCACCTCGAAGCATGACGTGACGGATCCCGGGGCGGCACGGTTGGTCGAAAAGCGACTTTACGACCGGGTGCGCCTCAAACCTCGCGCCGAGTTCATTCTTCACCCTGATCAGTTGATCCTCGCGGTGACATTCGAGTATCTCTCGCTGCCCCTTGATTTGTGTTGTCAGGTCGCCAGCCGATCATCTTGGGGACGCTTGGGCCTCATTGTCGCCACGGCTTCGATGGTGCAGCCTGGCTTTCGCGGCTGCCTGACTTTGGAGCTAGTCAACGTCAGCGAAAGCCCGATTGCACTCTATCCTGGACTGTTGGTAGGGCAGCTTATTTTCTTTGATGTGGATCGTGCTGGGGAAGGCCGTATGGCAGAAGCCTATCATGGCCGCTATGATTGTCCTACCGAGGCGGAATTACCGCGGTTCTTTTCAAAGAAGATCGACGCTGAGATGACGCACTGGGGGCCACCAAGAAACGCCGATGGAACCCCTCAGACGACCTGATTTACCCCAACCAACCGCTTCTTGCCCTCAGACGGAGGAATAGGGGCAGCCGTCAGATCGTGACAACCCAAGCGAAATCCAATCGGCTTGTCCCGCAGTTCCCGACAAAACACGTCAGGCGACCAGCACACGCAGGCTCGAATCTGCGAAGGCGGCGCGCAGTTCCTTCACGGCTGCGGCGGACAGGGCACTCATGGCGGGTGGGAGTTTTTTGCCGCCTTTCATGAAGTGCCTCAGCGCGGCCGTGAAAAGTTCCGGCTGCGCTTTGCCGGCGATTTCCAGCGACTCGGGGAAGGATGCGTCGAGGATCGTGATGCCGAAATCCGACATCTCTGCAAGTTCCTCCGCCCAGCGCAGGACGATCTCCACGGGCGCTTCCTCCGGGAACCGCTGCGCCACCAGCGCGAGCAGGTCGGCGCGCGTGGGAGCGTTCATCAGCAGCGCGAGGAAGAAACGGTGCTCGGGCTCCGTGACCATGCCGCGCAGACCCTTGATGACATCCCGCCTCGCCTCCTCCTCCAGGGTCGCCGCGATTCCGGCCGCGAGCTTGCCGTGCTTTTTCACAAATGCCCTGAACGCGGGCTCCCAGTGCCCGAGGGTTTGCAGATGGCGCTGGCAATTTTGCAGCACGTAGAAGCCGCGCTCGAAATCCAGCGCGGCGATCATTTCCAACACCAAGTCCGCATAGGCGGGGTCTTCGGTTTGCTCCAGCACGTCGAGGAGTTGCCGGCGGCGCATCATGAGCGGGTCGCTGAAGACGGGGTCCAGCGCGATGTGCGGCGGGAGGTAATTGAACTGCGGCCCGGTCCCCGGATCGTGCTGCGTGCGGACGACGACCGTGACCGACGGCGTATCGAGATGGAACAGCGAGTGGATGGAGCGCGGGCCCGAGATGATCGGCACGGTGCGGCCCGTCTCCAGCAGCTCGATGTGCTTCATCCGCACATCACCGATGCGGAAGTAGGGCGTGACCGTCCGTGCATTTTTAAAGGCGTAGATCGCGTGGATACTGGACCCGCTCATGACGTGGAATGCCCCGGAGAATTCGTGCTGGTGGATGGCCGTCGTGCCATCCATCCAAAACAGGAGCTGGATGTAAAATCGCGCGTCGCTGTAGGCCACGAGTTCCGGCTGGCCGAAGCCCGAGTCGGTC
>JAYTXL010000385.1:0-14312 GCA_043742955.1 Verrucomicrobiota bacterium | reverse complement strand
CAGCTTCAATCTTGCCCCGGCGCGTCGGAGTTGACGCGCCCGACGTGATCCGGTGCCACTGCGGCGGAGGGCGGAGGGCCGGGTGGATTCCAAGCGCATGGGTGAGTTGACAATTACGCACCCGAGGGAACGGAAGTCAAATTGTTCTTCTGAATACTTTAATTCAAACTAATTCAAATCCGAAGGGACATGATGTTGGAACATGGCTTGTGGATTTGTGGGTGGCGCACCGTTGATTCCCACAGACCGGAGGAGCGGAGACGGTCCCGAACGCGGGCCGTTCGTTTGGTTCGGCGGGCGGGGTGAGGAATGTCAATCCACCTGCTCCCAGGTTTCTCGCCCAAAAACCCGTCATGCCTCGCCGCCGCACTCACTTTTAATCACACCCCACCTCTGGCCACGACAAAGCGGGCTTGTTCTTTTCACCACCGGGCTTTAGAGTGAATACATGAAGAAGCAAGTCGTGCCCGTCCAGATTCGCCGGATTCTGCCCACGAACACGAGTGGCTGCGCGATCTTTGTCGGCAACGACGAGAAAGTCTTCGTCATCCAGGTCGAGCATAACATGGGCGCGATCATCCGCATGTTCCTGCGCGAGGAACCGAAAGAGCGGCCGCTCACGCATGATTTGATCGCCAATGTTTTCAAGGGGTTTGCCATCACCGTGGACCGGGTCGTCATCACGGAGTTGAAGAATGGCACCTACTTCGCGCGTCTCCTGTTGCGCCAGCAAAATGAACTCGGCACCAAGATCGTCGAGATCGACGCCCGTCCCAGCGATTGCCTCGCCCTCGCCACCGCGCAGAAGCGCCCCATCTTCGTCGCCGCCACCCTCTTTGAGGAAGTGGAGGACATGACGGAGGTGCTCAACCAGATCAACGAGGGCGGCGATACCGAAGTCTAGCAATGCCTGCCCCCGCCGTCCTGTCTCCATCCGCCGTGGCACTTGTTTGCGGTGAGGACGAATTTGCCGTCAAGGAGCGTGCCCGCCAGATATACCAGCAATGGTGCGCGGAGCTGGGCGGCATGGATCATGAAATCATCGATGCCAGCGCGGGCAACAGCGGCGAGGCGCTCAAAGCGCTGGCCCGGCTGCGCGAGGCGCTGCAAACGCTGCCGTTCTTCGGCAGCGCCAAGGTGGTCTGGCTTCAAAATTGTAATTTCCTCGGCGAAGAGCGGACGGCCTCGGCGGCGGCCGTGACCGAAACGCTCGCGGAAATTGCCCAGGAACTGAAAAGTTTCCGCTGGGAAAATGTGCGCCTGCTCATCAGCGCCGGCAAAGTGGACAAGCGGAAGATTTTTTCCAAGGCGCTCGAAAAACTTGGTTCGGTGGAGGTATTTGCCGCCCTGTCTTTGGACGACAAGGATTGGGGCAGCGTGGCCGAAGTCGCGGCCGCGAAACATTTGCGCGGGTTGAAAAAGAATATTTCCGACGCGGCGATCGCCCGGTTGGTGAGCCAGGTGGGGCCCAATCTCCGGGCCCTGATCAACGAGGCGGAGAAGCTCGCGCTCTACGTGGGCGACCGGGCGCAAATCGAGATGGCCGATGTGGATGCCATTGTGACCCGCAACAAGCAGGCGCGCGCTTTTGCCCTGGCCGACGCCTTGGGCGACCGGGATTTGCCACGTCTGCTGCGGACGCTCGACAGCGAGTTGTGGACCATGAAATTTGACAGCAAGAAGACGGAAATCGGCTTGCTTTACGGACTGATCGCCAAGGTGCGCGTGCTGCTGTTGTTGAAGGAAATGATCAAGACGGGCTGGTTGAAGGCGGATGCCGACTACGGCCGGTTCAAGGCGCAACTGGAGCGGGTGCCGGGGGATGCGTTGCCCACCGACAAGCGCATCAACCCGCTGGCAATGCATCCGTTCGTGCTCTACAACGCGCTGCCACAGACCCGTCGTTATACCGAGGCTGAGTTGGTCCGGGCCATGGAACTGCTGCTGGAATGCAACCGCCGGCTGGTCTCCAGCGGCCTGGACGAGGCGCTGCTGCTGCAACAAACGCTGACGCAAATCGTCGACCAGCGCACGTTTGGTTTTCCTCCGGGCAGTCGGGCGGTGGAATGATCCCAACTCCCAGTGATTCGCTGGCCAGGCACCCGACCATACCCGGACCCAAATCCAGCGGGCCTTTGAATTGGCGTTAAGCCGTGCCCCAACGGCCCGAGAATGGAGTGAGGCCTTGAAATTATCGGGCACGATGCCCTGGGTGGTTCAACCTCCCAAGCGCCTCCAATTGGAGTTTTGGTCGCTCGATTACCCCGGCTGGGTGGTGCCCTGTGCGCGTGGGGGGCGGAAAAACTGAAAAGCTGGGTTGCCCGTTGGCGGAAAACGCACTAGTTTTGACGGTACTCGTGAACAAGCCGTTGGCCATAAGTATTTCGTTATTGGTGATGCTCGCGCTGGCACCCGGGGCGTCGCCCAAACCAGGGGGTGCTCCCGCCACGGCCCGGTCGCCGTCCGCGCATGTCCCGGTGGATTTTGCTCGCGATATCCAGCCCATCCTGGCCGCCAAATGCTACGCGTGCCACGGCCCGGAAAAACAAAAGAGCGGCTTGCGACTCGATCAGAAAAACAGTGCCCTGGCGGGCGGCGATGACGGCCAGGTCATCCGGCCTGGCCACAGCGCGGAAAGTCCGTTGATCAAGTCTGTGGCGGGCCTGAACCCGGACAAGCTCATGCCTCCGAAAGGCGAACGACTGACCGATAGACAAGTTTCCCTGCTCCGCGCCTGGATCGACGCCGGTGCGCCGTGGCCCGACCAACCTTCCGCCCTCAACCCGCCACTCTCAACCGCTCACCACTGGGCCTTCAAAGCGCCGGTGCTTCCGGCCCCGCCGAAAACAAAGAACAGCCGGTGGATTCGCAATCCAATCGATGCCTTTGTGCTGTCCCGACTGGAGAAGGAAAGGGTCAAACCGTCGCCCGAAGCGGACCGCATCACTTTGATTCGCCGACTCTCGTTGGATTTGCTTGGCCTGCCGCCGTCGCCGGAAGACGTGGCGGCGTTTTTGAACGACCTGCGGTCCGATGCATATGAGCAGCTGGTGGATCGCCTGCTGGGCTCGCCGCATTTCGGCGAGCAATGGGGCCGCCATTGGCTCGATCTCGCTCGCTATGCCGACAGCGACGGATACGAAAAAGACACCGCACGTCCCGATGCCTGGCTCTTTCGCGACTGGGTGATTGACGCGGTCAATCGTGACCTGCCGTTCGATCAATTCACGGTGGAGCAATTGGCGGGGGATTTGCTGCCCAACGCGACGCATGAGCAAAAGGTGGCCACCGCGTTTCATCGACAAACATTAACGAACAAGGAGGGCGGCGTGGATCAGGAGGAATACCGTTGCAAAGCGACGGTGGACCGCGTCACGACCACCGGCGCGGTATGGCTCGGCCTCACGGTGGGTTGCGCGGAATGTCACTCGCACAAGTACGACCCGATCAGCCAACGTGAGTTTTACCAGCTCTTCGCCTTTTTCAACGACGCGTCGGAACAAGAACTTCCCGCGCCACGACCGGCTGAACTGGCGAAATATGAGGCAGCAAAAAAAATCTGGGGCGAGCAGGACGCAAAACTGAAGGCGAGTCTTACCGCGTACCTGAAGAACGAACTGCCCGCCCGCCAAGCGGCCTGGGAAAAAACGGTGCAAACCTCTCCCGCGACCTGGATCACATTCGAACCAAAGCAGGCCATGGCGGCGAATGGTTCCACGCTGAAAACACAAAAGGACAAGTCCATCGTCGCCGGCGGCAAGGCGGTGGACATTGACACCTACACGGTGGAAATCGAGACCGGTGAATTGAAGGGCGTCACTGGTTTTCGTCTTGAAGTGCTGCCGGAAAGCGAGAAGCGCCGGGCCGTGGGTCGCAGTTCGTCGAGCAATTTTGTGCTGACCGATTTCGCCGTCCAAGCCGGGCCTGCGGCCGTTCCATTGCACAACGCCTCGGCGGATTTTTCGCAGGACACTTTTTGGCCCAGCGGCGCACTGGACGAGGACAAACAAAAGACCGGTTGGGCGGTCGCGCCGGAAACCGGGCGCGCGCACGTCGCGGTCTTCGAGACGAAGGACCCGCTGAATTTGCCCGCCGGAACCAAGCTCGTGTTCATCCTCGACCAGCAATACGGCGGCGCGCACACGATCGCGCGCTTCCGGCTCTCGGCGACGACTTCCGTTGCGCCGTTGCGGGCGGACTTGATGCCGGAGGCGGTGGTGGTCGCGCTCACCACGCCCGCAGAACAGCGCAGCCCCGCGCAGCGCGCTGCGCTGGCAAAATATTTCTCCGAACAGGGCGACGCGGGCGCACGAAAGCTGAACGATCAGATCGCCGCCCACGCGAAGACGGCACCGGCATTTCCGGCGACCAAAGCATCTGTCCTCGCGCAGGAACCGCGCGGACGGAAAACGCACGTCCACATCCGCGGCGATTTCCAACGCCCAGGCGACGAGGTGTTGCCGGCGACATTGGCCGTGATGCATGCGTTCAAGCCGCGGGCCGGGAAGCCGGATCGGCTCGATCTGGCGCGCTGGCTCGTTGATCCCGCCAACCCGCTCACGGCGCGCGTCACGGTGAATCACTTTTGGAAAAACCTGTTCGACCGGGCATTGGTTCCCACCGTCAATGACTTTGGTCTGCGCGGCGACAAACCATCGCATCCGGAACTGCTCGACTGGCTGGCGGTCACGTTCCAGTCGCCGCCCAATTTTGAACTCGCCACTCCGAACGCTCAACCCGGTTTGGGCTGGAGCCGGAAGGCCATGATCAAACTCATCGTGACGTCCGCGACCTACCGGCAGTGGTCGCACACCCGTCCGGAATTGCTGGGCCGAGATCCCACCAACGTGTGGCTCGCGCGCCAGAACCGGTTCCGGCTGGAAGCGGAAAATGTGCGCGACGCGTATCTGACTGCGAGCGGGCTGTTGAATCCGGCCGTTGGCGGGGCGAGCATTCGTCCGCCGTTGCCGGCGGACATCGCGGCACTCGGCTATGCCGGCTCGGTCACGTGGCCCGAGAGTAAAGACGCGGAGCAATACCGGCGCGGTGTCTACATTTTTTTCCAGCGCACCGTGCCCTACCCGATGTTGATGACGTTCGACGCGCCGGATTCCAACGTGGCCTGCACGCGCCGGGAGCGATCCAACACGCCGCTCCAGGCTTTGACGCTCTTGAATGACCCCGTATTTTTTGAATGCGCTCGGGCGTTGGGCAAACGCATGGCCGCCCACGACGCGACGGATCCGGCGGAGCAGATCAAGCACGGCTTTGAACGCTGCCTGTCGCGTCCGCCGGGCAGGGAGGCATTGGCGCGACTGCAACGGCTCTACCAGGACCAGTTGCGCCTGGCCGAAAATCAGCCGGAAGGCGCCGCCCGGATTGCGGGAGAGTCCAAAAGCAGTGCGCCGGGCGTCGCCGAAAGGGCAACCCTGGTCGCCGTGGCGCGCATCATCCTGAACCTGGATGAATTTGTGACGCGGGAGTGAGTTATGAATGGGCACATTGATCCAGACGAAATCATCAAGCGGACGCGCCGCGACTTTCTCGCGACGAGCGCCAGCGGCGTTGGCACGCTCGCGCTGGCTTCGCTGCTCGCCGAAAATGGCTTGCTGGCCGCCGAGTCCAAACGCAGCGCGGCACCCACTCCGGCCAACTCGCACGCGCCCAAACCGCCGCACTTTGCGCCCAAGGCGAAGAATTGCATTTTCATTTACATGGAAGGCGCGCCGAGTCAGATGGATTTGTTCGATCCGAAGCCGAAGTTGAAGGAGTACAGCGGACAGAAGCTGCCCGATTCGTTGCTGGAAAAGGTTCGCTTCGCGTTCATTCAAAAAGAAGGAGCGCGGTTGATGGGCAGTCCGCGCACTTTCACCCAGCACGGGCAGTGCGGGATGGAGTTGTCCGATTTGTTGCCGCACATTGGTGCATGCGCGGACGACCTCGCGCTGATCCGCTCGATGCACACGGATCAGTTCAATCATCATCCGGGCCAGTTGATGATGCAGTGCGGCTCGGCGATGTTCGGCCGCCCCACGATGGGTTCGTGGCTGAACTACGGACTCGGCAGCGAATCACAAAATCTGCCCGGCTATGTCGTGCTGACGGCGGGGCGTGGCACGAGCGGCGGGGCGTCGCTATGGTCGAGCGGATTTTTGTCGTCCACGTATGCCGGCGTGCTGTTCCGCAACCAAGGTGATCCGGTCCTGAATCTCGGTAATCCGCCGGGTATCACGGCGGAGATGCAGCATTATGGGTTGGACGCATTAGGCGATCTGAACCGGCTGCGCTATAAACAGGTGGGTGATCCGGAAATCGCAAGCCGCATTACCGCTTACGAACTCGCTTTTCGCATGCAGACCGCCGCGCCGGAATTGATCGATCTTTCCGGTGAAAGCAAGGCGACCATGGAGGCATACGGCGTCGAGCGCGAGCAACCAGATGTCAAAGCCTCGCGCGGCGGCGGACCGGGTCAGTTTAAATCATTTTCCACCAACTGCCTGCTCGCCCGCCGGCTCGTCGAGCGCGGCGTGCGTTTCGTCAATATTTTCCACGCCTCCTGGGATCACCACAGTAATCTGGACGCGGAGCTCAAACAGAATTGCCTCATGGCCGACCAGCCCATCGCGGCGCTCCTCAAGGATTTGAAGCAGCGCGGGCTGCTGGATTCCACGCTCGTTGTGTGGGGATCGGAATTTGGCCGCACCCCGCTCGGCGAAAACCGCGGCGGCTCAGCGAATGTGACCGGGCGCGATCATCATCCTTATGCGTTTAGTCTGTGGATGGCCGGAGGGGGGGTGAAAGGTGGGCAGGTCGTGGGTGAGACCGATGAAATCGGGTGGAACATCACGAAGGATCCCATTCACGTCAACGATTTGCATGCCACCATGCTGCAGCTGTTTGGCCTGGAGCACACCCGTTTGACCTACCGCTTTCAGGGGCGCGATTTCCGTCTGACCGACGTGGCCGGCAAGGTCGTGGACCAACTGATCGCTTGAGGCTCGGTGGACCGGTCGGAAAAACCGGGGCGTTTTACCGGAGGCGACCGACGGTGGGCGCGACGGGCCCGCGTCTATCCGGGAACCGCGAGCCGGTCGTTGATCTGGCGGATGAGGGTGGGAGAAAGCTCGACCGAACTCCATTCACAGCTGCGATCCGCCGGGCGGGTGATCCAGCGCCGAGGTTCCGGCTCTTCCGACAGCTTTTCGCCCGGCATTTCGCAGTAGATGATGATTTCTGGAATCTGGTCCTCTTCCACGTATGGGTTGATGAGTGGAATCACCTCCAAGCGGGCATGTTGGCCGTTGTCCAGATACAAATCCACCACGACGACGGACTGGGGATTCGGGGTGGTGGCAAAGTGCCAATCATCTACGTTGAGTTTCATAACTGATAATAGTTGATTGTTGGGGGCGGCCCGGCGCCATCGAACCCAAGCCCGCCAGAGTCAGTTTGCTGGTTCAATCAGGATCGCATCTTCATCGGCGCACGGGCCTGGCCTGGCGGGGAGGGAGTGCAAGACGCCTGATCGCGAGCCTGCTGGCAATTAATAAAGTAAATCAAATGCACTGTTACCCTGAAAAAGCAATCGAAATATTTAGGTTCTGGTTGATCTGGGATTATTTCTTGTCCCGGATGCACCACAGGCTCCGGTAGGTGCGGATCAATAGCTCGCCGTCCGAGGGCGCGATCGAGGACATGGTTTCTTCCCCCAGTGAATTGGTGGCAAGCAATTCGAACTGGGGACTAGCCTTCAGCACAAAGGTGTCGGCGGATTTGTTGAGGGCGTAAAGCTTGCTGTCGGCCAGCACCAGGGAAGACCAACTGTCGTTGTTTTTGCCCCGGCCGGCAAGGCGTTGCTCCCAGATCAGCTGGCCGCTCGCCAACTCGAAACACTCGGCCACGCCGGGATCATTCAGGATATATATGTGCCCGTCATGAATGACCCCGGAGCCGATGCGCTGTTTGGTGCGCGGATGGTGCCAGAGACGCAGGGACTCGGTGACCTCGCCCTGGCCGCCGGTCCTCACGGCCAGCGCCTTGCCACCGTATCCGCCCATTGCCACGACCACTCCGTCACGGTGGAGCGGCGAGGTGTAGATGAGCGGATTCAAACCCTGGCACGTCCAGAATTCCTGGCCGGTCTTCGGATCGAGCGAGGTGACGCGGTTAGGCCAGCTCATGATGAGCGAGTCATGCCGGTTTTCCTGGATGAGAATGGGCGTGGTCCAAGAGCCAACCCAGGCTTGTTTTCCGTCGGGAGATTTCTCCCCCGAGGCACCGCCCGGTTCGTCGTTCTGCCAAACTGTCCTCCCGGTCTTTTTGTCCACCGCGATCAGGAAGGTCCGTTCGCCGGGGCCGAAATTCAAAATGCAGAGGCCGCCATGAATCACCGGCGAAGCGGCATTGCCCCAGATGTGCGCCTGTTTGCCGAGATCGCGATGCCAGAGTTCCTTGCCCTTCAGGTCGTAGCAATACAGCCCGGCTGAAGCGAACGAGACAATGACGCGTTCACCATCGGTCACGGGCGACGCGGAGCATTGCGGATTGGTGCCGTGCGTGAGTTCCTTTTCGGTGTACGTGACACCGGATTGCCAGAGCACCTTGCCGGTCGCGCGGTCGAGGCACATGAGCGTGCGGCGGTTTTCCTTTTCGAGGGGTTGCGTGAGAAAGATTTTAGGGCCCCAAACCACGGGGGTGGAGTTGCCGCGCTCCGGCAAGGCCACGCGCCAGCGGACGTTCTCCGTTTCGCTCCAGTGCGCCGGCAGGTTCTTTTCCAAACAAACACCGTCGCCCGTCGGGCCGCGCCAAGCAGGCCAATTCCCGGCCAGCGCGGAAGTGGCCAGGGCGAACATGAGCGAGCACAACGAAGGGCGCGCGTGACGCGCAATGAACCGTAGTTTGACTGAGACAACTGTAGGTTTCATCCCGCCACACTAACGGCCGCCTCATGAATCAGCAACTGCGTATCCGAGGCCAGTCAACGGCGCCCTCCGCTGCTGGTCCGCAGGGAGAAACCGACTGGCGATTGCACTCACATCCGGCTATTTTGCAGCCGTATGGTCCCGGGGTTACATCCGTTCCCATCACGCCAGGATTTCCCTGATGGTCTGGCCGTAATCGATTTCCAGCCGCTTGCGTCCGGGCACTTCCAGCCGGCGCGCATCGAGCCCCAGCAACTGCATCACGGTCGCGTGGATGTCGGTGACGTAATGCCGGTTTTCCACGGCGTGAAATCCCAACTCGTCGGTCGCGCCATGAACCAGGCCGCCTTGGATCCCCCCGCCGGCCATCCAGACGGAGAAACCATAGATATGATGGTCTCGTCCGTCGGAGCTTTGCGCCCCCGGCGTGCGGCCGAATTCCGTCGCGAACACCACGATGGTTTCCTTGAGCAGCCCGCGCTGTTTCAAATCCTGCAATAGTCCGGCAATCGGCTGGTCCACCTGCGCGGCCAGACCGCTGTGGTTCGCTTTCAAACTGGAATGCGCATCCCACGCACCCGCCGCGCCGTCGCCATGAAAAATCTGGATGAACCGCGTGCCCTGTTCGATGAAGCGTCGCGCCGCCAGTAGTTGCATCCCGAAATCCTTGCTTGCCGACTGATCAATGCCGTAGAGCGTTTTTGTCGCCGCCGATTCGCTGTCGAAATTCATCAACTTGGGAATCGATGCCTGCATGCGAAACGCCAGCTCGTAAGACTTTATTCGCGCGGCCAGCACCGGGTCATCGGGATATTTGATGCCGTTGAGGCGGTTAAGCCGGCCCAGCAGACCGAACTCGATGCGCTGCTCCTCGTCGGCCAGCTCGAGCTCGGGCCGGGCATAAGCGAGCGGGTTCTTGGGATCCACGCGCATCTCGACGGATTCAAAAGCCGGTCCGAGATAATGCGCATCGCGCCGTTCGAAATACCGCGGCCCCATGCTGATGAACTGTGGCAGATTTTCGTTGAGCGTGCCCAGTCCGTAGTTCACCCAGGCACCGATCGTGGGAAACAAACCGTCGAGCATGTGCCGCCCCGAATTGAATTGGACCTGCGCCCCGTGATTGTCGTCGGTGGTCCACAGGCTCCGAATGAACGCGATGTCATCGGCGCAACTGCCGATGCGCGGGAACCAGTCGCTGACGTCAGCGCCGCTGCGGCCATATTTTTTGAAGCCCGTTTGCGTGCGGAACAGCACATTGCGGGGTTGGCCGTTGGCGTCGTTCACCACCACCACGCGCTGGTTCGCCTTGAGCCATGGAGAATCCATTACCCCTTTATAGGGAGTCTCAGTAATGGTTTTCCCGGCGTATTTGTCGACCTCTGGCTTGGGATCAAAACTCTCGAGGTGACTGACGCCGCCGCGCATGAACAGCCAGATCACGTTCTTGGCCTTGGGTGGAAAATGCGGTTTGCCATCGGGCGGTGCCCATTCGCCAGCCGGGGCGGCCTTGGCGACACCTTCGCGGAACAGCATCGCGCCCAAGGCCAGGCCGGTGAAGCCCAAGCCCATGTCGGCGAGAAAAGCGCGCCGGGGCAGGCCGCGGCGGATCATCTGTTGCCCATCCGGATTCACGTTCATGACTCACTCTCTATACCCCACGGCCGGCAAAATGTCCAAAGACTCCCATCCGCGGCAGTGTGCGCCGCTCAACTTCCTCTGATTGGTGAGCGCCGCCGGCGGACAATTGGCAGCTTTGAATGCGTGCCACCATTTTCTCCTGAACCAGTTGCAAATTGCGATCACAACCTTTGGTTGCGCTGGAGTTTGGCCCTGACTAAATAATGCCACGCGGGCGAAAGATTTTTCTTGCAGTAATAAATACTTTTAATCCCCGGACCGGACCATATCATTCGCCACTGGGACTTGTCATTATGCGAAAAACCAAAATTGTAGCCACTTTGGGGCCGGCCACCAGTTCCGCAGAAATGATCGGCTGCCTGATTGATGCCGGCCTGAACATCGCTCGGCTCAACATGTCGCACGCCCCCCATGACTGGGTGCGCCAGGTGGTCCGGGATATCCGCGCTGCCGCGCAGGCCCGCCAGGTTTCCATCGGCATCATGATGGATACGCAGGGCCCGGCCATCCGCACCGGTGACCTGCCCGTTCCGCTCGATCTGCAGCCGGGCCAGAAGTTCACCCTCACCGTTCGTGGCGAGCAGAGCGAGGAGCTGCATTCCGTGGACGTCAACTACGAGAACTTTGTCAACGACATCAGCGTGGGGGATGTGGTGCTGCTCGATAACGGCTCGATCCACATGAAAGTGCTGGCGAAATCGGCCAATAAAGTCGAGTGCGAAGTCCTCACCCCCGGCCGGCTCGGCAGCCGTCGCCACATCAATCTCCCCGGCGTCAAAGTCAGCCTGCCTGCCCTCACCGCCAAGGATCTGGCCGACATCGCCGTGGGGCTGGAGGTCGGCGTCGACTTTATCGCCTTGTCCTTTGTGCGGGAGGCAAAAGACCTCCGCCAGCTCAAAGCGGTCATCCAGCACTCCAAGCACCGCCCGCTGATCGTCGCCAAGATTGAGGATCAGCAGGCCGTGAAGAACTTGAACGAGATCGTTGACGAAGCCGACGGGATCATGGTGGCGCGCGGCGATCTGGGGATCGAAGTCCCCTATGAAGAGCTCCCGATCATCCAGCGCAAGATTGTAAAGCTCTGCCTGCGCGTCGGCCGGCCCGTCATCGTCGCCACGCACATGCTCGAGAGCATGATCGAGAACCCGATGCCGACCCGGGCGGAAATCACGGACGTGGCCAACGCCGTTTTCGAGCAGGCCGACGCCATCATGTTGAGCGGTGAAACCACCGTGGGCAAATACCCGCTGAAATGCCTCGAGGTTTTTAACAAGATTTCGCGGCGGATCGAACGCAGCGGCGGAGCCGGATTTCATGAGCGGGCGGAGTTCACGAGCCCGCGGCAAAAGCTCGTCAAGAGCGCTGTGGTCATGGCCGACGAACTGAAGGCCGAGGCAATCCTAGTCTTCACCGTGCGGGGTTGGATGGCTCGTTACACCTCTTGGATGCGGCCGCGCCACTCACCGATCTTTGCCGTTTGCGAAACCTGGCAGGTGGCCGACTCGCTCGCCCTGAACTGGGGCGTCCTCCCCATTGTCATCCCCTTCGATCACACCACCCCCGAGAAGACCGTTGCGGATGCCATCCAATCCCTGATCGATAAAAATTTACTGCGCCCGGGCAACACGGTTGTGATCATCAGCTCGATTTCCGCAGGATCCCAACTGGTCGATGCCGTCCAGATGCGGGTGCTTTGAGCGGGCGTCCGGCGGGTCGAAGCGGCGCCTCGCCCCCCGCCGGGCACTTCACGCCCGGTACACCCTTGCGCCTTAGTATTCCGGCTGGGCGGTTAGGATCAAAAAAATCCGGTCCGCCGCCGCCTGATCATCGTTGAGCAGCGGAAGAATGGCGGCCTTGATTGCCTTCTCGCGCGCCTCGTTCCCCCGCCAACCGTAGCGATGGACCTCCTTTACTTTCTTGTCGATCTTCAGGGCCAGGTCTTCATTGAGACCCAGATTGTTGAAAAGCGCGCGCTGGCCGGCTGTCTTCAAGGTCGTGGGCGTGGTGGCCAGCTTGCCGGACTGCACCTGCTTGGCCACTTCGGCAATGCGCTTCAAAAATTCCAGGTGGTCAATGCGGTGCGCTTTCAACTCGGCAATAATCTCCTCGAGCGTGACCGCCATCTGGCCGTAGAAAGCCGGGTCCTTGGGCTGCTCCCTTTCGATCTTGCCACGGATATTTTGCGCGATGGTCTCGGCCACCGTCCCGAGCTTGCTCTTGACGCCAGCCGGGGGGATTGGTTCAGCCGTTTCACTCGCCGACGGCCCGGGCGGGACGGGCGGCGCCGGCGCGGGGGAATCAGTCGCTTTGCCGGATTGCACTTGCTTCGAGACTTCAGCGATGCGTCTCAAGAACGACTTGTGATCGATGCTCTGCGCTTTCAGTTCGGCGACCAGTCCGTTCAGCAGACTGGACATTTTCGAATAGAACGGCGGATCTTTGGTCTGCTCCTTGGCGATCTTATTCCGAATGTTTTGGGCAATTGTCGTCGCCACCGATTCCGCATTGTCCTTGCCTTCGTCCGGCGCACTGGGTTCAGCACGCTCGCTCACCCGCGACTCCGGCCGCGCCGAAGATGCAATCGCGGACGGCTCAGCCGATTTGCCGGACTGCACCTGTTTGGAGACCTCGGCAATGCGCTTTAAGAAGGCCGAATAATCAATTTGCTTTGACTTCAACTCACCAACGATCCCCTCCAACAACGCTGCCATCTGCTCATAGAAAACAGGATCGCTGGCCTGCTCCTTGGCTATCTTGTTTCGGATGTTGCCCGTGATGGTCTCGGCCACCGATTCCAAGTTGTCCGCGACTCCGTCCGGCGGGCTCGGCCCGGCGACCTCGGGCGCGCTGGGTGCCACCGGAGTGGTCGGCTCGGCTTCGGCCAGCGGTTGCTGTTTGAAAAAATGCGCCGTTTCAGCAAACGTAACACCGGCGGGAAGCAGCGCCCGTGCGGCCGCATAGTCGCACACTATTTCCGCCAGCCGGGAGGGGTTTGCATTGTCGACCCCTTCGTTCTGAGCCAGCAACGCGAGGGCTTGTGCGAGATCGGCGCGCTCGGCCGACGGTGCCGCGGCGATTTCCGCAGGAATTGGGGGAGCCGGCGGAGGTTCAGCGGGGAGAGTGACGGCAGCCTGTTTGGCATGATCCCCCGCGCCATCACCAAGACTGAGATCCAGCCAGGCTTTGGGTCGGCGCCCGGATTTCGTGGCCGGGGCGGGCGAATTTGCCGGAAGGTTCAATTTTGTAGCCTCAAGGGGAATAACCCGATAACCACCGCCCAACCCATCCACCGCTCTTCATGCATGGTGCCGACGGAGGGGGTCGAAGCCAAACTTCAACTTTTTTCCGGGTCTTCGTGATGGTGCTTGAACTTGCATTGTCACCCCATAAACATGCGTGATTTTGCGCGTCTGTCAAGTCGCTATCATGACCACTCAACCAGCGTCCATCGCGCACAATAACGCGCATTTCGTGTAACAACACTGTAACAACATCCGAGACGTGAAGGGGGGGGGGCGCCCGCAGCGGGTGGGGCGAGTTGTCGCTATGGATTTGGGCGCGGAAACTTTTTGCGCAAAAGGGCCTCGCTCGCGCACCATGTCGCCGGTGCAATCGCCCCGGCAACTTTATACGCTCGACGACTTGCTCGCACAGGCCGAGCATTACGCCACTTATTGTATGCGCGGCACGGGTCGGGTCACCCCCACGCTTTTCCTGATCGGGCCGGATGGCCCGCTCCTGTTCGTTCCC
>JAYTXL010000384.1:0-17487 GCA_043742955.1 Verrucomicrobiota bacterium | reverse complement strand
AGGTTTCAGGTTTCAGGTTTGAGGTTTCAGGTTTCAGGTTTGAGGTTTCAGGTTTCAGGTTTGAGGTTTCAGGTTTCAGGTTTCAGGTATCATCCTTGGAGGTTTCATCCTTGGAGGTTTCATCCTTGGACGTTTTGATTTCTGTTTTCCGCTTTTGCCCCCGGTCCCTTGACCGTCTGCTCATGCTAAAACTCCTGCACCCAACGTCGGTTTCTGCCCTGCTGATTCTGGCGGGTCTGCTGCTTCATAATCACAAGCGAAAGGTGTGGTCGAAGGCCTGTCTCTGGAGCGCCTTCGCCGTGTTGATGATCTGCGGCAATGGCTGGCTGGCAGGCGCATTGACTCGGCACTTGGAATACCAGCATCTGCCGATAAATCCGGTTCCCGAGGCGGATTGCATTCTTATTCTCAGTGGCGGCCTCTTCAGTGCCACCCCGCCGCGACCCACGATCGAAGTCAACGATGCCGGCGACCGAGTGCTTTATGGGGCGTATCTTTTTCGTGAGCATAAAGCGCCCCTGGTCGTCTGCACCGGGGGACCTTCGGGCGGCAAGAGGTCCGGTCCTTCAGAGGCCGAGGAAATGGCCAGTATGTTGGGAACCCTTCAAGTTCCTGCCGGGTCCATCCTTGTGGAGACGAAGGCACGGATCACCAGGCAGCATGCCGAAAATCTGGCGGCGGTTTTTCGGGAGCGCGACTTCCGCCGGATCCTCCTCGTGACTTCGGCCATGCACATGCCCCGATCGCTGGGAGTGTTTCGGCACAGCTTTCCGGGGATTGAATTCATTCCAGCACCCACGGATTTTCGATCGGTCAATATGCCATCCCCCGCTTTTTGGCGCGAGTTAACCGCTATTATTCCCAGCGCGGGAAACATGAATGAGTTCAGCTTGGTCATGCATGAGTACGTCGGCTTGCTTTACTATCGATTGCGTGGCTGGCTGTGATGGCCGGAGCGACGCTTTCCCAGGCCCGTGAAGTCTGCCCTGACCTCACTGGGACATGTTTCAGCATAAGTTTCAATTTCTGCTATCGATTCTCTGCTCTGGTAATTGCTGATCCCCGCCCTCTGACTTATTTCAGCTTTCAGCATTTCAGCCTTTTTCTTTCGTGAAACTCACCGTCTTCTCCCACAAGCCTTGCTGGCGGAGTCCGGCCTCGCCCACTGGTTTTGCCACGGATGGGGGATTTCCCTTTCAAATGCGGGCCTTGTCTGAATTGTTTGTTGAGACCCGGCTTTTGGTTCCAGTCAGGGAGTTGGCTGCCCCCAAGGGGGAAATATATTTGGCAGGTAACAAGTTAACGGTTGTCCCGCTCACCAGTAGGTCAGGCAGCGGCCTCAGCAGTAAACTCAGTTTCTTTCCCTGGTTGTTGCGGAACAGCGTGACGATCTTCCGTGAACTTCGAGCCGCGGACGCCATTCACACCCCCATTCCCGGCGACGTGGGCACGGTCGGGATGCTATTCGCTTGGGCCTTACGTAAACCGTTGTTCGTGCGCCACTGTGGCAACTGGCTGAAGCCCGTGACGGTCGCGGAAAAGCTTTGGCGCCGGTTCATGGAAAGCACCGCCGGTGGCCACAATGTGATGCTCGCCACGGGTGGCATGTTGCAAGCACCTTCGGCCAAGAATTCCAACGTCCATTGGATCTTTTCGTCCAGTCTAACTCAGGACGAGCTGAAGTCCTGGGCGTCACCTCGGTCCTTTCCATCCAATGGGGCAATCCGCCTGGTCATTGTCGCCCGCCAGGAAATAGCCAAAGGCGCTGGGACGGTCATCCGCAGCCTGCCGTTGCTGGCTAAGCAGTTCCCGAAAATCGAATTTGAGATTGTTGGCGATGGCTCCGCCATCCCTGAGTTTACCAAGCTTGCCCGGGAACTTGGCGTCGCGGATCGTGTCCATTTTGCCGGAAAACTCAACCATGAACAGGTCATGGCCCGATTAAAGGCCGCGACCTTGTTTATGTTTCCCACCACCTCCTCGGACGGTTTTCCCAAGGCGGTGTTGGAGGGCTTGGCCAGCGGTCTTCCGGTCATTGCCACCCGTGTTTCGGTGTTGCCAAAACTGCTCGGAAACGGCTGCGGCATTCTAATCGACGAACCCACACCGGAGGCCGTGGCTCGCGGGGTCGAAATGGCTTTAGCCGACTCCGCTGCCTACGAGGCCATGTCACGTCATTCGATTGAAACTGCTCGCCAATATTCGCTGGAAACCTGGCGCGTCACCATCGGCGGTTATCTGACGAAAGCGTGGGGACCGCTGGGGAGAAAGGATGAAGGCGGAAAGCTGAGGGCTGAAAAAGTCAGATTTCAGGCCTGAATTCTCAGTGTCCTGTTTCACGTTTCAAGTCTCATCTTCGAATCCTTAATATGGCAGAGTACGAAAAATCAAAAAAAGAGCTAAGGAATCGAACCAAGCAATTTGCTTCAGGTATCGTTCGCTTTTACTGTGGCCTCGCAAAGTCACGAACCGAATTGCAGGTTCTTGGCAAGCAGCTTTTGCGCTCGGGTACTTCTGTGGCGGCAAATTACCGGGAAGCATCCCGCGCCCGCTCCGATGCAGAGTTCGTCTCTAAGATTGACCAGTGTTGTCAAGAAGCAGATGAATCCATGCTGTGGCTTGAGCTATTACGCGATGATTGCGGTATTCGAGCTGATCAATTGAACTGGCTACTAAATGAATCGGATGAGCTGATCGCGATCTTCGTCACCATGTCAAAAAACGTGAAACGCCGCCTGGACGAGAATGGTTAGCTCTGCTTTGCAGCTTTCAGGTTTCAAGTTTCATCCCTGCGCTAATTTAGCTTTCAGAATGTCAGCCTTTTCGTTTGCTGGCCCCCGCCTCCCGTGACTTCCGACCTCCGACCTCCGACCTCCGACCTCCGCAGCCTGCGCCTCTGCTTCCTCGCCGGCACGCTGGGGCAGGGCGGTGCGGAGCGGCAATTGTTTTATATCCTGAAGTGCCTGAAGGAATGCGGTGCGGACGTAAGCCTCTTGACCTTGACCCGAGATGAGCACTGGGAAGCGCCGATTCGCGAGTTGGGAGTGCCAGTGCACTTCGTGGGCGATTCGCCCTCCCGATTGGCCCGTCTCCTAAAGATCACCAAGACGGTTGGTCGCTTGAAACCAGATTTCGTCCAGAGCCAACATTTTTATGCCAACATATATGCCGCCATCTCGGGCCGATTAAATCAACGAAGCTCAATCGGGGCCGTGCGTAATAACATCACCAGCGAGATCAAGGATAGCGGGGCGTTGCTGGGCCGGCTTTCGATTACCTTGCCTGCCCTGCTGGCCGCAAATTCACGGGTCGCCATCCAAATGCTCTCCGACCGTGGCATGTGCCCCAACCGTTTTTTCTTTCTTCCCAATGTCATTGACACCGAGCGCTTCAAATCTTGGCCCGCCCGCCCGCCCGCCCCCTACACGATTCTCGGGATTGGCCGCTTGGTTCCCCAAAAACGATTTGATCGCTTTATCAGGGTAGTGCAACGCGCTGCGGACTCGCTCAAACAACCGGTCCGGGTCTGGATCGCCGGCGAAGGGCCAGGCCGTCCCGAACTTCTCCACTTGATCAAGCAGATCATTGGCCCCCAATTGGAGATCGCTCTGCTCGGCGCGGTCGCCGATCCCCTTCACTTGTATCAAACGGCCGATGTTTTTTTGCTCACCTCCGATCATGAAGGCACGCCCAACGTGGTGATGGAGGCCTTGGCCTGCGCTCTCCCGGTGGTGGCCACCCGGGTCGGCGATGTTCCCGAACTTTTGCAACCGGGATTCAACGGTTTCCTTTTTGATCCTTTGGACGAATCCGGAATGACCGATGCCTTGGTGCGGTTGGCTGAACCTGATTTGCGATTCTCTATGGGGAGGAATTGCCGTGCCGGCCTCCAGTCGGGTCACGCCTTGGATCGGTTGCCCGCCTTCCTCGCTGAGCTCTATGCGCATGCCCGGTCCTAAGCCGCGCCACCTCCAGACCCTGAGGTCTGGCGGAAAGGCGTTCGAAAAACCGCTCGCACCCAGCGTCGTCGTTTCGTTGCTGGCTGCACATGTGGCCCTTTCCGTGGCTTTCAAATACTCCGCGTGGGTGGCCACAATTCATGCGCTGGCCACCTTCGGACTGGCCCTTTATTGGGGCACTCGTCCGGAACGGCCGGAGCTCTCGCTGCTGGCCATTACCTATATCGCCAGTTGTGAGGTGCTCTGGCGCATGGCTGATCTACCGCCCTTGCTCACTTGGGAATTCGGGAAACAGGCAGTGATCCTCTTGATCGCGGTGGCGATGTTCCGCCGCGGCAGCGTCGGGCGGGCTTGGGCGCCATGGGCCTACTTTTTTCTCCTGCTACCAGCGGCGGTTGTCACTCTATTCTCCCGTGATTTGAGTTCGTCCAGGCAGCTCTTATCGGCTGACCTTTCCGGCCCCCTCGCCATCGCCCTTTGCCTTGCCTTCTTTTTGGGCACGAAAGTCACCCCGGTCGCGGCTCTGAATTGTTTCCTTGTGGCGCTCGCCCCCATCGTTGGCATCGCGTTCCAGTGCTACTCCGGCAGCTTCGGTGCGGACGACATTGTCTTTGGCGACAGTTCGAATTTCGACGCCAGCGGCGGCTTCGGCCCCAACCAAGTTTCAGCTACCCTGGCGTTCGGCATCCTGTGTCTCTGGCTCTGCAACACGAGCGGTTTTCTAACCTGGCGTCTCAGAATCGGGTTCATACCCCTGGCCCTGTGGTTTGCCGTCCAGTCCGCGCTCACTTTCTCCCGTACCGGCCTTTACCTCGGCGCACTTTGCTGCCTCGCTGCGTCTTGGCCCATGTTTCGGAGCCTCAAAACAATCCTCGTCGCCTTCGCCACTGCGGCCACACTGGTTTTGATCTTTGTTTACGCCGTCTTTCCCGCAGCTGACGCCTTCACCGGCGGCAAACTCTCGAACCGCTTCCAAAAAGTTGAGGGGGGCGGCCGGGAGGACATCATGCTCGCCGACTTAAAAATCTGGGCCCACAACCCCGTGCTCGGGGTTGGCGTTGGCCAATCCTACTGGGAGCGGCGTGCGTTTCTCGGTCACGCGGCAAGATCCCACACGGAGTATACTCGTCTTCTAGCCGAGCACGGCTTCCTCGGTCTGGTGGCGGGTGTGGTTCTTATCGCCGTTATTTTCCGGACCGGTATCTCCGCCACCGGAATTTTCGCCCGGAGCGTGTCGGCGGGTTGCCTTCTGTTTGGCCTTTTGTTCATGGTCCCGAGTGCCACCCGGCTCGTGCTTCCTGCGGTGGCTTTTGCGCTGGGTGTGGTTACCCTCGCGCCGCGCCTCCAAGGGAGCGCCCGGTTTCAACCAATGCCAACTCGGGGGCGCTCTTCTTTATTGACCAAACGGCCGCGCCCGACGAATGTTGGTTATGGATTCCTCCGCCGCCGGCCTTTCTCAATCCAACCTCTAGGCAAGGTTCAACCGTGATGAACCTCTCCCGCAAAGACGGCCCGATCACCTCACGCCCCGTGGTGCTCATCGGCACCAACCTGCGGGATCATGCGGTGGCTTATCAATTCGCTGAACTGGCCCGGCAGCTCTCCGCAGGAGGTTGGGATGTTCGACTGTTGGTTCACGGAGGCCACGCCCGACCGGAATGGCTTTACCCTGGGGCCAAGATCCTTAATTGGCCTTCCCCTCGACCGACTCGTTTGGCTGACGGGCTGTTCTTCAGCCGGCTCGTGCGTCAATTGCGACCCGCTTGCGTGATCGCCAACTTTGGCGCGACGGCCATCATGATGAATATCGGCGCACTGCATCGTGTTCCGGTCCGAATTTTCTGGCACCACACGCTGTCCTCCGCGGTCGGCCTGGATTGGCCGCACTCGCAATTGTGGCTGCGGTTGGTGCGGCTCCGTGCTCGCAGCACTTTTCGGCTCGCGACCCATGCCGTGGGAAACTCCCAAGCCGCCAAGGACGATCTCATCGCCACTTATGGAGTCCCGGAAAAGCGCATTTCCGTTTTCTGGAATGCCCTGCGGGATCCTCTCACCCATGCATCCTCTGGAGGCGGACATCTACCCTCGCGCGAAAATGCTTCCCTCAAAATCGTTTGCGCCGGCCGCTTTGCCTTCACGAAGGGGCAGGATCTCTTGCTGCAGGCTTTGCCCCGCGTTCTCAAACAGTTCCCCGGGGTGTCAGTGGAGTTCATCGGGGTGGGTGGAACTCTGGAACAGTGCAAAAATGACGCCACCCGCTTAGGCCTGAATGGCCATTGCTTGTTTCGGGGGGGATTGCCGCACGATCAGGTTCTTGCCTGTATGGCCACGGCCTGCCTCACCGTCGTTCCCAGCCGCTCGGAGGCTTTCGGATTGGTCAACATCGAATCCATGGCGCTCGGCGCTCCCGTGGTCGCCTCCCGCACCGGCGGCATTACGGAAATCATCCGGGACGGCGTCGATGGGCTGCTCTTTCCTCCCGGTGACCATCAGGCGCTCGCGGAGTGCCTGCTCAAGCTCCTCGGAGACCTGGCGCTCCGGTCGCGCATGTCCGCCAATTGTCGTGCTAGATTCCTCGAACATTTCGAGGTCAACCGCGCCGCAAAAGCCCAAGCTCAGTGGTTATGTGGGCTGATTGCGCCGACGGCTGAGGGATTAAAGCTGAAAGCGGTCGCTCGACCAGAGGACTAAACAGCGAACGCCGGAGGTCCAAAATCGGAACTCAGTGTTAGGAAATTCAGTATTCAGTATTCAGTATTCAGGTTTCAGGTTTCAGCCTTTCCATTCTTACGACTGCCCTCCGCCCTCTGATTGCTGACCTCCGACCTCCGACCTCCGTCTCGTGAAAGTCCTCGCCATCACCAATATGTATCCGACGCCGGAAGCCCCGGTGAGTGGGGTGTTTATCGACCAGCAGATCCAGGGTTTATTGTCCGTGGGGGTGGAAGTTCGCGTGCTGTTCATCGACCGCCGCCGGGAAGGCGCACTCTCTTACTATCGAATGGGGCCGCCAGTTCGTCGCGCGGTGGCGGAGTTTAATCCCGATCTCATCCATGTCATGTACGGCGGGGTTATGGCCGATCAAATCACCCGCATGCGCGGCTTGCCCCCGGTGGTCGTCACTTTCCACGGTTCGGATTTGCTGGGGGAAAACCTATCCGGCTGGGTTAGGAAATGGGTTTCCCACTACGGCGTTTATTGCTCACGCCAGGCCGCCCGCCGGGCCGCCGGCGTGGTCCTCGTCGCCCGTCACCTGCTCAAAGCGCTGCCGTTCGGTTTCCCTCGTACTCAGGTTTCAGGTTTCATCCCTCCGCCTTCCGACACCCCTCTCCCAGCGAACGTCCGGATCATTCCTTGCGGAATCAATTTAGAACGCTTCAAACCGCTGGACCCTTCCGTCTGCCGCGCGCAGCTCGGCTGGTCGGCTGATGCCTTCCACGTCCTCTTCGCCACGGGCGCGAGCGACCCCGTCAAGCGTCCGTGGCTCGCGCGGGCCGCAGTGGAACGGCTCGCCGCCGATGGCCGCAGCGTCGAACTCCACGTGCTTTCGGGCGTGCCCAATGCCGAAGTTCCGGTTTGGATTAATGCCAGTGACGCCCTCCTGCTGACGTCGTTGCATGAAGGCTCGCCAACAATTGTGAAAGAGGCCCTCGCCTGCGGCCTTCCCGTCGTTTCGGTGGATGTCGGCGATGTAGCCGAGCGCATCGAAGGCCTTGAGGATTGCCACCTGGCCAGCCCGGAAGCGGAAGATCTAGCGCTTAAGCTCGGCCAGGTGCGGAAACGCGGGACTCGTCTGGATTGCCGGTCGCAACTCGACGAGTTGTCCTACCTCACGGTGGCCATGAAACTAAAGCGATTCTATCAGGAAATACTGGGTTTTCACCTTTGAGCTTTCAAATAAGCCAAAAGCCAATTATCAGGAGTAACTAACATGCAAATACAATTTATTGACTTGAAAGAGCAATATCGTCGGTACAAACAAACCATTGATGCCCGGATGGAGCGGGTCATGCTCCACGGACAATTCATCATGGGGCCTGAAATTGCCGAGCTAGAGCAGGCGCTGGCGAGTTACGTCCAGATCAAGCACGCGATCACGGTTGCTAGTGGTACCGTGAGCCTCGAGATCGCATTGCGAGCCCTAGAAATTGGACCTGGTGATGAGGTGGTTACTGTGCCTTTCACTTGGATCAGCAGCGCGGAAGTCATCAGTCTCGTCGGGGCCAAGCCCGTATTTGTAGATATACGCCCGAACACGTACAACATCAACGAAGACCTCATCGAATCTGCCATAACGCCTCGCACCAAGGCGATTCTCCCAGTAAGTCTCTTTGGCCAGATGCCCAACTTCGAAAGAATCAATGCCATCGCCATCCGTCATAATCTGGCGGTCATCGAGGATGGAGCCCAAAGCTTCGGCGCGATGCAGAAGGACCGTCGCAGTTGCGGCGTAACTACAATCGGCAGCACGAGTTTTTTCCCCGCCAAGCCGCTTGGCTGTTATGGCGATGGTGGTGCACTCTTCACAAACGACGATGCGTTGGCGGAGAAAATGAAGGCCATCCGCACTCATGGTGGATTGAAGCGCCATCACCACCCGCTCCTCGGGATGAACGGCCGCTGTGACACCTTGCAGGCCGCTGTCCTGCTCGCCAAGTTGCCTCACTTCGAATCCGAAATTGCCGCGCGTGGGCGCATCGGCGCACGTTACTCAGAGTTGCTCTCCGATTGCTGCTGCTTTCCCGCCATCTCCCCAGGCAACACCCACGTCTATGCCCAATACACAGTTCGCATTCCCAACCGCGATCAAGTGGGCGATATGCTGAAAGCCAATGGAATACCCAGCGCCGTTTACTACCCCAAATGCCTGCACGAGCAGCCCGTCTTCGCTGGCTGCGGAGGTTACGGTGATTTTCCGGAATCCGAAAAAGCTTCCCGCGAAGTTCTCAGCCTTCCAATGCACCCTTTTCTGAGCGAGGCCGAACAGGACAGAATCGTCGAGGTTCTCAAAACCGCAGTAGCTTGATCCGGCCCGGGAGCTATTGATGTTTACTTCGAGTTTTTGATTATTGGCCTTTATCCGCACTGATCTCTGATGCCTCGCTTCTGATCTACGAATCTATGAATCCTCAACCCTCAACTCTCGGAAACCAACGCACCCTGGCTCTCATCGGAGCCGGATATTGGGGTAAAAACCTCGCCCGCAACTTCAGGGCCATGGGCGTTCTCCACACGCTCTGTGACAGCCAAACGGCTACCCTGCAAAGCTACGGATCCGACTACGCTGGCGTGGATAAGACCGCGGATTGGGAGGCTGTGCTCGCGAATCATGCCATTACCCGGGTCGCGGTCGCGACTCCGGCGGCCACGCATTACACCCTCGTCCGCGCCGCCCTAGTGGCGGGCAAAGATGTGTTCGTGGAAAAGCCGCTCTGCCTGGATGAGAAGGAAGGGCAAGAACTCGTCAATCTGGCTTTGAAAAACGACCGCATCCTCATGGTTGGCCATCTGCTGCAGTTTCACCCTTGCGTCCAGAAACTGCAGGCCATGTTGTCCCAAGGCGAACTCGGCAAACTTCACTATATCACCTCCAACCGGCTTAATCTTGGAAAAATACGCCGTGAGGAAAACGCACTCTGGAGTTTCGCTCCTCATGATATCTCCGTAATTCTCTCCCTCGCCGGCAATCGGTTGCCTGAGAAAGTCCTGTGCGTCGGTGAGGCTTTTCTGAATACCACGGTGGCGGACACCACCTTCACCGCCCTGCGTTTCTCTGGCGGCATCCGCGCCCATGCCTACGTTAGTTGGCTCAACCCATTCAAAGAGCAAAAACTTACGGTGATTGGCTCCGAAGGCATGGTCGTTTTTGATGACACCCGGCCTTGGAATGAAAAGCTGATCATCCACCGCCATTACTTGACTTGGGCAGATGGTCAGGTTCCCACTCCAAACAAATCCACTGGAGAGCCGATTGTTATTGCGGAAGCCGAACCACTCCGGGAGGAGTGCCTTCATTTCATAGCCTGTTGTAACGACCGGAAATCACCCCGAACCGATGGCGCCGAGGGCCTCCGAGTACTTCGCGTTCTCCAAGCGGCCCAGCAAAGCCTCGAAAAAGACGGCGAGGCTGTTCACCTTTGCCCTTCAACCCCTGCCAGCTCCAACGCTCAACCTGCAGCCAGTGGTCAGTCTGTACCGGCCAGTTCACTGCGCGATTACTTTGTCCACCCTACTGCGGTGGTAGACGACGGCGCCCGGGTTGGCAAAGACACCAAAATCTGGCACTTTTGCCACCTGATGAAAGGAGTGGAGATTGGCGAGCGCTGTGTTCTTGGCCAGAACGTAAACGCCGATGCGGGCACCGTCATTGGCAACAACGTCAAAATCCAGAACAACGTCTCGATTTATTCGGGTGTGATTATTGAGGACGATGTGTTTTTGGGCCCCTCTTGCGTTTTGACCAATGTCTCCAACCCGCGCTCCCAAGTTGCGCGTCACAACTTGTACGAAAAAACAGTGATTCGTCGTGGTGCCACGGTGGGAGCAAACGCCACAATTATCTGTGGCCTCACCCTCGGAAGATATTGCTTTGTCGGGGCAGGCTCCGTCGTGACCAAGGATGTGCCGGATTACGCCCTCGTCATGGGCAACCCGGCGCGGCAGAAAGGTTGGATGAGCCGTCATGGACATGTCCTTTCTGCCGCTGACCGAAATGGAATCATGGTGTGTTCCGAGAGTGGTTTTCGATATAAGGCGACCAGCCCGTCTGTGCTCCGGTGCCTGGATCTGGATGAGGAAACACCTTTGCCTTCTGCTTTGGCGAAAGGTAAGGACTATTACCGTAGCTATAAAACACTCTGCAAATCAACCCCGCGCAAGAAAAGGAAGCGCACGGTAAAAGTTTCACAACGCTCCGCCTGATGTCTACGGTAGAAAAACTCGCGCCGACCGTCACGGCGGTTCTGCTCTGCCGCAATGAAGTTGGCGGTATCGAAAATTGCGTGCGTTCAATTCTGAATCAGCTGCCCCCCCCGGGTGGCTTTGAAATCCTTGTCGTCGATGGAATGTCGGACGATGGCACCAAGCCCATTCTTGGCACATTGGCGAAGCAGAATCCCGCTTTGCGAATTCTCGAAAACCCGCAAAAAATTACTCCCTGCGGCATGAATATCGGCATTCGAGCCGCAAGTGGAAAATGGATCGCCATCATGGGATCGCACAATCGTTACGCCCCGGATTATTTGCTTCGAAGCCATGAGGTCGCAATGGAAACGGGCTCGGATAATGTCGGCGGAGCAATGTTCTGCGAAGGCTTGGCCTGGGTGCAGCGCGCCATCGCTGCTTCGCATCACAGCCCTTTCTCATGCGGCGGTGCGAGTTGGCATAACCCTGCTTTTGAGGGGCCGGTCGATACCGTGTTCGGAGGCTTCTATAAACGTGAAGTTTTTGAACAAATCGGCTTTTACGATGAAGAGTTGGTGCGAAATCAGGACGACGAATTGAATCTACGTCTCGCGCGTGCCGGAGGTAAGATCTGGCATTCTCCAAAAATTCGTTCATGGTATCAACCGCGCAGTTCGCTCGGCACCTTGTTTAAGCAATACCTGCAATATGGCTATTGGAAAGTTCGGGTGATTCAAAAACACAAAACTACCGCCTCTTGGCGTCACCTTGTTCCGGGCTCGTTCGTGTTCACCCTGGCTCTTTTGCTGCTCCTTTCTGCTTTCTGCTTTCTGCTTTCACCGTCCGCTTTCAGCTTTCAGCTTTCAGCTTTCAGCTTTCTCTCTATTTTTTCCGCTTACCTCTTTGCCGTCCTGCTCGCCTCTGTGCACACGGCGTCGAAGACGGAGTGGAAGCTGCTGCCCGTGTTGCCGTTTGTTTTCCCGTGCTACCACTTCGGCTACGGCTGCGGTTTCTTGCGTGGTGTTTGGGACTTTGTAATTCGCAAAAGACACGGTGCAAATACATTCACGGCCCTGACCCGATGACCGGTGCTTGGCGAAGGATTTCTGCTTTCCGATATTTCGCGCGTTAACCCCCTGAACTGGGTAGTGATGGCGCTCACGGTTTTTTGACCGCATGTTGAAACTATAAACCGTAGCGCAGCCGTCCCGGCTGCGAGTTCCGGCGGCGTCCCGCCGCCCGGAGAATCACCGAACGGAACGCCCGGCAAACTCGCCGGTGGGACGCCCGCGCCACCAGCCTCATGTAAGGGGATGGGGTAAAATATTGATGAGCGTCCGTCCCAGTCCGTCCCAGGATAAACCACTTCTCTAAAATGAGTTTCGGTAAAGAAACGGTAAACAAACGGTCAAGGGTCGCGCCTGCCTCCCGTCGGTCCCGGTCGGCAAGCCGCCGAACGGAACCCTCCGCCAACCCAGAATTCAGCTCACTACTTTCTTCTTTCTACTTTTCCCAATGAAAATCCCCTTCTACAAACCCAGCCTCGGTGACGAGGAAATCAACGAAGTCGTCGACACGCTCAAGAGCGGTTGGCTGACGACCGGCCCCAAGACCAAGCAATTCGAGCGTGATTTCGCTGCCTACCTCCAGCAAAAGCACGCCGTCGCCGTCAATTCCTGCACCGCCGCGCTGCACCTCGCGCTGGAAGCCATCGGTCTCAAGGCCGGTGAGGGCGTTCTCGTGCCGACCATGACGTTCGCCGCCACGGCGGAGGTGGTTCGTTACTTTAACGCGCGCCCGATTCTGGTGGATTGCCGGGCCGAAGACTTCAACCTGGACGTCGCCGATGCCGAGCGAAAGCTTCAGTCCGCAGTGGCCGCTGGCCAGTCGGTCGCCGCCATCATCCCGGTGCATTACGGCGGGCAGATCGGCGATGTGGCGGGGGTCCGACGCCTGGCCGACCGTTATCAACTTAAAGTCATCGAAGATGCGGCCCACTGTTGTCCGGCGTATTACCGGGTTACGGACCGCGGACCGGAGGCCAGTGGTCATCCAACCGTCGAGGTTAAGAACTCCCTCTCCGCTAGGGGAGAGGGCCGGGGTGAGGTGGCCCAACCCTCAACCCTCAACCTTCAACTTTCAACCAACGCCTGGCTTCCTGTCGGCCACGAGGCGGACATTAGTTGCTATTCTTTCTACGCCAACAAAACGATTACGACGGGGGAGGGCGGCATGGCGTGCACGAACCACGACGAGTATGCCGACCGCATGCGGATTATGTCGCTGCACGGCATTTCCAAGGACGCCTGGAAGCGTTTTACAGCTGAGGGCTCGTGGTATTACGAAATCATCGCGCCAGGCTTCAAATACAACCTCACCGACATCGCCTCCTCGATCGGCATCCATCAACTGCGCAAGTCGGACCGGTTCCACCAGCGCCGTACCGAATTGGCCGGGCTATATCATGAAACGTTGAAGGAAATTGATGAATTGATTCTCCCGCGGATTCAACCGGATCGCATCCATTCCTGGCACCTCTATGTGATCCGACTGAAGCTTGACCGGTTGAAGATTGACCGGGCTCAGTTCATCACCGAGTTGCAGCAACGCGGGATCGGCACCTCGGTGCATTGGATGCCGCTGCACATGCACCCTTATTATCGGGAAACCTATGGCTACGCGCCGCAGGATCTGCCGGTGGCCGCCAGCCTGTATCCCGGGCTCGTCACCCTGCCTCTCTATCCGGATATGAGTGAAGGCGATGTCATCCGGGTCTGCGCTGCAATCAAGCAAATCATTGCTGAAAACCTCCAACCGGCCAACTCCCGTTCCCAGCCGGAATAATGATGTTCAACCACGATTGGACCCGAATGAACACCAATTATGCCAGGCGCAAAAGCCGCAGTTTTGATCCCCAAACAACTCGCCAAATGAAGGGTGATGGCTGGCTCGGCGCAGTCGCTGCTGGTGGGTTGGGATTCGTGCCGATTCGTTTTCATTCGTGGTTTTCGACCGCAGGCTTCGGGCTAAGCTTTGATTGCCTGGCGGTACGCACTGGACTCCCAGTGGTGAAAATGGTCTATTCTTCGATCTTGATGAACACATTAAGGATCGCCCGCAACGAGGGTTTTCTCGCCCGCCGATACAGCCAAGACCTTAGCCGTGAGTGCCGACCCTAATGCTCCAGTCGCGTCCAGCCTGACCGGGATGCCGCGCGCTGAAGGCGTAACGCGTGCGCCTGCCCTCGTGCCTCCGAGTCGCGCTCAAGGCCGATTTTATCCGTTGGCCAAGCGACTGTTCGACATCGTGCTGGCCGGGCTGGGGCTGGGGCTGTTGATCCCGGCCGCCCTGCTGATCGCGCTGCTGGTCAAGTCCACCGATGGCGGACCGGTTTTCTATACTCAGGTTCGCGTGGGCCGGTTTGGTCGGCCTTTTCGGATTCGGAAGTTTCGTTCCATGGTGCTGGCGGCGGACACGCTCGGGCTGCCGGTCACCCGGGGGGATGACCCGCGCATCACCCGGATCGGCCGCTTTCTGCGCCGCACCAAATTGGATGAACTGCCCCAGCTTTGGAATGTGCTGGTGGGCGAAATGAGCCTGGTCGGCCCTCGCCCCGAGGTCCCGCGCTATGTCGAGTGCTACACCCCGGAACAGCGGGAGATTTTAAACTTTCCACCGGGTATCACCGATATGGCCACCCTGCGCTTCCGCAATGAGGAGGCTTTGCTGCGGGGTTGCCCGGATGTGGAACAATTCTATATCCAATACTGTCTGCCGCGCAAAATCACCTTGAACCGCCAGTACGCGCAGCGGGCCAGCCTGGCGCAGGATGTCTGGATCATCCTCCAAACCCTCTGCCCCTATTGGGTGGGCGTCGCGACCATTTACAGTCTGGTGTTGGTGGCCAGCCTGGCGATGACTTATCTGTTGCGGTTTGACTTCCAGGTGCCCGACACAGCCGGGGCGGAGTTTATGCGCGGGCTGCCGTGGATCGTGTTGCCGCAGCTGTTTTTCCTGATCTGGCGGGGGCAGGTTCGCGGTCTGCTGAGCTACTTCAGTGTTCCCGAGATGCGTCGGACAGCGGCGGCGCTCGGGTTCGCCTTGTTGCTTCAACTGGGTCTGGGGCTGTTCTCGCCCGGACCCCTCATCCCGGCTCCCAGCATTATCCTGATCCATTTCATGGTTTCCTTCCTGTCGCTATGCGCCCTCCGGATGGGGATGCGGTGCCTCCGGGAGCGTTCGAGTCGCCTGGCTCGATCAAATGAAGCCCCGGTTTGCCGCGTGGCGATCGTCGGCACCGGCGAGATCGCGACGAAACTGGCACTGGACTGCGGTCGGAACCCGGCCGGTGGTCTGCGGGTCGTGGCCTTTTTCGATGACGATCCTCATTCTTGGAACAAGCGGCCATATGACATTCCGGTTATCGGCATGCCCGAGTGCATTCTGAATCGGGAATGGCTCGACGAACTGGATGCCGTCATCGTGGCCCTGCCGGAGGCGGAAGCGGGGCGGGCCCAGCAGATCAGCGAATTGCTCAAGGGTTCCCGGCTACGGGTTACTTTCGCTTCCTCCGGGCCAGGGTTGCCGCCGCCGGCAAACTAATGCGTTTCCTCGGCCACATCTCGGTTAATCCCATATGAAACTCAATTTGTTTAATTATTCGCCGCCCGTCCGAGTCTGGCTGTTGTTGCTGCTTTACACCACCGAATTGTCCGCGAGCCTGTGGATGGCGTACGAGCTGCGCTTTGATTTTATGGTGCCGCTGGCAGCGCAGCAGGAGCGACTTGTGGTCTTGCTCTGGCTGGTGCCCTTGCAGTTGGTGCTGCTCGGTCTGTTCCATCAGTTTAGTTCCTTGCTCGGCTATTTCAGCACGCCCGATCTCGCCCGCATGTTTCATGCGCTCGCCCTTAGTGCCACCGTGGCGATGGTGCTGTGGGTGGTCGGGCGGGCGGGCATCGCGCCGCCGCGCGGGGTCATCGTTATGGACTTTGTGTTTGCGCTCGTCGGCCTCACCGGCGTCCGGTTGTCGTTGCGAACTCTGCGGGAATCCCTGGGGGCTCAGGGCCGCAAGAATGAACGGCAGCGGCGCGTCGCCATCATCGGGGCCGGGGATGCCGGGGCGTTACTGGCGCATGAGTTGTCGCTCAAGCCCGGCTGCGGCCTGCAACCGGTGGTCTTTTTTGATGACGATCAGCACAAATGGAATTCGCGGGTGCATGACATTCCAGTGCAGGGGCCGCCGGAGCGCCTCTTGGAGGTGCGGATCAAACTGGATATTCAGGAAGCCATCATCGCCATGCCTTCGGCCTCCGCGAAGCGGATCGGCGAAGTGGTCCGGCTCCTGCGCCATGCGGGCCTGCCCTGCAAGACGGTGCCCTCGCTGGATCAACTGGCCCTCGGCCAGGTGCGCGTGAGCCAGTTGCGCAACGTCGAAATCTCCGACCTGCTGGGACGCGCACGGGTCGAGTTGGAAACGGAAAACATTCAGTCAGCCCTGGGTAATCAGGTGGTAATGGTGACGGGAGCCGGGGGCAGCATCGGTAGCGAATTGTGCCGGCAAATTGCCACTTACCATCCCCGGCTGCTGCTGCTCGTGGACCGGTCAGAACCGAACCTCTTCCAAATTGAACAGGAGTTGATTGAATTGGGACATGGGGAAAGGATCGTGCCGCTGATCGGCGACATCCTAGACCGTCCGCGCATGGAGGAACTCATTTCGGGCTATGTCCCCGCGGCCATCTTTCACGCCGCCGCCCACAAGCATGTGCCCATGATGGAGCGCCAGCCGTGCGAGGCGGTTCAAAACAACAGCCTTGGCACCGCGCAACTGGCGGACATAGCCCGGCAGTACGACGTGGACCGGTTCATTTTAATTTCCACCGACAAGGCCATCAAGCCATCCAGTGTCATGGGGGCGACCAAACGGCTGGCGGAACTCTATGTGCAGGCTTTGGCGGCAACCAATCCAGGACGAACCAAATTCATGGCGGTCCGTTTTGGCAACGTCCTCGGCTCCTCCGGCAGTGTGATCCCGCTGTTCCATAAAATGATTGCGGAGGGCGGGCCGGTCCGGGTCACGCATCCGGATATGACCCGGTATTTCATGACGATCGCGGAAGCTTCCATGCTCGTCCTGCAAAGTGCCGCGCAAGGGACGGGGGGCGAGATCTTTGTTCTCGATATGGGCAAGCCGATGAAGATCGTGGACCTTGCCCGCCAGATGATTGAATTGAGCGGGCTGAAACCCGACGTGGATATCCAGATTGAATTCGTCGGCGTCCGACCGGGCGAAAAATTGTTCGAGGAATTGAGCCACATCGGCGAGAACTTTGCGCCCACCACCCATCCCAAGATCTTTCGTTTCGTTTGCCAGCCCATGCCTTGGCTCCAGATTCACGGATTGTTTGAAGACCTGAGGATGAAATTGCATCAGGCCGGGCCCGATCAGCTCAAGGATTTGATGCGCACGGCCATCCCGGACTATACGCCCTACTTGAACGCCGCCACCAACGCCCCGTCCAAGAATCTGAGGTGCTCCCCATTGTCTAGACAGATTATTGGTTGATTTAAGGTGGTGAAAATCTGGATTGGTCTGTGGCTCTATTAGCGAACTAAATGAGCAGGG
>JAYTXL010000383.1:0-13373 GCA_043742955.1 Verrucomicrobiota bacterium | reverse complement strand
CGCCGGCTGACCGCGAGGAACGCGATCGAGAGCACCGTCACCAGCGAGAGCATGATGAGCGTGGTGACGAGGGCGACGCCTTGTTGGGAGTTGCGTTTCATTGAGAGGCCGTTTGGATCGGAATGTGCTGCCGGAAAAGATGAACTTTGGAGGCCTGCTTGATATCCGCCAGAAAGGCCTGCATGGCGGCCAGATTAGGAATGGAACGCGCCTGCTCCACCACGCGCGGCTCCAAAATCCCCAGCTCCAGATCGACATAAACCGGCAACAGGGTGCCGGTGAACACGGTGTTGGTCGTGCCGTCGGACTGGTAGGCCCGCATTTTCAAATGCACCGCGCCATCCGCCACGCGCTGATAATCCGAAAAGCTGGCGTTGAGAAAGGCATCCACCAGGTTGGTCGCGTTCATGGTCGGTCCGTTGGTCGTCACGGAAAAGCGGTAAAGCGTGCCCACCCCATTCTGAAACAAAATCTGGTCGCTCGCGTTGGTGGACGTGGCGGCGATCAGATAGGCGACCCCCGTCCAGTTGCTTTGGTAACGGTTGAGAAAGAAAAAACTGTCGGCCTCGGTGAAGAAAGTGGCCCCGCCGAAGAGCGGCAATTGCAGCGGCACCAGAAACGGGTTCAATTCCGTGTAAAAATTGGTGCACCCGGTGGCCGCCGGCAGGGGGCGGCTCTGCTCCAAATCCCGGGTCATGATATCCATCGCGGCGCGCTGCGCTTCGAGCACATCGGTCTGCGTCAAACCGCCGCGAAATGCCCGTTGAGTCTGGTCGAACATTGCGTACAGCCCCAGCACAATGATCAGCAGCAGGCTCATCGCCACCATCATTTCCAGCAGCGTCAAAGCGCGCTCTCCCCGGGGGCGGGCGGAAACCGGTTGGAGGTGGATCTTCATGTGGGCTCAGGGCGCGTAGGTGTAGGGCTGGAAATAGAAAAGATCGTACGTGGCGTTGCTCACGAGGTTGCCACTGACCATGGTGCGAAAGGTCTTCCGACCCAAACCTGAGTTGCCGTTGGGTAGCACCGGCCAGCGCATGTTTAAGCGCACTTCATAAAGGTTGTTGGTCAATTTATCCGCATAAGCCGGGTCCACCGACAGCGCCGCCGAATAAGGGACCACCTCGGGAATGACCAGGTAGCTGAAGGAAAAATTGCGGTTGCCCGGCGCGGTACCGGCGACCGGTCCGGTGCTCGCCCAAAATTTCGCTGTCACCGAATAGATCGAGCTGGGCAGGCTCAACGTCCCGATGATGGCGCTCCCGTCGATCTGGCCGTTGGTGTAAGTGATTTGGCCGGTAGAGTAGGGATCAAGGAGGGTGCCGTACTTGTAGACTCGAATCCACGACAGGTTGGTGGCCAGCGTGTCGTTCATGTTCGTGTTGTCTCCGCCGCGGAGAGCCCCCATCAAGAACCCGACGTCCTGGTAGATCACGGTGTCCTCCCGGTTGTCACGTTGCACCTGCATGCCCGTGGGCAACACGCCGATGATGGCCACCAATGCCACGCCGATGATGCCCAGGCAGAGCGCCAGCTCCAGCATCGTAAAGGCGGCCACGCGCTGTCCGGCGGCGAACGTGCGCCCGGAGACGTGGGCAGCCATTTTGGAGGTCAGCAGTTTCATTGAATCCGAGGACGAGTGAGTTCATCGATCCCGGCGCGACCGGTCACCCAGTTGATGCGCACCCAGTGGTTCGTAAAATTGTCCGCGGGATTGATCCGGACATCCGCGAGCGCCGGCTGGTAACTTCCGCCGAAATTTTGCTGGTAAAAAGCGCTGCCCGACGCCAGGGCGATCAACTCGTCCCGCCGGGAAATCAACTGGCCCAACTGGTTGAAACCCAGGTAATGCACGGCGTTGGCCGCGCCGCTGTTGCCATTGGGGAAATTCAGAAAGCTCACCGGAAAAGAACGCACGTAATCATTGGGATCATTGGTGTTGGCGGGATCAAATTTGTACGGCGCAAAAAAGACGTCTTTCGGCAAGTGTTTCCATTCGGTCAAGTAACGGGGATTAGCCTGCCCGGGTTGGTCGCCCACCGCGCGGCGGCAAAACAGCGCGTAGGCGGAATACTGTCCCCCGACCAGATTCGTATACTGCGACAGTTCCGGGGCGCTCATCGCAGTCGTGTCAAACCCCACGATATTCGTGCCGATAAAAACTAGGTAGACATCCGACTTGGTGGCCATCGCCAGCTGGCGCGCGTGGGTGAGATCATCCAGCAATTGCCGCTGTGCAACCGTCATCACGTTGCCCGTGCCAAACCCTTTCATCGCCGGGATGCCAATGGAAGCGATGATCCCGATGATCCCGATCACCAGCAGCAATTCAATGAGCGTGAATGCGGAAATGAACGAAGGACGAAGCGACCGCGCGCCCCAACGGCCCGTCACACCAACGACCGCGCACCGGATTCGCGCCGGTGGCGTCGGAGTGAAATTGAAAGGTCGCAAGTTCATCGCAAATCTATTTCCAACTCAAAATATTATCCTGATTGACCCCGACACCCGCAGCGGAGAACTGGTCGAACTTTCCATCCGGGCCTTTGGACCAAATCGCCACCGGAGCGCGCACCGCTGGATAGAATAAACCCACGCACTGGTCGTCGGCGTCCAAGTCCAGGGTGATGATGTAGGGCTGTCCCCAGGGGTCACGGTAAATGTTATCCGGCCCCAAGCCCGGCGAAGTGGTGGTGGCACCCGGTTTGATGTTCGGTAGAAAATTGATCCGCTCCGGATTCCGGGCGCTGTTCAGGTTCACGCCCGCGTTGTAGTTGCCGAGAATGATCATCAAATCCGTATTATTGGAAATCGCAAGCAAATTGAAATCGGGATCGGATGCCATGCCAAAAGTGGCGTCGCCAGCGGCGAGGACCAGCGAGGTCGGCATCCGGCTGTAGGTGGCGTAATACTGATTGATGGCGGCGGCCAGGTTGGCCATCTCCACCCGGGCCTGGGCAATCTTCGCGTTGGTCTTCTGCTTCGCCAGAACGGGCAACAACAAGCCGGCAAGAATCCCGATGATACTCACCACGACGAGCATTTCGATCAGCGTGAAGCCGGTCGAAATCCGGGGGAAGGGTCGGTTGGAAGTTCTCATAATAACTTGTTAGTTTAGGATGATGGGCTGCCGGTTCCAATTGCTGATGCGTACGCGGTTGGTGCCCACTGGAAAATCCGCCCACAAATCAAATTGGGTCGGGTTGTTCGTGGGTGAGGTGGAGACATAGTTCCAAGTGATCAAGGTGCCATTCGGACCTTTCACCGGCACTTTCATGACCAAGATCGGCGGCGTGCCGGCATTGATCGCGGCCCATTGGTTGGTTTTGAACGCCTTGATGAAATTGGGGACCAAGGGGCGGACGGCCTCATCCGCATTCACAAATCCAGCCACGCCAAAGTAAGTGAGGATGGTTGCGGCCGGCAGAACATTGCCATCACGATCCCTAAAGGAAGCACCCGCCGGAAGATACACAGTGCCCGAAAGTTCGTAATAAAGCTGGTTCGTTCCCGGAAGCGCAGGATTAGGATTGTCGGGCGGATAATAACCGACCTTGGACTTGTAACTTTCGATGGCGGTCACGAGCTGCGCCAGTTGATTGCTCACATTGCTTTTGTCACGCTTGCCCGAGGCCATGCCCGACAAACCAACCACGAGGGCCGCGATAATGCCCATGATGGCGATGACGACCAGGAGTTCGACCACGGTAAAGCCGGGGGAGGCACGGCGCGCCGAGGCGGAAAAACGACGTAGCGCGAGCATCCTGCTCGCGGATCCAAGGAATCCGGTGGAGGTCACGCGCAGCGGCACGGAAGCGAAGGGAGTGCGGGGAACGAACGCCCGGCGGCATTGAATGCCGGTCGCCACGGAGGCCTGCTGGTTCGCTTGATTTTGCATGTCAAAATCCACTGTCTAACCGTCGGGCGGCACGTCAACGCTCGACGAGTTCCTGTTCCATCCGTTCGCTCAACCACTGCTTGATCATGCTCTGGTAATTCAAGTAGCGGGAGCGGGCGATCCGTTTGATGCGGGCCAGCATGCGCGGGTCGATGCGCAGCGTGATCGTGACCGACTCCGAAACCTCGGCACTGGCCGCCACCGCCGATTCCATCAACCGCACATCGAGCCGGTTCACCGCCCAAAAATCCGCTTCCGACTCTTCCCCGTCGAAGAGTGGCACTTCTTCCCAACTGGAAATGGCATTCATCAAAATTTACCGCACCCGCCCACCACCGCCCGCCCGCTCGCTAAGACAGGGTTTGGTCCTGTTTTCGCTGATAAAAAAACAAATCTTCCGGCTCAAACAAGCGGGCGTAAACCACCCGCAACTGCTTCCCATTCGTCCGATACACACTAAAAACACCCACCCCACGAGCCGTCTTTCCCAGGTTAAAAAAGCGCGCCTGAACCGAAAAACGCGGTGAATCCGGCAGTAACCGAACCGCAAACGGATCCTCAAAAGACTCTTCGACGTCGCGTGGTTTCAAAGAACCATTCCACTCGAAGCACTGATTATTCCAATCGAACTCCATAGGCCGTTCAACCGTAAATCAAACGCCCATGCAATGTGAATACAATGTATTTACAACTCATATGGCCATGTGTCAACGAATTTTTCGTCATAATTCTCAAAAAGCCAATGGCCACCGATGCTTCACCGGTGGCCAAGACTAAGTTGCATAACTGGTTATTCCTTCTCTTTCTTGGCCGGACCAGCGTTGTCGTCGCCGCCCATCTTATCCATGAGGACAATGAGCGGCAAAAACAAAGCGATCACGATGCTCCCGACAATCACGGCCAGGAAACAAATCATGATCGGTTCCAGCAGCGAGGTCATCGCGGACACGGCGTTGTCCACCTCTTCATCGTAATTGTCGGCGATCTTCATCAACATTTCCGGGAGCGCGCCGGTTTGCTCGCCGACGTCCACCATGCTGATGACCATGGGGGGAAACACATTGGAAGCCTCCAGGGGTGCCGTGATGGTCTCGCCCTCCTTGACGCTCTCATGCACCGAATTGACGGCTTCGCTCACAATCACATTGCCGGAGGTTTCGCGCACAATGGTGAGCGCCTGAAGAATCGGCACCCCGCTGCTGACCAGCGTGCCCAGGGTGCGGGTGAAACGCGAGATCGCCACCTTGCTGACCACCGGGCCGAGCACGGGCATTTTCATCTGGAGTCGATCGAATAGTTTCCGGCCAAATTTGGTGCGGATAAACAATTTGAACACGACGAAGATGGCGAAGATTCCGCCGACTGTGGCGAAGAAATGGTCTTTGATGGTATTGCTGATGCCGAGCACAAACCGCGTGAAACCGGGCAAATCTTCACCGTTCAACATGTCTTTGAAAATTTCCTGAAACTTGGGCACCACGACGACCATCAACACACCCAGAATCACGACGGCCACCACCATGACGGCCACGGGATAGAACATCGCGGCGATGACCTTGCCTTTGATTTTCTGGGCTTTTTCCATGAACTCGGAAAGCCGGTTCAGCACCACTTCCAGCACGCCGCCCAACTCGCCGGCTTTCACCATGTTCACATACAGCCGGTTAAATACTTTCGGGTGCTGGGCCAAGGCCTCGGAAAAAGTGCTGCCGCCTTCAATGGCGACCGAAAGATCGTTGATGATCCCCTTCAAGGTCAGATTCCGTTCCTGTTTCTCCAACACGCGCAAACCCCGCAGCAACGGCAGACCGGCGTCCACCAGCGTCGCCAATTGTCGGGTAAAAGTAGTCAACACCTTCGACTTCACTTTCCCGCCCAATCCGGGGATCTTGATGTTGAGATTTATCCCCCCACCCTTTTTCGCGCCTTTCGCACCGGGCTTCGCCTTGGCCTCCGGCTTGTCCTTGTCCTTATCCTTGACCTTGTCCGCTTCCACGACTTTCGTCGGAAAATAGCCCATCTCCTTCAACCGCCCGATCGCCTCGTTCTGGCTGCCCACCTCCAGCGTACCCTTGGTTTCCTTGCCACGGGAATCCATGGCCACATAGTTGAATTTTGGCATAAGGAAGCTTTCTCTAGGTATACTTCAGCACTTCTTCAATGGTGGTTTGACCGTCGAATATGCCCCGTAAACCGTCATCACGCAAGGTCGACATTCCCTGCTCAATCGCTTTTTGCCGCAGCACAATCGCCGGCGCGCGTTCATTGATCAGCAAGCGAATGGGCTCGGTCACCATCAGGAGTTCATAAATACCCCGCCGCCCCCGGTAACCCGTGTCATTGCAACCCTGGCAGCCCCGCCCGTAGTAAAACACTTTTTCCCCAATGTCGTGCGGCGACAGATTCAACTGCGTCAACTGATTCTCCGTGGGTTCAAAGGGCGCCCGGCATTTCTTGTCGATGGTGCGCACCAATCGTTGCGCCAGCACGCCCATCAGCGTCGAGGAGATGAGGAAGGGTTCCACCCCCATGTCGATCAAACGGGTCACCGCGCCCGGGGCATCGTTCGTGTGCAGGGTGGATAACACCAAGTGGCCGGTAAGCGAGGCCTGGATCGCAATCTGAGAGGTCTCGAGGTCTCGCATTTCGCCCACCATGATGATGTCCGGATCCTGCCGCAAAAACGAGCGCAACGCCTTGCCGAACGTCATGCCAATGCCTTCATTCACCGCCACCTGCATGATCCCCTCGATGTCATATTCCACCGGATCCTCCGCCGTCAGCAACTTGGACTCAATGGAATTCACCGCCCGCAGACACGCGTAGAGCGTGGTGGTCTTGCCGCAGCCGGTCGGGCCGGTGACCACGAAAATGCCGTTGGGTTGCTGGATCGCCTCGCCCACGTAGTCCCGCACATATTTTGGAAAACCCAGCGAGTCTAATTCCAGGCTCACGGTCGAACGATCCAGCACGCGCAACACCACCGATTCGCCAAAGCGCGTCGGCAGCGTGGAGACGCGCAAATCAATCTCGCGCCCCGCCAGATGCATCGCGATCCGTCCGTCCTGCGGCAGGCGCCGCTCGGAAATGTCGAGATTCGCGATGACCTTCAAACGCGAGGTGACCGGCAAGGCCAGATATTTTGGCGGCGGCGCCATCTCGTAGAGCGCGCCATCCACGCGGTAGCGGATCTTGAATTCGTCTTCAAACGGTTCAAAGTGAATGTCACTCGCCCGATCTTGAATCGCCTGGAAAAGCACGAGGTTTACGAACTTGATGATCGGGGTCTCGTTGGCCATGTCCGCCAGATTGGCCGCCGTTTTCTCACCCTCCGCCAGTTCCGCAACTTCCTTCGCGATGTCCGTGTCCGCCCCCAGCTCCTTTAGCAAATCGCCAAAACTCTCATCCGAATCCCCGTAGTATTTGTCGATCGCCTTATGGATCTGCACCGGATCCGCAACCACCGCGTGGATTTCCTTGCGCAGCATGAAACCCAGTTCATCCAGCACCATGGGGTTCAGCGGGTCGACGAGGGTCACGCGCACCGAACTGTCATGCACCGCCAGCGGCAGACATTGATACATGCGCGCAAAACTGGACGGGATGGCCTTGAGCACTTCCGGCGACAATTCCAGGTCCTCCAGGCTGACCACCTCCGTGCCCAAGTGATCCGCCAGGATCTGCAACTGGGTGGGCATGTCCATGATCTCGAAATCCTGCAGAATCTGGCCGGGCGGCTTGCCGCTGCGGGTGTGCTCCTGCAACACTTCCTCCATCTGCAAGTCGTCGATCAATCCCTGCTCTTTGATGAGCGACAGGAGCGGGTTCATGGTGGGCGCGGCCATAGGATGAATTATTTCTTGCCGGAATTTCCCCGGCTCGCCGCAGCAGCGGCAGCGGCTCTCTCCGCGTCGATCTCCTGCAATTTTTGCAGGACCGTTTGGGGATCAATGCTGCGGTTGATGCAGTCCTCGCGCGAAACCCAGCCGCGCGTGTATTTGTCGAGCAGGTTCGCGTCCAGCGTGATCATGCCAAACTTGGCGCCGGTCTGCTGGTCGGAGGTGATGCGGAAAGTCTTGTTGTCGCGGATCAGCGCCGAAATGGACGGCGTATTGACCATCACATCGTGAATGGCCACGCGACCGGGCTTGTCGCAGCGCGGCACCAGAATCTGGGCGATCACCGCCTGCAACACGGTCGATAGCTGAATGCGGATGGTTTCCTGCAAGTTGCCGGGAAAGGCGTTCACGATCCGATCAATGGTCTTGGCCGCCGAATTCGTGTGCAGCGTGCCAAACACCAAGTGGCCGGTCTCCGCCGCCGTCACGGCGGCCTCGATGGTTTCCAAATCCCGCAACTCCCCCACCAGAATCACATCCGGATCCTGACGCAACGCGCGACGGATCGCCTCCGCGAAACTCGGCACATCAATGCTGACCTCCCGCTGCGTGATCACCGCCTTCTTGTGCTTGTGATAGAACTCAATCGGATCCTCAATCGTGATGATATGCGCCTCGTCCCGGGTCTCGTTCAAAATATTGATCATGGACGCGAGCGTGGTGGACTTGCCGGAACCCGTCGGCCCGGTCACGAGGATGAGTCCGCGCGGCTTGTTCAACAAGTCCTTCACCAAAGTGTGGGACAGGCCGATCTGGTCGATGCTCAGAAGTTTGCTCGGAATTTGCCGCAGGACCAGCGCGAAGTTGCCGCGCTCCTTAAACACACTGCACCGAAACCGCGCCAACTCGCCGAACGCGAACCCGAAATCCGCCCCGCCCTTGGTGCGCACGCTTTGGATATGATCCTCTGAGGTGATGCTGGTCATCATTTCCTCGGTGTCCTCCGGGGTGAGCGGCGGGCCCGCGACGCGCTCCAGCGTCCCATGTTGGCGGATCACCGGCGGGATGCCGACCCGGATGTGCAGGTCAGCCGCGCCTTCGTTGACCATCAACTGCAACAAATCAGACATCGAGTACGACATGGCAAATGGGTCTTAGTTAAAATTGTGGCGCGCGGAGTGCGCCGTGAACCGTCCGAATATGGTCATAAAAATTTTACGCAGTTTCCTTAGGCTTCCACCTCGGTGGTGGTGGAACGAATCACCTCATCCGGCGTCGTCAACCCGGCCAGCACTTTGCGCGCCCCGTCCTCCCGCAGGGTGCGCATCCCCATTTCCCGGGCACGGTTGCGCAGGACCGAAGTGGGCACGCGGTCGTAGATCAACTTGCGCGCCTCGTCGTCAATCACAAATATTTCAAACACGCCGAAGCGCCCGCGATAGCCGGTCTTGTTGCAATCGTTGCAGCCCTTGCCCTTCATAAAATTGGCCCCGGTGACCGTGGCCGGGTCGATGGCCAGCGCGCGCAACTCCGATTCGAGCGGCTGGCACGGGGCCGCACAACGGCGGCAAACCTTGCGCACCAATCGTTGCGCCATCAACGCCCGCGACGAGGAAGCCACCAGAAAGGGCTTGATGCCGATGTCAATCAAGCGGGTCACCGCGCCGGGCGCGTCGTTCGTGTGCAGGGTGGAGAAAACCAGATGGCCCGTCAGCGACGCGTTAATGGCGATGCTGGCGGTTTCCATGTCCCGAATTTCACCCAGCATCACCACGTTCGGCGCCTGGCGCAGCATGGAACGTAACGCCGCCGCAAAGGTCAAACCCACCACCTCGCTGACCTGCACCTGATTGATGCCCGACAACACGTATTCCACTGGATCTTCCACCGTGATGATCTTCCGATCCGGCCGGTTGATATAATTAAGGCAGGAATACAGGGTGGTCGTCTTGCCGGAACCCGTCGGGCCGGTGACCAAAATAATGCCGTCCGGCAGGCCAATCAACCGCTCGAACGTCTGCTGATCGTCCGTGAGAAAACCCAACTCGGACAACCCCAGCTTCAAACCGGTCTTATCCAGAATACGCATGACCATGCTCTCGCCATGGTTGGTGGGCAGACAAGACACCCGCAAGTCGATCGACTTGCCGCCGATCATCAATTGAATGCGCCCGTCCTGCGGGATGCGCCGCTCCGCAATGGACATGCCGGATTGAATCTTTAACCGGCTGATGATCGAGGCTTGCAGGCGCTTGGGCGGGCTCTTGACTTCCTGGAGCACGCCGTCAATGCGATACCGCACCCGGAATTTCCGCTCCAGCGGCTCCATGTGAATATCCGAGGCCCGGGCTTTGAACGCCTCCACGATGATGCTGTTCACCAGCTTGATCAACGGCGCATCCGCGTCCACTTCGGAGCCATCATCCCCAGATTCAAGCCCCTTGCCCACGTTGCCCACGTCGACTTCTCCCTCCGTGATATCCTGAATCATCTTGCCCACGGAGTCGTCGCTGGAGCCGTAATAGCGGGTGATCGCCGCCTCAATGGCTTCCTCCGTCGCCACGACGATTTCGATGTCCGCCTTCAAAATGTGATGCAGGCTGTCGATGGTATCGAGGTCCGACGGGTCGCTGATGGCCAGCGTGAGGCTCCTGCCGTGCTTTTGCACGGGCACGACCTTGTACTTCTTCACCACGTCGCGCCGGACCGCCGCGATGACGTCGTCCTCAATTCGCATATCGGCCAGGTCCACATATTCGGAGCCAAACGCGACCGCTTTTGCTTGCGTGACGTTGATGGGCGAAATCACCCCTTGGGAAAGGAGCAAATCCACCAACCCTTCACCCGTATCCCCGGCAATGAGCCGCACCGCATCCAGTTGGCTGCTGGTGACCACCCCGGTATCTACCAGAGTATCGACTAAATAATCGTCTTTGACAGGCACAGTTTACCTTTGAAAAAATTGCAGCGCAAAAAGCGCATCTCGGATAATTTCAGGAGAGCTTATCGGCCCTTCGGGGAATGTCAAACTCCCCCTGCAACGGAAAAGGGTCAAAAGGGGTCAGTCAATTAAAAGAAAAGGGGTCAGTCAATGGTATTGACATATATTTAAAGGCGGGCGCAAGCTGCGGCATGGGCCGGAAAATCAGATTGGAATACCCCGGGGCGATCTACCACGTCATGAATCGCGGCGACCACCGCGAAGCGATCTACCGCGACGACACAGATCGCCAACGCTTCCTGGAAACCCTTGCCGAGGGCTGCGCCAAGACCGGTTGGCGAATCCATGCTTTCTGCCTCATGGGAAACCATTTCCATCTGGTGGTTGAAACGCCGCAGGGCAATCTGGTCGCGGGCATGAAATGGTTCCTGGGTGTTTACACCAGCCGCTTCAATCGGCGGCATAAACTCTTCGGTCATCTTTTCAGCGGACGTTACAAGGCGCTGCTGGTGGACGGCCACGGCAGCGGTTATCTCAAGACAGTGTGCGATTATGTGCATCTGAACCCTGCGCGGGCGGGCCTGATCGCAGCGCCAGCGCCGCTGGCGGCTTATCGCTGGAGCAGCTATCCGCTGTATCTGGAATCACCGGCCGCCCGCCCGGTCTGGCTACGGACGGGCCGGTTATTCGGAGAATGGAGAATCCCACAGGACAGCCAGGCGGGACGCCATGAATTCTCGACCGCCATGGAGTTGCGCCGGCGCAGCGAACGGGAGGACGACGAATTCAAGCCGCTGCGGCGGGGTTGGTGCCTGGGCAGTGAAACATTCCGGCAGGAACTTCTGGCGCAGGTTTCCGAGCGGCAAGGCGACTGGCATTACGGAGCGGAACTGGTGGAATCCGCGCACGCGAAGGCCGAACGGCTGATCGTGACGGAATTGGAGCGAATGGGGTGGACGGAAGCCGACCTTGCGGCCCGGCGGAAAGGCGATCCTTTCAAAGTGAGTCTCGCGGCGAAGGTGCGGGCAGAAACAACGGTGACGTTGGCGTGGATCGCGGCGCGGCTGGGCATGGGCACGCGTGGCCATTTGACGCACCTGCTGTATCGGCAGGGGCGAGCCTTCACACCCGAATCGTCACCAGCCCAGCTCTGGAAATAAATATGACAATACCTTGACTGACACCTTTTCACCTTTTCCTTTTCCTTTTCCTTTTTGGCGCCCCGCCGGGCATGAGCGTCGGCGTAACGCGCGCGGGAGCACCGCATTGAGCGTTGGAAAGCGTGTGTCTGGTTGCGCGCATCCAAAGTTTTAAGCGCTGAGGAACGAAGCGTGAACTGACATTGCCTCTGAGCACCGCGAACTGAAATTGTCATTGAGAGGGGAACGAGCGCCAGAAGGCGTTCCAATGGCAGGAGACAAACGACTTCACCTGGTTGCGTGTGTCGCGAATGGGACGAGAACGCGGGACAAGTTCATTGCGCGTGCAGCAGGGTGTGATACAGTCCGGCAATGAGATTTCACCCAGTTGGCAAGTTGGCAATAACGCAAAAGCCTTTTGTATAATCAGGAGGTAGCCACACCGGCGCGGCTCTGCGATTGACGCGCCATCTCACCCTGCTCCGCACCCCCGCCGCCCGCTTCGTAATCGACGCCGCTGTGATCCCGGAGAGTCGAGCAATGATCGTCGTCGCCCCCGAAATTTACGTGCGCCCAGTCCACGTAGATTTCATCATTTCCGCGCAGCATCGCTTTCCAGTGTTCGCGCGCCGCGTCGCCAGTGTCGCTGTCGGGCCATCCCTCTTTGGACCCGTCCGGCGCAATGAGGAACGAGATGTAGCTGTTCATTTTGCTCGCGACTATCTCAGAGCATTGGAGCCCGAGTCCGACCGCCATTTGCCGCGCACGGGCGAGGTGCTCGGCTTGCCAAGATGTTGCAACGATTGCGTCGTGTTTTATGTATCCCATAATTTTGGTTTGTTGGTTGTTTGGAAGTCCCCCCACTCCTACCAGACCGCTGGTTTCTCTGCGTGCCGAGCGCCGCTTACAGGGTGGCTACCATCGCGCTGCAGCGAACGCTTCGCGTTCCGCTGCCGCGCGCCGCTCTTATCGGATTGCGCGGGCGTGCTCACTCGCTCCCTCCCAGCGTCGCTGAGCTTTTTTCGTTAGGCGGCGAGATCACGTCATTATGAATGTCATCCTCAAACAAATTGGAATCATCGAAGAGTTGATTCTTAATCGTGCGTCCCCGAGTGAGATACGCGGCGAAACAATGAAGCTCCGCCATCACATGCAAATACCGGCTAGGATTATCCGACTCTACAAGGCGCTCAAAATAAATCATAGCCTCCTCGGACAATCTCATTCGGAACTTCATGACCAACATGCGGAACTCCAAAAGGCGCATGCGAAGCTTGAGAAGGAGCTTCTTGAATTCAAGGCGTATTTGAAGCAGCGCGAGGAACCACCGAGACGGCGAAGGCTCACGCTTGAGGATTTGAGCGGACTCTGATATGCCGCCTAACCAAGCGCTGCACCCAACAGCCGACGACGTTTCAGGTTTCAGTTTCATGGTTTCCTTTCGGCTGTGGGTGAGCTTGAGTCGTTGATATGGCTTCATAAATGTCAAGCGGGCGTGGAACTTCTGGGGCACTTTTTTTGGGTGGGTATCTGGAAACACGTGAACTGGGTCGTGG
>JAYTXL010000382.1:0-7123 GCA_043742955.1 Verrucomicrobiota bacterium | reverse complement strand
ATTAAAGCAGTCCAGTGCATTGGCTGCAAGTCAACCTCTTGCTGACGCCCGAAATGTTTTGCCCATAACCCGAATTCTAAAACCGATTTTGAACCGGAGAGCTCTGAGTTCGGGCTTTAATTACGGCGAAAGCGCCATTGCCAAAACTGGGCCTGGCTGGCTGAATCTCAAACACAACGCCCGATTTCTCTATGAAACGTATCATCGCCTGCCTTCTGCTCGCCCTCGCCGGCTGGGCTTTCCCGCCGGCCGCTTCCGCGGCGGTGCCCGGCAAAAAGCTCAACGTCCTGTTCATCGCCGTGGATGACATGAACAACGACCTGGGCTGCTACGGCCATCCGCTGGTGAAATCGCCGAACATTGACCGGCTTGCGAAGATGGGGGTTAAGTTTGACCGTGCTTATTGCCAGTTCCCGTTGTGTTCGCCGAGTCGTTCCTCATTGATGACCGGGCTGCGGCCGGACGCCACGCGCGTCTTTAACCTGCAATACCATTTCCGCACCGGCCTTCCGGACGTGCTGACGGTTTCGCAGCTTTTCAAGAACAGCGGCTATTTCGCCGCGCGCGTCGGCAAGATTTATCATTACGGCAATCCCGGCGACATCGGCACGCCCGGTCTGGACGACCCCCTGTCGTGGAACCACACCGTCAATCCCGCTGGTCGCGACAAGACCACGCTCGAACCGGACATCATCAATTACACGCCCAAGCGGGGCCTTGGCAGCGCCATGAGTTTCCTCGCCGACAAATCGGGCAAGGACGAGGAACACACCGATGGCAAGGTCGCCACCGAGATCATCAAGCTGCTGGAGGAGAAGCAGGATCAACCGTTCTTCCTGGCGTGCGGATTTTACAAACCGCATACCCCCTACGTCGCGCCGGCGAAGTATTTCGCGCTTTACCCGCTGGACAAGATCCAACTCCCCATGGAGCCGGCGGGCTATTTGAAGGATGTCCCGAAGCCCTCGCTTTCGAGCACCACGCCATGGCCGTGGTTCGGCGTCACCGAACCGCAGGCGCGCGAAGTGAAGCAGGGTTATTACGCGGCGATCTCGTTTGTGGATGCACAGATCGGACGCGTGCTCGCAGCGTTGGACCGGCTCAAACTCTGGGACAACACCCTCGTCGTGTTCTGGAGCGACCACGGCTATCACCTCGGCGAACACGGGCTGTGGATGAAGCAGAGTCTGTTCGAGGAGTCGGCGCGAGTGCCCATGATCTGGGTCACGCCCGGTGCCAAAGGAAATGGCAAGGCGAGTCCGCGCACGGTCGAGTTCGTGGACATTTATCCCACCCTGGCGGATTTATGCGGGCTGACCCCGCCTAAGGATTTGCCGGGCGCGAGTTTGAAGCCGCTGTTGCAAAATCCCACCGCACCGTGGAGCCGCCCGGCCTTCACCCAGGTGCAGCGCGGTGGTTTCCCCGGCCACAGCGTCCGCACCGAGCGCTGGCGCTACACCGAGTGGGACGGCGGTGAAAAGGGCGTGGAGCTTTACGATCACGAGGTTGACCCGCACGAGTATGCCAACCTGGCCCGGGATCCGAGGCACGCCACCACCCTCGTTGAATTGAAATCGTTGGTGAAAAGGAATTGGCCGGTGCCGGTCACTGGCGGCGAGGCGCCGGTCGGACAAAAGGCGCAAAACAAAGCAAAGAAGCAGGAAAATAAATGAGGCCCATAAACCAGGCCCGGCCGGTGCATTGATGATCGACAACACGCACAAACAATCAGGTCCGCCACCGCGACCGGCGGGCATCCTCAAAAATGAACAATTGATGAAACCCCTCGGCTGGTTCGTTCTCATGGCGATCCTTTCCGACCTGACGGGCCCCATTGCGATGGCCCAACCGCCACCAATACCGAAGGTGCGCGACATCGGTTCGCGGCGAGAACTGTTTGTCGAGGATTCCCTCATCGACCGGCTTTCCGGGAAGGCGGAACTGAGGCTGCATCATCCGACGCCCCAGGAAGTCGTCCTGGAACACGGCGAGCCATGGGAAGGGAGTGGCTGTGTGTATCACAGCATCTTCCAGGACGGCGACCGCTACCGCATGTACTACGCGGCCGGTCATCTGAAGGTGACCCCGAATGGCGTCGATGCGAGCACCCACGGATTATTCTGCTGCTATGCGGAAAGCAATGATGGGATTCATTGGATCAAGCCAGCCTTGGGGCTGCACGAATTCCAAGGCAGCAGGGCGAACAACATCGTCCTGGTTCGCCAGCAGGTCGGCAGCGCGATGTCCGAACCCGGTGAACCCGCCGTCTTCAAGGATGAGAATCCAAACGCCCCCGCCGACGCGCGATATAAAGCACTGCTTCCGGCCAGTCGTCTGCCTGCGGACCACCGTCGCGGGTTGCTCGCGTTCAAGTCGCCCGACGGGTTGCATTGGTCGCCAATGAGTGACCAGCCCATCCTGACCGATGGGGCGTTTGATTCGCAAAATCTGGCCTTCTGGGACGCGCCCGCCGGGCAGTATCGCGCGTACTGGCGTTACTTCACCAAGGGAGGTTTCAACGACGAAAAGATCTGGAATCCGCAGGGCCACCGCGCGATTCGCACGGCCGTGTCCAAGGATTTCCTCCACTGGACCGGTCAGGCGGATCTGAAGTACGTCGATTCGCCCTCCGAGCAACTCTACACAAGCCAGGTTAAACCCTATTACCGCGCGCCCCATCTGCTGATCGGTTTTCCGCTTCGTTACGTGGAGCGAGGTCACCAGGACGGACCCGAGGATGAAGCCCGCCCCCCCGTCACCCCCGAACGTCTTCGCCGTTGGTCTCCTTCATTGCGCGCCCTCCCGGAGTTCGAAAACCGGCAATGGCGATCCAAATCAAGCGAGCGATACGGGCGTGCCATCACCGAAGGTCTGTTCATGGCAAGTCGTGATGGCGTGACCTTCAATCGCTGGAATGAGGGATTTCTGTCGCCTGGCCTCGAACGTGATGGCACTTGGAATTACGGACACCAGGCGATCGCCTGGCACCCGGTCGAAACAAAATCATCGCTCGCCGGAGCGCCGAACGAACTCTCGCTCTACGCCGTGGAGAGTTATTGGACCGGCCACAGCGACCTGCTGCGCCGCTACACCCTGCGACTGGATGGATTTGTTTCCGTGCACGCCCCGATGAAGGGGGGAGAACTCATCACGAAGCCAGTGAAATTCACCGGGAAAACGCTCTCCTTCAACTTTGCCACCTCCGCCGCCGGCAGTGTGCGCGTGGAACTGCAGGACCAAACTGGGAAACCCTTGGCTGGTTACCGCATCGAGGACGGCGACGAATTATTCGGCGACACACTCGACCGCCGCGCCACGTGGAAGGAGAGCCCCGACCTATCGTCGATCCAGGGCAAGGCGATTCGGATTCGATTCGTCCTCCGCGACGCGGAACTTTTCTCCTACCGGTTCCAGGACTAGGCAAACTGCTCCAGCAAGAAGCCCGCGCGTCGGTGGGGCGAGGCTACGCCGAGCCTCTGACTCGGGCCCGCAAATCAGTTTGTGGCTCCGCAGTAGCGTCACCCCACCACGCCAGCCGCAGCTGGGCAACCGCCCGCCGCCAAGCCGGGAGACAGGCTGATTATGCCACAACCTCCAGCGTCTTGCGGGCCGCCGACTTTGGTTCGGTCAGCGCCGCAATGCGTTCGTCCAGCGTGGCCAGCCGGCCGCCCCGGCGGAGGGCGAGGCCCAACAGGAACGCATCGGTCACCTGTTGATGCCCGACGAGGCGCGCCCCGGCGAAAGCGACGGTTTCCGCGAAGGGCAGTTCGTCCGGCCAAAACAGATGGTCCTTGGCGGCCGTGTTGGCGGACAGGAGACCGGTGGCTTCGCGCGGGGTGACCGCATCGCGGGAAAAGGCGGGGTTCGAGACGATGCGAACGAAACCCGCCTCGGTCAGCGGGCAGGTCGCCCAGCCGCTGGTCCGGTGCCGGGCAAACCAGTTCACCGCCAGCGGGTGCTGCGCGTGGCTTGGCCAGAGCAGCGCGATGAGCACGTTGGTGTCGAGGAGATAACCCTTCATGCGCCCTCGGCTTCGAGGCGGCGCACGTCGTCCGTGGTGACCTTGGGTGAATCGGCGGGAAGTTGGAAGACGACGAGGCCGCCCTTGTCACAGGAGGGGGTGGGAGCATTGAGGCCGCGGCGCACGAGGTCAGAAACCGTTTTGCCCAGCGACCGGCCGCGCGCCTTCGCCTGGCGGCTCACCTGTTCGAAGATCTCATCGTCCAGAGTCAGCGTGGTTCTCATGTTTAAGCAATGCCGTAGATCCGATATGATGTCAAATAACAAATAAAACATCAAAGTGAAATAATGATGCTAAGGCCATATGCGGCCTGATTTCTTGCGGCGAAGCAGCCCGGATCAGCCTGGCGTTGACGTTTGCTGAACCTCCGCGCCGCAAGGGACATCCCATTTTGCCTCCCCGAACCGAGGGGCGCAACCGTCCTGGGCTGCGCGTTCGGGTGGCGTCCGGTCGCCTTAAGGAAAAACGGGCGGAACGCCCGCGCGACGAGTTTCAGTTTGAACCACCGCACAACGGCTGTTACGTTCAAGCCCACGATGTCTGCATTAAACAATCATGGCCGGGTGAACAATTCGATGACTCAACTCCTGCAACCGACCATCATCACGCGCATTTCTTTGATGCTCCTGGTGCTCACCCTCGGGCCCGGCCGCACCGCCCAGTCGGCCACAACGGACGCGGAGATCGTGGCCGTGCGAAAGATCTGGGATGCGGCACCGCATAATGCCTTCACTGATCTGGTGCGCTTTCAGGATAAATGGTTCTGCGTTTTCCGCGAGGGCAAGGCGCACGTTTCGCCGGATGGTGCGCTGCGCGTGCTCTCCTCCAGCAACGGCATCCAATGGGAATCGGCGGCACTGATCACTTCGGCCCTCGGCGATTTGCGCGATGCGAAGATCACGATCACGCCCGACAACCGCTTGATGTTGAGCGGCGCGGTTGCGCTGACGCAGCCGGCGGAGATCAAGCACCAATCCCTGGCCTGGTTTTCCAGCAACGGAACCGAGTGGTCGGCGCCCGTGAAAATCGGCGATTCCAATCTCTGGCTCTGGCGGACGACCTGGCACAAGAAAATGGCTTACAGCATTGGTTATGACACCACGGCGGACAATTTCATCCGGCTCTACTCGAGCAAGGATGGGAAGAAATTTAACACCGTGGTTCCGAAATTGTTTGACGTCGGTAATCCCAATGAAACGTCGCTGCTCTTTCTCAAGGACGGCACCTGCCTCTGCCTGCTGCGCTGCGACGGCAAGGGGGCCAATGGTCAACTGGGCATCGCGCGGCCGCCCTACACTGAATGGGAATGGAAAGATCTCGGTGTGCGGATCGGCGGCCCACATCTGCTCGCGCTGCCGGATGGCCGGATCGTCGCGGCAGGTCGACTCTACGACGGCGCGGTGCGCACCTCGCTGATGCTGCTCGATCCCGAGCAAGGCGAATTGACCGAGATTCTGAAGCTGCCCTCCGGCGGCGACTGTAGCTACCCCGGAATGGTCTGGCACAATAACCTGCTGTGGGTGAGCTATTATTCCTCGCACGAAGGCAAGACAAGCATCTATCTGGCGACCGTGAAATTTCCCGCGCGTTGAAGTCGGTCGAACCGCTACGGTTGCGTTGGCAATTCCAGATTCAAGCGCTCCCCCCCGCGCAACACCGTCGTCGGCAGGCGCGCGCCCGGAGGTTTTGATTGCAGCACGTATGCCAGGAGCTCGCTTTCCGTCATTCGTTTTTCTTGGCCGTCCAGGCTCACGATGATGTCGTCCTTCAGGAATCCGGCCCGCTTGGCCGCCGCGTGCTCGTTGTATTGGCCGACGTGAATCGCCCGCAAAGCCAGGTCGCTGTCTGCGAGCTTTAATCGGGCGCGATCCGCCGCGGACAAATCTTCCAGCCGCATTCCGCCGGTGGCCATGCGCCGCAGATCCCAACTGGTCGGCCGCCAGGAAAGATCGCTTTTTCGACGCCAATCCCCGGCCAGCGTGAGCACCAGCGGCATCCGTTTCCCACCCCGCAACACCTCCGCCTTGAGAGTGGTCGGCGCTTTCGCGGAATGCAGCGCCCATTGCACGTCGGCAATGGAAAGAATCGGCTGACCGGCGAGTGTGCTCACGTCGTCGCCGGCCTTGAAACCATTTTGCTCTGCGGTAGATCCGCGCGCCACGCTCTTGATCCGGGCCTTTTGCTGGGGATCAAACGCCAGGCCCAGGGCATCGGGCATCGGCCAGGGAAACAACACTTCGTCAGGCATGGTTTTAAGCTCGGCACGGATAAATTTCCGCTCCGCCTCCCGCACCTGATGGCAGTGCAGGCAGCTCTGCATCACCGGCCCCTCGTAATCGAGCGACGGCTTATATTTTCCCGCCAGCGAGGGGTATTCCGCCGGAGTCTTAAATCGCGGCACGGGGCTTTGCTTGCCGGCCAGCGACGCTTGGTTGGCCGGATATTTCCGGTGCAGTTCCAGCGCCGACGCCAGCGCCGCCCGGAAGCCTTCCAGCGACATTTCGCGCGCCGCGTCTTTCATTTCTGAGCGCGAACCGAATCGTCCGTAAATCGTGCGGTCGGCATTCAGAAAAAAGGCGGCGAAGGTCAGATCGAAATCAAACTGGAAAAGCGCCAGATCAATGGCGTTCGCCTGGATGAGGCGGACACACACAAACTTGTCCATCAAATCGGCAACTTGGGAATCGCGACGAACAACCTGCTCGTCAAAGCCACGGCAATCCACTCATGGGACGCAGCGAAAAATGACGAGCAGCGGTTTGCCGGTCCGGCCAGCTTCCGCATAGCCCTGGGGCAGGTCGTTGTAAATCCATTTGCCGGCGGCCTGGACTGCGGCGCGGTCGTTCAACACGCGGGCCTTGCGGTCCTCGGCGGCAGGCAGAGTGGCGGCCAGCAGAAAAAAACTGGCCGCGAATATCAAGTGGTGGTTCATGAGTCCCATTCAGACCCTTTGCACAGACAGGTTCAAGCAACTTCTTCTGCGCCGGGAAAGAGTTTCACCCGGGGGTGTGAGACAAAATTCTTCCATTAAGCTGCCAAGGGCAGGGTGTCGTTGCGTGCGGCTCGCTGGTTGAGGCGGTCTTTCCAGAATTCGTCCAGTCG
>JAYTXL010000381.1:0-47119 GCA_043742955.1 Verrucomicrobiota bacterium | reverse complement strand
CTGGAGTGGAGTCCGGGCGGCCGCTGGCTGGCCGCCGCGACGCAGATGGGCACGCACCTGTGGGACCTGCCCTTGCTCCGCGCGCGCCTGCGGGAGATGCGCCTGGATTGGGAGTGAATTACCCCGTGTCGAATCCATGCCGTAGAGTCACGGATGCAACACGGAACAGGCGGACGAAAGCGCAGCGCCGCTTTGGAGTGCGGTGACTCGTCACCACTTTGGCTGCCGGGCCGACTTGTCGGCCCGGCAGAGCCATGCGGCAGCGGTTCGAGCCATTCAAAACCGGTCGCTGCAAAGGCCTCACCCTCCGTGTCACTGGAAATTTATAGGTAAAAGTACGTACCGACAGCCAACCAGCAACCGTGCATGATCTTCTTAACAGTGAAAATCGAAATTCAACTGAACCGAGCGCAGGTAAATGCCCAAGGCTCGGGGCGGTTTGGCGGTGCTCACTTTATTCGATGGCCCGTTCATTTCAGTTGCCAGCGCAATGTCTGCCGTTGCCCCGATGGCGGCGGTAATCCAGCGGTCCGAGGCCAGCCGTCCCCTTGGGCGGTCGCCGCCTTCTCTTTGGTGGAGTTGATGGTCGCCATGGCCATCCTGACCATCTTGTTTGGGGTGGTGGTTCCGAGGGTGCTCAACTCACGCACCACGGCCCAAGCCAAGAGCTGCCTCGAAAATTTGAAAGCCATCGATGCCGCCAAGCATCAGTGGGCAACCGATAATCGGAAAATCGATACCGTGGCGCCGAATAAGAGCGATATCTACGGGGCCACCTTATACATCAAGGTGGAGCCTGCTTGCCCGTCCGGCGGCACCTACGCCTTTGGGGCAATCAGCCAGTTACCGACTTGCACGGTGGCGGGTCACACTTTGTAATCGGTTTGCAAAATTAAGCCGCACCACCGCGCTTTCGAGACTTTGCGGCGGCGGGCGGATTGAGGTGGAACCTGGTAACGCCAACGGTTTGAAGATCCAAACGCCACACCTGGGCAGGCATCGTTTCAGAAACCGACCAAATCAAGCCGGTTAGTTTTGCGCCTGACCGCCCGCAAGTTTCACACACACCGCTGCGGCAATCGTGTTGACGTTTTTCAAAACCTCTTTTGCGGCGGCTTGATCGGGAATTTTCAGACCGAAATGTTTGTCGAGCGCCACCACCAGTTGCAGCGCGTCCACCGAATCAAGTCCGAGGCTGCCGGGGCCGAAGAGCAATTGGTCGTCGCCAATCTCAGCCCTGGTGACTTGCAACATGAGGTTCTCCACCATCAATGCTTTGATCCGTTGTTTGAGTGCGTCCAAGTCGTCCATGGTTCATTAAAAAATCCCGCCGTCCACTTTCAAAACCGATCCTGTGATGTAACTCGCCTCCGAACAAGCCAGAAATCGGATGGCGCACGCGACCTCGTCGGGCCGGCCAAAACGGCGCATCGGAATCCGGCCCGCGACCGCCTTGCGCTCTTCCGTCCCCAGGGACGCCAAGGCCTCGGTTTCCACATAACCCGGGCAGACCGCGTTAACCGTGATGCCAATGCGGGCGACCTCTTTGGCGAGGGATTGTGTCAGCGCGACCACCCCGGCCTTGGCGGCGGCATAATTGGTCTGCCCCGCCGGCGCCAGCAAAGCGCTCAACGAAGCGACGTTCACGATCCGGCCGAACCGCTGCGAAATCATGGTGGGTAACACCGCCTGGCAGCCGTGAAAAACCGCCTCCAGGTTCGTCGCGAGCACCTGCTGCCACGCGCCGGGAGTCATCGTCGCCAGCAGGCTATCCTCATGCTTGCCGGCGTTATTCACGAGCACATCCAGCCGTCCGTGCTCGGAAAGTATCTGCGCCACGGCCGCAAGCCACGCGGCGGGCAGGGTCACGTCGAGATCCAGACTGCGGCAACGTCCGGAAAATTCCTGACCCAATTTTTCCGCCTGCTCCCGGTGCGCGCGCACGCCGAGCCAGACAAAATTATCCGGTGCTTCCTGGAGAAACGCGCGGGCGATGGCCTGGCCCAAACCGCCGTTGGCTCCCGTGACGAGAATGATTCGCTCACTCATATATTCGTTCCGGCCGTTTCCGGGCAGCGGCCAAACCGCGCCGCCAGGGCCTGCTCGTTGCAGCCCACCACGCTCACCGTCGCTGAAACATAACGACCCGTCGTCAGCGCGTCGATGGCCACCGCGCATTGCCAGGCGGCCGCCGCGGGCAACCCCTCACCGAGAGTTTGCTTGGGGGCCAACCGGGCACCGCCCCAGTCGCCCCAGGCGAGCCGCTCCGCCCGATCGTAGCGCGCGAGATTTTGCAAGCCGTCGCACAACAGCTCCCGGTCTCCGCCCGGCGACATTTCATGGCGGGCGCGGCGTGCGGCGTGTTCCCGGGATTGCTCCCGGGTGAAGAGGTGCGCGTCCGAAATTGCCTCCAGCTGCGCCCGGGCGCCCGCGGATTCACGGCGCAGGTAAATCGCACCCGCGCCCTCGCTGAGAATCAGCTGGCGGTCAAACAATCGAAAGGCATCCGCCGTCAGCCAGTCGAGTTCCTCCGCCCCGACGACGAGGCAACCCTCCACGCGTTCACTCAGCAGCCAATCGGACGCGAGTGAAAGTCCCTGCAAAAACGTCCCAGGATCGCCGATGAGCGTGTAGTTGATCGCCGTGGTGCCCAGCAAAGCCGCGAGGTGGCTGGCGGGCGCGTTAAAGACCGTCTCCGGAAAAACGAGCGGGCTGGCGGTGGCGGGATCGCGCCAGGCTTCGTCATAAAAGCGCCGCGAATAATTCACGCACCCGTCCATCACGCAAAACACAATCCCCAGCCGCAGCGCCCCGGCCTGGACGCGCGCCGCGTCGCCCCCCAGCGCCTCGAGCGCGGCGGCCACGGCGTAGTGCGTGATTGGACTTGTGCGGCGCAAGCGGGCATGACCGAGAAAGGCCGGTCGCCCGGGCGGCGCCGGCACGGACCGCACGCGCAGCGGGTTTTTCCAACCGGGTCGGGCGAGCGGCTTCACGGGCATTGGCTCCCCACTGCTGAGGGCCGCGCGCACCGCCGCCATCCCCCAGCCCGCCGGCGAGACTGCGCCATACCCGTGAATAAAAATCTGGTTCATGCCCACCTCCGTAATATCAAGGTGGCGTTGGCCCCGCCAAAGCCGAACGAGTTGGTGAGCGCGTACTCCAGTTTTGCCTCGGTCGGTTGCTGCACGATGGGAAAGAGGCAAGCCGGATCGGGCGTCTGCAAGGTCACCGTGGGCGGGAGCCATTGGCCTTGGAGAGCCATCAGACAAACCACCGCCTCCACGGCGCCGGCCGCGCCGAGCAAGTGGCCGATGCTCGCCTTGGTGGAACTCACAGGCAGCGTGGCCGCGCGGGCGCCCGCCCAGCGATTGATGGCCGCTGCCTCCGCGCCATCATTGAGCGGCGTGCCGGTGCCATGGGCGTTCACATAGCCGACCTGTGCCGGCGTGATCCGGGCCGCCGCACAGGCGGCGGACATGGACGCCAGCGCCGCGTCTCCCTGCGGATGCGGCTGGGTCAGATGATGCGCGTCCGTGGCCGCGCCGTACCCCGCCAGTTCACCCAGAATAACCGCGCCGCGCCGGGTGGCCTGCGCCAGGGTTTCCAAAGTGAGGACCGCCGCGCCTTCCCCGAGAGCCAACCCGTCGCGGTGGGCGTCAAAGGGACGGCATTGGGTTGGGGACAACGCTTGCAAGGAATCAAAACCGGCGAACACCAATTGGCTCAAGGCGTCGTAACCGCCCGCCAACACCCGCTCCGCGCGACCGCTCTGCAGCAGCTCCAAGGCCTGCCCAATGGCATTGGCTCCCGAGGCACACGCATTGGCGATGATGTGCACCGGCCCGCAAAAACCCAGGGCATCCGCCAGATCCAGCGCCTGCCGCTGCGCCTGATAGTTCAGGGCTCGCACGGCTTGATTTCGACGCCGCTGTGGCTCGCCCATCGCCTGCCGATAATAGGCCTCCCCCAGGCTCATCCCCCCGCTGGTGGTTCCCAGGACGAGCGGCAATCCCTCCGCCGGTTCCCATCCGGCCTGGTGCCAGGCCTCGTGCGCGGCGATCCACAAAAGCCGGGCGGCGCGATCGAGCCGGCCCAGGCGACGCGCGCCCAGCCGGGAGGCCGGCAAGCCGACTGGCAACCCGACTTCGGCGGCCACTTTCGCCCGCTGACGCGAAACATCAAACAAGGTCACTGGGCGAAAAGCGGTCCGGCCCTGGCGAAATCCGGCGGCGTTGGCCGACCAACCCTGGCCCAACGCGGTGACGATCCCCGCCCCGGTGATCACAACACGCGGCGAACATGGCGGGCGATAAGGTGGCGGAAAGAGCACGGAATTATTAGTTAGGGCGTCATCTAAACGACAGGATAGAAAACTAGTTCACTGCAAGTCAAACGCCGAACCGCTTTCCAAGTTGTTTCCGTGGGCGGATGGGCCTACACTGCGGGGCGTGAAAACAAACACATTTATTTCCGTGCTCCGGACCCTCGGGTTCTCCCTGGGATTTATGGCGGTTATCATGACCGCGCGCGCCGCCGACCCGACCGCGTTTGAACTCGTCCAGGAAGGCAATCGCTACGTGGGTGAGCAAGCCAAAGACAAGGTCGTACAAATCCGATCGGAGAAATCAGTTGCCAGCCTGACCCCCAAAGTCTGGCGGGTGGTGTACCGCGATGAAACCGCGACCCTGAAGGCCGTGGAGGTCAAATTCGTCGCCGGAAAAATGACCGACGTTAAGCGCCCGCTGCGGCTGCTGGAGCCGCTGCTGGACAAGCAAAATCCGCTGGATCGAAAGCAGTTGAAAATTGATTCTGACCAGGCGATCAAACTGGCATTAAAAGAGCCAATTTTGGAAAACCTGAAGATCACGGCGACGGAACTGAAGCTGGAACACGGCGAGGCGGCGCCCGTCTGGCGGGTGCGGCTTTGGGCGGCGAAATTGAAAAACCCGAACAAGGATGCTGATCTCGGTGAAATCACGCTCTCCGCCGAGGATGGCAAGACGGTCAAGCTGGACGTGCATCTCAGCCGCGTCGAATAGAGTGTCCGGGCATGAACTTCCCGCCAAACGAGGATCGTCCGTATGATGTAGTGATCATTGGAGGAGCCCTGTCAGGCGCGGCCACGGCCCTGATCCTGAAACGGGAACAGCCGAACCTGCGGGTATTAATCCTTGAAAAGTCGACCGCGTTGGGCCGGCGGGTGGGTGAAGCAACGATTGAGCTCAGCACTTACTTCCTCTGCCGGGTCCTGGGGCTGACCCAATTCCTCAACGAAACCCAGCTCACCAAGCACGGGCTCCGGTTTTGGTTCACCAATGCGCGCACCAAGGAGTTGGACGAGTGCAGCGAAATTGGCGGGCGCTATTGGTCCCGGGTGCCCGCCTACCTCGTTGATCGGGCCACCCTCGATGAGGAAGTCTTGCGCCGGGCCGGCGCGGGGGGGGCTGAACTCTGGCGTCCCGCCACGGTGCAGAACATTGAACTGCAGCCCGGTGGCGAACAGGTTGTCACGGTAAAATACCAGGATCAGTCCCGATCCGTCCGGACGCGGTGGGTGGTGGATGCCTCGGGCGTGGCCGCCCTCCTGGCGCGCCAGCAGGGCTGGTGGCGCCCCAACCACGCGCATCCCACGACCGCAGTTTGGGCGCGCTGGCGGGGGGTGAAAGATTGGGAGAGCGTGGAGCTGGCGCGCAAATTTCCCGCCTGGTCGGCGGCGTGCTACGGCCAGCGTGGTTCGGCCACGAACCACCTGATGGGCGATGGCTGGTGGGCTTGGTGGATCCCGCTGAAGGGCGGCGAGGTCAGCGTGGGAGTGACGTTTGACCAGCGGCGCGTCCAGTGGCCGGAGGGCGGTTCGCCGGGCCAGCGTCTGAAAGACTTTCTCCAGCAACACCCCGTGGGCCGGGAATTGATGGCGGACGCCCACTGGGTGGAGGGTGACGTGCATTGGCGCAAGAACCTCCCCTTTCACAGCACCACCTTCGCCGGCGATGGTTTTTCGCTCGTCGGCGACGCCGCGGGCTTCCTCGATCCATTTTACAGTCCCGGTCTCGACTGGATTTCCTTCACAGTCACGGCCACGACGGAATTAATTTTGGCGCAACAACGCGGGGAGCCGCTGGCCCCGCGCATCGCCCGGCACAACCACGACTTCGGGCAGAGCTACGCCCGGTGGTTCGAGGCGATCTACCAGGACAAATACGAATATCTCGGTGAGTTCGACCTGATGCGGCTGGCGTTCCTGCTCGACCTGGGGCTTTACTATTTGGGAGTCGCCTCGCAACCTTTCAAACGCGGCCCCAGCGCGCTGGTCGAACCTTATTTTTCGACCCCGCCTTCCACGCCGTTCTATTTCTGGATGCGCACCTACAATCGGCGGTTCGCGCAAATAGCCCGGTCCCGCCGGGCGCGGGGGACGCTGGGGCGCGCCAATGACCGGCGCCGATTCATGTTTCAGGGATACACCTTCGCCGCCGCCAGCGTGGGACCGATTCTCCGGGCCACGGCCCGCTGGGGCCTGCTCGAAATCACGGAGGGCTGGCGAAGCTGGGGGCAAAAGGCACCCCTCAGCGACTCCGAAAAAACCACTCCAGCCGTGGCCTCGGCGGCCCAGGTCTGACCTGGCGCCGGGTCGTCGCGCCGTTGCTCCAAACCACTCACAATTTCATTCTCGATTAACCAAGGTAATGATGAATACTGCTTCGGCCATGAACAAAGAAGTGCTCGGCACACACCAGAAGGCGCTGCAGATCAATTTGGATCCCGGCAAATATGGAACCTTCGCCGAAATTGGCGCGGGCCAGGAGGTGGCCCGCTGGTTCTTCCGCGTGGGCGGTGCGGCCGGCACCATTGCCAAGACGATTTCCGCCTATGACATGACGGTCAGCGACGCCATCTATGGCCACGCGGATCGCTATGTCAGCCGCCAACGCCTGCAAACCATGCTCGACCATGAGTTTGGGCTGCTCTGTGAACGGCTGAATGAAAAACGCGGCCAGAACACCCGCTTTTTCGTGTTCGCCGACACCGTCACCGCCCGCAGTTACCGGCGCGCGGATGAGTGCCATGGCTGGATGGGGGTGCGGTTTCAACCGCAGCCGCAAGCCCCGCCCTCCGACATCATCATCCACGTCCGCATGCTGGACAAAGAAAATCTCCAACAGCAGGAGGCGCTGGGGATCGTGGGCGTAAACTTGATTCACGGGGCGGTCTATTTGCACGAAGATCCCGCCGGCGTGATTGATGCCCTGCTGGACAATCTGACCACCGAGCGCGTGGAGGTCGATATGATCAAGTTTTCCGGGCCCGGTTTTGCGGCTCTGGACAATCGCTTGATGGCCTTGCAACTCGTCCAGAAGGGGCTGACCAAGGCCGCGATGTTCATGGCCAATGGCGAAGTGGTGCAACCCGCCGACGTGCTTTACAAAAAGTGCATCCTCGTCGAACGCGGGAGTTTCCGTCCGGTCACCAACGTCACCATCGACATGCTCGAATGCGCCCAGGCCCTGTTTGTGCAGGAACCAAAAGTGCAGGGCGAAGAGGTGCTGGTGCTCATGGAAATGACCCTGAAGAACCTCATCGACGGCGACAAGATCGATCACCAGGATTTTCTTGCCCGCGTGGATATTCTCTGCGCGCTGGGCAAGACGGTGCTGATCTCCAACTATGGCGAATACCACCGGCTGGCGGCCTACCTTTTCCATTTCACCAAGAAGATGATCGGCATTGTGCTGGGCGTCCCCAGTCTGCGCGAATTGTTTGACGAAAAATATTACACCGACCTCGAGGGTGGCATTCTGGAATCCTTTGGCCGGTTGTTTAAAAACGATCTCAAACTCTATGTGTATCCGCTGCGTGATCCCAAAACCGGGGCCATGATCACCTCCGGAAACCTGCGGGTGGCCGACAATTTGCGCCATCTGCACGCCTACCTGGTGGAGAGTCATTTCATCGAGAGCCTGCGCGACATCAATGAAAGTTGCCTGCCCATCTTCTCGCGCGATGTGCTGGCTAAAATTCAGGGCGGCGACCCCACCTGGACGAACATGGTTCCCCCGCAGGTCGCCCACATGATCCAGGAACGCCGGCTGTTTAACTATCGCGGGCTATGACCCGTGCCACCTCGCGGGTTAACCCTCACCTCATGACGCTCGCCACCGATTCACCCCAACCCGGGACCATTCCCGGGGCGCGGTGGCCAGTGATTCCTGATTCCGGTTTAATTTGCGGTTTTTTTTCAATCAGACCGGGTTCGGCAAGCGCCTTGCTTACCATGTTCGCCTATGAAACACGTCAGCTCAATTAGCGATTCTTTCGGGGTTTTCACCGGCCCGAGTGGCGCAAATTAGACACCCTGACCAGTTTCGAACCACCCGCATGCTCCAAAATTACAAGCCGGAAGGATTTTTTGATGAAATGCTCGACGCCCAGGGTGTTGACCGTCCGCATTACCGGAAGTTCCGGCACCTCCTGGAACAACTAAGCGCGGCGGAGTTCGCCCACAAACGCCAATCGGTCGATCTGTCCTTTCTCCGTCAGGGCATTACTTTCAATGTGTACGGAGATTCCGCCGGAACCGAGAAAATATTCCCGTTTGATCTGCTGCCCCGCATCATACCCGCCCAGGAATGGGAACACCTGGAGCGCGGCCTCGTGCAACGGATCACGGCACTGAACCTTTTTTTGCACGACATTTATCACGGGCAAAAAATTCTTAAGGATGGGGTCATCCCCCCTTTCTACGTCCTGTCCGGGAAACATTTCCGGCGCGAGTTTGTAAATTTTTCAGTCCCCAAGGACATCTATATTCACATTTGCGGCACAGATCTGATCCGCGATCAGGACGGCACCTACATGGTGCTCGAGGATAACGGCCGCTGCCCCAGCGGGGTCAGTTACGTTTTGGAAAATCGCCGGGCCTTGAAACGATCCTTCCCGGGCATGTTTGAGCAAATTGGGGTTCGGCCGGTGGAGCATTACCCGCAGGAGCTGCTGAAAATGCTGCACTATATTTCCCCGGCGGGGGTGGCGGATCCAACCATCGTCCTCCTGACCCCGGGTGCCGCCAACTCCGCTTACTTCGAGCACACCTATCTCGCCCGGCAAATGGGCATCGAAATCGTCGAGGGCCGGGACCTCGTGGTCCGGGATGCGCGCGTGTTCATGCGCACGACCAAGGGACTCCAGCCGGTGCATGTCATTTACCGCCGGATTGATGACGATTTCATTGACCCCACCGTGTTTCGCCGTGACTCGATGCTGGGGGTCCCCGGCTTGGTGCACGCCTATCGCTCCGGAAATGTGTCGCTGGCCAACTCCATCGGGACCGGCATCGCCGACGACAAGGTCATGTATTATTTCGTGCCGCGCATGATCAAATATTACCTCGACCAGGAACCGATTCTCCCGAACGTGCCGACGTATCTCGCCAGCGAGGAGGCAGACCTGAAATACATTCTTGAAAACCTGGAAAAGCTCGTCGTAAAAGCAGCGAACGAATCGGGTGGTTACGGCATGCTCATGGGACCAAAGGCAACGGCGGCGGAGATCGCCGCCTTTCGCGCGCAGATCGAGCTGGATCCGCGCAACTACATCGCCCAGCCCATGATTTCGCTGTCGCGCCATCCCACCTGCCTGAACGATGGCACGTTCGCCGGCCGCCACATCGACCTGCGGCCGTACGTCATTTATGGCGAGAAAACCGTCATCGTACCCGGCGGGCTCACCCGCGTGGCGCTGCGCGAGGGCTCGCTCATCGTGAATTCCTCGCAAGGCGGCGGCAGCAAAGACACCTGGGTCCTTTATGGCGAGGAATGAAAACCACCCCGAATGTTCACCGTCCAAAGGGAAGATCGTTTGGCGCGACCTTCACCGGGATGTTCGCGGTGGAATGTTGCCTGTTGAATGATTCCCTTTAAATCATGTTAAGCCGCGTTGCCAACTGTCTTTATTGGATGTCCCGCTACATTGAACGCGCCGAAAACATCGCGCGCATCGTGGACGTCAATCTCCAACTCCTGCTCGATTTGCGGAACCTCGACGAGCAGCGGCTGGCGGAGCACTGGCTGCCCATCGTGCAAACCACCGGCGACGAGGAGCAGTTCTTCCAGCTGCACCCGCAGGCTACCGGCCAGGCGGTCACGGAATTCCTCGTTTTCCAGCTGGAAAACCCCAATTCCATCGTGTCATCCATCTGTCAGGCGCGTGAAAACGCCCGCATGGTCCGGGACCAAATCTCCGCTGAACTGTGGATGGAGCTGAATCGTCTCTACTGGTTCGTGCGCACACCGCAGGCGCGGCAGGCCTGGCAGGATAGCCCTAGCGATTTCTTTCAACAGATCAAGGCCAGCTCGCTCCACATCATTGGCATCACCTACACCACGCTCATCCACAACGAGGGCTGGCACTTCTTGCAGGTTGGCAAATTCATCGAGCGCGCGGACAAAACCTCGCGGATCCTCGACGTGCGCTACCAGACCCTGCCCGAACGCGGGGCGCCGACCAGCGTCACCCAGACCGATGCGCTCGAATGGTCCGCCGTGCTCCGTTCGTGCAGCGGTTGGGATGCCTACAAATCCATCCACGGGGCCGAGGTGCATCCCCGGCTCGTCGCCGAATTTCTGCTGTTCAACGAAATCTTTCCCCGGTCGGTGCGCTTTTGCGCCAATGAACTAAACCTGGCGCTCCGCCGGCTGTCCGGGGTCGCCGAGGGCCGCTTCTGCAACGACGCCGAAAAACTGGCTGGCCGCCTGCTGGCCGAACTGCAGTTCAGCACCATTGACGAGGTGTTCCAATCCGGATTGCATACCTACCTCGATGTGCTGCAAGATAAGCTCAATGCCATCGGCGGCGCCCTGTTCGACGCCTATATTTTTCAGGAGTTCAACAGCCTCGAAGATGAAATCATGGTCCAGCAGGAAGAACAGCAACAGCAGACCCCTCCCTATTTCCCGCAGGAATCCCGTCACTGCCGGGCGCCCGTTGCGGCAGAGAAAAGCAATGCCCCCGCCGTCTAATCGACCCCTACCACCTTGATCAATCTCCCTCATCCAGCCTCCGCCGCCAGCCTGACCGCGCAGATTAATGTCAAGCTGGGGTTGCTCGGATTTCCGCCGATCGCCACCGCGGCCGGATCCGAACTCCATGACATCGTCTCCCCGCTCATTGCGCAGTACCGCGAGCAGGAGCGCCTCCTGGCCACCCACCTTTGCCCTGTGGACCAGCGGATTCAGACCTTTCTCTACGATTATTTGCAGGATGTGCCCGTGACTAAACTGCCGGCGCGCTCCCTCACTCTCGACCGCCCCGGCATGGCGCGGATGCTTTCCCTGCCGGTGGATCGTGATGAATTTTTCTCCGACCTCATCAGCTCCTATCGCATCCAGCAGGGGGTGCTCCACAACCCGCAGAGCGACCGGCGGACCACGGCGGGCATTTTTCACATTGTCGAAGGGGGATTGCCCATCCCGGCGGACAAGATCAGCGTGCCCAAGGGTGTGTTTGGAAACCTTTTGAAACTGGCGTTCGCCCCGCCCCGCCCGCTCTTGCGCCTCCCGTTTACCGCCACCCAACCCCTGCCGGCGGAGTGTTTTGTCTCGCTGCTCATCCGGCCGATCGTGTGCCCATCGGTGCCCGGGTTCACGCCGGAAAAATCCATGGAGATCCGGTTCTTCGCGCCCGGAGGGTTGGTGAGCAACTTGGACTTCGTCGAGAGCATCTTCGGCAACGGGGGTGATCCCAGCCTGCCCGAAAACGATGCCGGCTTGGACACGGAAAGCTGGAGCGGTCACACGGGCTGCGTCGTGCTCGCCCCCCACCTCGTGCAGGCCACCAAAAAATCGCTCGGCCTCCCGCATTGGGACGCCGCCACCGAGCGGCAGCGCCGCGCGGGCATGTGCTGGCGGGAGGAAAGCGAGCGCTACAACAACGGCAACGCCTTTAAAATAACGTGCCGCGACGAAACCGGTATCATTGTCACCCTCATCGCGGATAACTATTTCGGCTACTGCAAAAAAGAGGTCAAAACCCAGATCAGCTATGCCGCCAACCTTTTCGGTTCGTGCGAAGAGGAACATGCGGGCGGCGCGCTGGTCTTTCCCAGCCACGACCTCGGTGAAGAGTTCAGCGGCGATCTCCACGTCAAAGCCCGCGGGCATTCCTATGCGGAAATGATTTCCCTCTACGGCAAATTCATGACCCCAAAACCGGAGGGTTACGCCGTCGACAACCAATTCCCGGATATCCTTTACGTGCCCGAACACGCGCGCTTCGATTTGCACCAGCAAATGATCTTCTGGGCCGAGGGCGAACACGAGCGCAGCATCAAACTCCTCCCCTTCAAAACCTACGTCCGCCCGTCCGGCTACAAGGTCCGCATGGAAAAACCGGCCGCGAACCGCTCTTGGCGGCTGATCGGCACCGTGGCGGAAGGGACGTTTTGCCATAAGCCCTGCACGGTCTCCGGCGGCGGGAAATCCGAAATCTCCAAACCGCTGACCGACGCTATTCTCACGGGGCCGGTTTTCATCGCGAATTTTGAAAAGGATTTCGACCGGGTCGCGGAAATGGTTGATCGCGACTACGCGGATCGCTTCCGGGACAAGCGCCGAAAAGATCGGCGCCAGATTCTCGCCCCGGAGCGCTCGCTCGGCTCAGTCATCAAATTACTCACTCCCGACCAGCGCGATTACACGTCGGAATTCAATGCCTGGCTCGACAGTATCCCGCAATACATCAAGGAAATCGTGTTTGTCGTAAAACGCTACTTCAAGCCCCATTGGGGGGCCCAATGGCGCATGCATTTCAGCGTGGACATCATCAACGGCACCCCCGCCAACGAGTTGAAATGCGACAACCGCAAGCTCATCACCACTTATCTGCGCGTCGGCTTCGATGAACACGGCGCGTGGCGGACGTTTGGCCTGCGCAAAGACTTCAACCCGGCCGCGAAATGCCAACTCGAGGATGATATTACCGCTTCCGTGCTCGTGCCCTCCCGACGCCTGACCAACCTGCCCGAAGCCACCCCGCCCACCACGCTCAAGTTTGTCCAGAATTGCGAGCTGCGGCTTTTCCAACGGCCGGACGATGCTATTCATCGAGGATACGACAAACAGGCGGAATCCGATCTGGCGCGGCCGGGCAATTTTATTTCCAATTACGCCCCGCTCACCCCCGCCAACGCCCGGGAGTTGCTGGAGGATTCCGTCGGCTTTTACACCTTCACGGAGCCGATGCAGACGCTGATCCGCACCATGACCGAGGGTGGATCCACGGCCTACTTCGTGTCCTCCGCCCACCCCCGATTGGTGGACGGACAGCCGAGCCGCAACCCGCGCTACCTGCAGACACGACCGGATTTGGTTCATCCCCGCGAAGCCTATCTGGCCGAAATAGCCACCCGCTTGCACCGCCGTGTGCCGCCGGGTCAGCCCGTTCATCATCCCGTGAACGCCGTGCTGCCTGGTCGCCGCAACAATCCGCCGGAAACCGGGATTCGTTCGCTCGCGGTGTTCAATCCAATTCACTACCTCGAGCTGCCGGAGCTGTTCATGGAATTTATTTGCAGCATGACCGGCAAATCGCCTTCCACCACCGGCGCGGGCTCGGAAGGCGCGCTCACCAAGGGTCCCTTTAATTCCCTGCCGCCCATCATCGATCTGAACAACGCGCTCGTGTCTTCAATCCTCACCGGCCACCACGGCTTTGTAACCGCCGCCGGCTACGTGGGGCCCCACATGCGTGTCGAGCATGATGTCAGCCTGCTCGTGCCCGAGGTGTGGTGCCGCATGTCGCCCCTCGAACGCAGCCCGGAATTCCTGATCGCGAACCAGTTTCTGGACCGGTGCCGCGATTTCGAGCAGGACGGAAATAAAGTCCTCGCCAGCCGGCTGGGCTACCGGATCAATGCGAGCTTTATTCGCGCCTTCTTCGGACGGGTTTTCAACCATCCAGGCGCGGTTTTTACCGACGCCATGCTCCGCCCCGAACTGCAGGACAAGGCAATTTTCGCCGACGGAATGGCCAATATCGTGGCCACCCAGAAACGGGTGGCCCAATTGTATTTCGACGACGGCAGCGTGCAGCAGGCCTGCCCCCCGTTGCGGGCGCTGCTGCACCTCATGGTCCACGATACCTGGGAGGGCAAGACCATCGAGCACCCGGATGTCCGCGCCTTGTTCACCCTGGATTCCTTGCGGTCCAGCGACTGGTATGCCGCGCGTCTGCACGCCAAGCAGGCGATCGACCGCCGGCGGTGGCGGCGGAACGTTGATTATCTCGAAAAGTTTCTGAAACGGGCCAGCCACGCTGAAGAGGCCGGACGCCTCGGCATTGCCGAACGTCTGAAAGGCGCCCGGCTGATGCTGCAGCAAGTTGAATCACCCACCCACCGCGAAGCCCTCATGGACACCCTCGGAGCCGAGCCGATTGAACCCTACTTATAACCATGTCCATCCAGGTCGCTCTTTACCACCAAACCCGCTACTCGTACGATCGGCTCATCAACCTCGGGCCCCAGGTCGTCCGGCTCCGGCCGGCCCCGCACGCGCGCACCCGCATCCTAAGCTACTCCCTGAAGATTACCCCGGAGCCCCATTTCATCAATTGGCAGCAGGATCCGCAGTCCAACTACCTCGCGCGCCTCGTCTTCCCGGAACCGACGCGCGAGTTTTGCGTCACGGTGGATCTGGTCGCCGAGATGGCAGTCTACAACCCGTTTGACTTCTTTCTCGAACCAGCTGCGGAGACCTTCCCGTTTAAATATGATCCGGCGCTCAACCACGAACTGGAGCCGTTCCTCCTCCGGATGCCCCTCACCCCAAAACTCAAGGCGGCCGTCGAGGAGGTAAAACGCGATCTCATCGGCCACCCCCACGCCGCGCTGATGGCGGGTCATGAAATTCCGACACCGCACTCGGAAAGAGCCGGGGACAAACATCACGACGGAGGGGTGCTGCCGGTCGCCGGGCCGGCTCATTCCGCAGCCACAGGGAATACCCCCGCCCGCACGATCGACTTTCTGGTCGCCCTCAACCAGAAGGTCTGGCACGCCATCAAGTACCTGATCCGCTTGGAGCCGGGTGTTCAGTCACCCGAAGAAACCCTCACCCGCCTCAGCGGCTCCTGCCGCGATTCCGCATGGGTGCTCGTCCAACTGCTCCGCCATTGCGGCCTCGCCGCCCGTTTTGTCAGTGGTTATCTGATTCAACTCAAGGCTGACCAGAAATCGATCGACGGCCCCAGCGGCGCTGAAAAGGATTTCACAGACCTCCACGCCTGGACGGAAGTGTATCTCCCGGGTGCGGGTTGGATCGGGCTGGATCCCACCTCGGGCCTGCTCGCCGGCGAGGGCCACATTCCACTCGCCGCCACCCCGGATCCGTCCAGCGCCGCCCCCATCAGCGGTGCCGTCGATGAGTGCGAATGCAAGTTTGGCTTCGAGATGAAGGTGGCGCGCCTGCACGAATCGCCCCGCGTCACCCTGCCTTACACCGAGGCTCAATGGCACGCGATCAACGCGCTGGGCCAGGCGGTGGATGCCGATCTTCTAAAAAACGATGTCCGGCTTACGATGGGCGGCGAACCAACCTTCGTCAGCCTTGATGATCCGGACGGTGCCGAGTGGAATGTTGCCGCGCTGGGACCGCGCAAGCGCCTGCTCGCGGACGAACTCCTCCAGCGACTGAAGCAGCACTACGCGACCGGCGGTTTCCTCCACCATGGCCAGGGTAAATGGTACCCCGGTGAATCCCTGCCACGCTGGGCCTTCGGCTGCTACTGGCGCAAGGACGGGTTTCCCGTCTGGGAAAACCCCGCGCTCTTCGCCGATGAGAAAAAAGAATATGGCCACACGGCCGACCAATCAGCGCAGTTCATCACCACGCTGGCCGGGCGCCTGGGCGCCGATCCCAAATGGGTCATGCCCGGCTTCGAGGATCCCTTTTACCACCTGTGGAAAGAGCGGCGATTGCCCACGAATGTCGACCCGCTCAGAAACAATCTGAAGGACGAGGAGGAGCGCACCCGGCTCGCTAAGGTGCTGGAGCGCGGCCTGGAGCGCGTCGTCGGCCACGTGCTGCCCTTGCAGCGCGCCTGGAAAAGCAATTTCCCCGCCTGGGCCAGCGGCCCGTGGTTTCTGCGTTCGGAACGCCTCTATCTCACTCCCGGCGATTCCCCGATGGGCCTGCGCCTGCCGCTCGATTCGCTCCCCTGGGTAAATCCCTCGGATTACCCCTACCTCAACGAGCTTGATCCCACCGTGGCCCGCCCGGCCCTGCCCCGGCGCGAAGAGCTTTGCCAGCGCTACCTGCAGGTGGATACCCCCGCCCGGCGCCAGGCCGCCGTGCTTCGTCGCCAGGGACAAAGTGAGGCCGAACGAAAAAAGGCCGAGCTCCTCGCCGACCCCACCCGCGTTCCCGCGCGCGGCGAATCGGCGGCCTGGATTGTGCGCACCGCCCTCTGCGTCGAACCGCGTCACGGACGGCTCCATATTTTCATGCCGCCCGTCGCAACCCTGGAGGATTACCTCGAGCTCCTCGCCGCCGTCGAGGACACCGCCGCGCAACTCCAGACACCGATTATCATCGAAGGCAGCCCGCCGCCCAATGACCCGCGCCTCCAAGTCCTGAAGGTCACGCCCGATCCCGGCGTCATCGAGGTGAATCTGCATCCCTCCGCCACCTGGAGCGAACTGGTGGACCGCACCACCACGCTTTATGCGGAGGCCCGCCAGACACGGCTGGGCACGGAAAAGTTCATGACCGATGGCCGTCATACCGGCACCGGTGGCGGTAACCACATTGTCATTGGCGGCTCAACGCCGACCGATAGCCCGCTGCTGCGCCGTCCGGATTTGTTGCGCAGTCTCCTTGCCTACTGGCAGAATCACCCATCCCTTTCTTTTTTGTTCAGCGGCCTGTTCCTGGGTCCGACGAGCCAGAGCCCGCGGGTGGACGAGGCCCGCAACGACGCGCTTTACGAACTTGAAATTGCGTTCGCGCAGATCAAGGACTTTGAAGCCGTGCCGCCGTGGCTGACCGACCGGCTGTTTCGCAACCTGATCATCGATGTGACCGGCAACACGCACCGCACCGAGTTCTGCATCGACAAGCTCTATTCTCCCGACAGCAGCGCGGGCCGCCTCGGCCTGCTGGAGCTCCGTGCCTTCGAGATGCCGCCCCATGCGCGCATGAGCCTCACCCAGCAACTCCTGCTGCGCTCCCTGATCGCGAAATTCTGGCGTGAACCGTATCACGCCCGGCTCGTGCGCTGGCAGACGGGAATTCACGACCGCTTCCTGCTCCCGCATTTTTGCTGGGAGGATTTCAAGGAGGTCATCCAGAACGTGAACGAGGCCGGCTTCCCGCTCTCCGCAGAGTGGTTTGCGCCGCACTTCGAGTTTCGCTTCCCGCAGCACGGCGACGCGCAATTCCACAGCCTCCAGCTGGAACTGCGCCATGCGCTCGAGCCCTGGCATGTCCTCGGCGAGGAAGGCGCGGCGGGCGGCACGGTGCGCTACGTGGATTCCTCGGTGGAGCGGGTCCAGATCAAGGCGCAAGGCCTGGTGGATTCGCGCCACATAATCACCTGTAACGGAATCCCCGTGCCGCTGCATACCACGGGCACGCAGGGCGAATACGTCGCGGGCGTCCGTTACCGCGCCTGGCAGCCGCCCAATTGTCTGCACCCCAATATCCCCGTCCATTCGCCGCTGGTGTTTGACGTGGTGGACTCCTGGAACGAACGCAGTATCGGGGGGTGCACCTACCATGTTATCCATCCCGGCGGGCGCAGTTATGACACCTTCCCCGTTAACTCCTTCGAGGCGGAAAGCCGCCGCCTGGCGCGCTTTTTCCGCCACGGCCACACGCCCGGCCCCCTGCGGGTGGGCCAGCCGATTATTAACCCGGAGTTTCCCCTGACGCTCGATCTGCGCCACGCCTGATCGCCTCAAGAAGCACGCTCGCCAACCGACGCGGCACACCTTACAAATTGTGGGAACGATGAGCGATACTCTGGACCGATCCGTGATCAACTCCGTGGACGACATTTCGGCGCACTACATGCCCGCCGCCGGGGGGTTTGATGAAGCGTTCACCAGCACCGGCAACGTGCGCCCCCATTACCGGCCCTTCCTCGAAGGCCTCGCTGAACTCGGCCCGGCGGAACTCCGGCGGCGTTGGGAAACCGGCCGGCGCCTCGTCCACGAACAGGGAATTACTTACAACGTCTATGGCGAACCGCACGGCCTCGAACGACCCTGGCAGATGGACCCGATTCCACTGGTCCTCGCCGCCCCGGAATGGCGCTCGCTCGAAGCCGCCCTCATCCAGCGCGCCACCCTCCTGAATCGCGTCCTGGCTGATTGCTACGGCCCGCAGGAACTCATCCGCTCCCGCTGGCTGCCGCCCGCGCTCGTGTTCGCCCAGCCCGATTTCCTCCGTCCCTGCCACGGAATCAAACCAGCCCGGGGCACCTTCCTTAATTTCTACGCCGCCGATCTCGCGCGCTCGCCGGATGGTCGCTGGTGGGTGATTTCCGATCGCACCCAGATTCCAACCGGCGCCGGCTACGCCCTCGCCAATCGGTTGGTCACGTCGCGCCTCCTACCCGAGGCGTTTCGCGACGGCCATGTCCACCGGCTCGCGGGCTTTTTCCGCGAAGTCCAACGCTCCCTCGCCCAACTGTCTCAGGGCCGCACCGACTCACCGCGCGTGGTGCTCCTCACCCCCGGCCCCTACAACGAATCCTATTTTGAACAGGCCTATCTGGCGCGCTATCTCGGCTACAATCTGGTCGAGGGCCAGGATCTCACCGTGCGCGACGACCGCGTCTTCCTGAAAACGCTGAGCGGTCTCGATCCGGTGGATGTGATTTTACGCCGCGTGGATGATGATTTTTGCGACCCCCTGGAATTGCGCAACGAATCCATGCTCGGGGTGCCCGGGCTCATTGAGGCCTGCCGCTCCGGCAATGTCACCGTGGCCAACGCCCCCGGCAGCAGCCTGCTCCAAAGCCCCGCGTTCCTCTCCTTCCTGCCCGGCCTCTGCGAACATCTCCTCAACCAGGAACTCAAGCTGCCCTCCGCCGCCACGTGGTGGTGCGGGCAGGCGGACGCCAAGGAATATGTGCTGGAACACCTCGATGAATTGCTGGTGAAGCCGGCGTTCCGTCGGACCACGCGCGACGGCGATTCCGCCCCGGACTCCGCCGCCGGGGAACGCGCCGCCCTCCAGCGCCGCATCGCCTTCCAACCGCATCTCTTTATCGGCCAGGAGCGGATCAAATTTTCGACCGCACCCACCTGGGTCGGGAACGGTCTCCAACCCTGCCCGGTCGCCCTGCGGGTATACCTCGTGGCCAGCAATGGCTCGTATCAGGTGATGCCCGGGGGCCTCGCCCGCACCGCCCCGGCCGCCGCCGGCGGAGGCATCTCCATGCAACGCGGCGGCGCCAGCAAGGACGTGTGGGTTTTGAGCGACGCCCCGGTGCCGGAAATAACCCTCCTCCAATCCGGCGGACAGGCCGTGGAATTGCGCCGGGTGGGCAATAACCTGCCGAGCCGCCTGGCGGACAATTTCTACTGGCTGGGCCGTTATGCCGCTCGGGCTGACTCCACCACGCGCCTGCTGCGGAGCACCCTGCTGCGCTTCAGTCCGGAGAACACCGGCAGCACGATGCCGCTGCTCGTGCCGCTGCTCCACGCCCTCGAAGCCCAGGGCCAGCTCTCCACCTCGGTGGAACGGTCCGCCGCCCGGCCAAATCCGGAGGAGCTCGAGGCCGACCTGCTGGCGGCCATCTTCGATCCCGCCCGCGCCGGGAGCCTGCGGGACATCACGAATCATTTACAACGGCTCGCGATGCTGGTGCGCGACCGCACGTCCAACGACCTCTGGCGCGTGCTCAGCCAGCTCCATGACCGGCTCATCCTGCCTGTCACCAGCCCGGTGATGCTGGCGGGCGATGCCGTGGGAATTCTGAACCAGACTTTGCTGGGCATTGCCGCCTTCCATGGGCTGGCGCGCGAAAATATGACCCGGGCCCAAGGCTGGCGCTTCCTCGACATGGGCCTGCGCCTCGAGCACGCCTCAAATCTGTGCACCCTGCTCGACTGCGCGCTGCGTTCGCCGGAGGCCGACAATCCGAGCATGCTGGAAGCCGTGCTCGAAGTGGTGGATAACTCCCTCACCTATCGCTCCCGCTACACCTTGCTGCCGCACATCGCCGCCGTCTACGATCTTGTGCTCCTGGACGATACCAACCCGCGCTCCCTGCTCTTCCAACTCAACCAGCTGGTGAAACATTTCGAGCGCCTCCCCCGCGAAAAGGAAAGCGCCCTGCCCAGCCCCGGCCAGCGCGTCCTGCTCGAATGTGTCACCCGCCTGCGCCTGCTCGACCCGCGCCCCCTGGCGGCCTGCACCACCAACTGGCAACAAAGCGAGGCCGGTCAGGTCATCCAATTCATTGCCCAGGCGCTGCCGCGCCTGTCGGATGCCATCGCGGTCAGCTACTTTTCTCACTCCGCCATCTCGCTCGCGGGTGGCACCACCCACCGATGACCTACCGCATTCGCCATCGCACCGTTTATGACTACGCCGACTCGGTGACGGTCTCGCACCACGCGGCGCGGGTGAAGCCGCGGCTGTCCCCGCAGCAAAATCGCCCGTCGTTCACTCTCACCATCGAACCCCCGCCCGCCGTGCGAAAAATGCGCACGGACTATTTTGGAAATCGCGTGTGTTTCTTTAGTATCCAGGAAATTCACCGTCGGCTCGAGATCACCGCGGAAAGCTGCGTCAGTATTGCCGCCACCACCCCGCCGGTGCTCTCCCTGTCTCCCCCGTGGGAACAGGTGGTGGCATTGTTCAGCGACCCGGTCTCCCCCGAGGTCGTGGAGCCCTACCAGTTTTGCTTTGACTCTCCGCTCCTGCGGGCCGCGCCCGACCTGGCGGAATATGCTCGGCCCAGCTTTGCCCCCGGCACCCCCCTGCTCACAGGCGTGCATGACCTGAATCGCCGCATCTTCTCCGACTTTAAATATGACCCGGTCGCCACGACCGTCGCGACCCCCCTGGAAGAAGTCCTCACCCACCGGCGCGGCGTCTGCCAGGATTTTGCGCATCTGGCCATTGCCTGCCTGCGTTCGCTGGGCCTCTCCGCCCGCTACGTGAGCGGCTACGTCCGCACGCGACCGCCGGCCGGACGCGAACGACTCGTCGGCACGGATGCCTCACACGCCTGGTTCGCGGTGTTTTGTCCCGACCTCGGCTGGGTGGATTTCGACCCCACCAACAATTTGCAGCCGGCCGAGGAGCATATTAAAGTCGCGCAGGGACGCGATTATAGTGACGTCAGCCCCGTCGCCGGGGTAGTTACGGGGGGCGGCAAACACGAGGTCAAAGTTTCCGTGGACGTCGAGGAAATCTGATTCCAACAGGAATGAACCCGCAGCCCTACAAAAATTTAACCGAAACGCCGCGGTGGTCGAAGACCCGGCTAAAACTAAAACGCCGCGTGAGGGCACGCGGCCTCCCGGAATCAGCGCAAATAATGCTGCCTTTTAGGTCCGGTGCCCTCGCCCGGCGGGTTTTCAATTCGCGGTTCGAACGTGCCACATGAAATGGGAAATCAACCACCGCACCCGCTTTGACTATGCGTCGCCGGTGAAGGAAAGCTTCAATGAAATACGGCTGAAACCCGTTACCAACGAACATCAAACGCTGGACTCATTTCTCCTCAAAATCCTGCCCGCCGCGCGGCTGCAGCATTACCTCGATTTCTATTCCAACTGCGTCCATCACTTCGAATTGCCCGAACCGCATGATTCGTTGCAGGTGGAAAGCCAGTCGATCGTCACCACCCGCGCGCCCCAGGCGGTGCCGGAGGACGCCGCGCCGGCGCCGTTAACCCTCCTGCCCGCTGCCGCCCGCTCCGAGCGGTGTGTGGACTATCTGCAAATGAGCCGTTTCGTGGATCTGGAACCGGAGACCTGGCGGCTGGCTCTCGACGCGACCGCCGGCCAGACTGACATCTGGCAGTCCGCGCTCGCCATCATGCGCTTCGTGCATCAACGCCTGGCCTACGATCCGCAAGCCACCCACGTCCACACCCACATGCGCGACGTCCTCGCGCAACGCCGGGGCGTCTGCCAGGATTTTGCCCACGTCATGATCGGCTGCTGTCGCTCCATAAAAATCCCCGCCCTCTATGTCAGCGGCTACCTGGCCACCGAATCCGCCAGCGCCACCCATGCGTGGGTGGAGATTTTTGTGCCCGGCCTGGGTTGGCGCGCCCTCGATCCAACCCACAACTGCCAACCCGGCGAAACGTATGTCAAAATTGCCGTGGGTCGAGACTATGGCGACGTGGCACCCTTGACCGGCAATTACAAAGGGACCACCCAGCGGAAGATGGCCGTGGAAGTGCGAATCAAACCCGCAATTTAATCCCCCCGGATCCGCCCCCCGCCCTCCGATCTCTGACCCCTGACCCCTGACCCCTGACCTCCGATCTCCCGTGTATTGACGTGCGCGCAGCTAATCACGGACTTCATCGAACAACCATTTCGGTTGACGATCAAGGGCCGTGGGCGCACTTTTTATCATTAATTTACCCGAACAAAGCAGGCCATAGTTCCATGTTAAGCCGCCATTGCCCGAGAGCGCATACACTCTCACCGGAGGACGCATGGAAGAAATTGTAAAAACACCGAACCATCTCGCTGCAGGCAACGCCGGGACTTTGCTATGGCGTTTCTATGCGCATGGGGAGGAATGAAAGCCCAATTATGAGAACGAAAACCATGATCATCATCGCGGCGTTCCATATCCTTACGCTCAGCGCGCGGGCACAGGCGCCAGCCCAGCGGGAGGCCAAGGCACCACCAGGCCGAGCCGAAGCATCCAAGAAAAAATACACGCCCGACCTCGTGCCCGGTCGCGCGCCGACCGATGCGGAAGTCGCCAAAGCTGAGCAAGACGTGGCCGCGCACCCCGACGATTTCCACCTCGTCCGCAAGCTAGGCAAGGCTTACTTCTACCAGTTCTTCGGCGACCACGACAAGGACGCCGCGCCGAAAGCGAGGAAGACGCTGGAGCGCGCGCACGAAATGAAAAAAGAGGATGCGGAGACCATTGCTTTCCTTGGCACGCTGGCGCGTTTGACTGGGCGCGCACAGGAAGGCACCGAACTGTTCAAGCAGGCTCTGGCCCTTGACCCGGACAACGGTGCGGTGCTTTCACTTCTGAGCGGATTCGGAGATGTTGCGGCGATGGAAAAGCTCCGCGCCCAACCCGGCTTTCCGAACACGTCGGACCACGCCCGGCAGCGCGTGCTGCTGGGCTTGGGCAGAGACCGGGCGCGGAAAGGTGAAACCGAAAAGGCCCGCGCCTTCTATAACGAGGGCATCAAAATAAACGGAAAATCCCGCGAAGCTGCGATGCTCAAAGCAGAATTAGCCAAGCTCAAATGAGAACAGCCAAGACGCCGAACAAACACATCACTGGAGCCGCCCGCGTTGGCGCGGTCAGTTCCGCTGCACGGTTCACGTCGCGCGCCACTGGCATCAGCGAGCAAATTAAACTTTGTCTGAAAGGCGGAGCCTTATGAAAATCACTCGGAGTGGATTAGATCACCCCGCCACCGGCCTGAAGTATTTGCCTGCGGTCGCCCGGTGACTCCATCACTTTCGGGACCTAAGCGAGCACGCGCCGTTCGATTTCTTGACGTGAGAGTTCGAGTTCGCCAAAGCGGACTCGACGGCGTTTGACTGGTTGCTGCTTGAATTGCGTTCGCCGCGCGAATGGACTTTCGTCGAACGGGGAGTTGAGATTCGTGCTATCCGAGATGCGGCCTCACAAGAAAAAAGCGATCAAACAAACATGGTCTGGCGCTGGGAATTTCTTTTCCTCGCAGCGCCGAACGCCATTTTGTATGCTTTTATCCGACATCGCCTAGCATGAGAATCATATGACAGTTGGCCGCTTAACGTCTTCCCACGCCACACCGCAGTGGGTGTCGTCTTAACCGCGCCGTGGTCGCCAGGCCCTATGAAAATTACCAACATCGAAGCAATTTACGTTTCGCAGAAACAGGTGCGCGCCCAGTGTGATAGCGGTCAGGATGCCCTGATTGTTAAAATTTCCACCGACGCCGGCATCACCGGCATCGGGGAGGTGGACTCGGCTCCGCTGGCGGCCAAGGCCGTTATTGAAGGGCCTTTCTCGCACACCATCAGCACGGGCTTGAAGCATCTGTTGATCGGGGAAGACCCGTTCCAGACGGAATATCTCTGGCACAAGATGTATCAGCGCACCATTTATTCCGGGCGGCGCGGCATCGGGTTGCACGCCCTGAGCGGGATCGATCTCGCGCTTTGGGATATCAAAGGCAAGGCCCTCGGGTTGCCCGTCTGGAAACTTCTGGGGGGCGGCTTTCACAAGGAAATCCGCTGCTATGCCAGTTCGCTTTTTGGTGCGACCCCGAAGGCCACCGGCGAACTGGCGCGGCGGATTCGCGGGAAGGGATTTTCCGCAGTGAAATTCGGCTGGGCCCCGATGGGTGAGGATGCGAAGACCGATGTGGATCTGGTGCGGCAGGCGCGGAAGGGCTTTGGTGCGGATGCCGATGTGATGATTGACGCGGGCCTGGTGTGGGATGCCCGCACCGCCATTCAGCGGGCGAAGGCGTTTGCGGATTTTGGCATTTTCTGGCTGGAGGAACCGCTGCCGCCGGACGACTACGAGGGTTACGCGAAGCTGACGGCCGCGAGCCCGGTGCACATCGCGGCGGGCGAGCAGGAGAGCAACCGCCAGTCGTTTCTCGACCTGATGGACAAGGGCCGGGTGGACATCGTGCAGGTGGATTTGACGCGTTGCGGCGGTTTCACCGAGGCGATGAAGATAGCGAGCCTCGCGGCCGATCGCGGCTTGCGGGTGGCGAACCATGGTTTCAGCACATATATTAATGTCCATGCCGCGCTGCACTGGCTGAACGCGATCCCCAATGCGCTGATCGCGGAGTTTGTCGTGCAGGAGAACACCAATTTGCGGGAGAGCCTCACCCGGGGACATGTCCGGATGAAGGACGGCCGGCTACCAATCCCGGATGCACCCGGGCTGGGCATTGAGCTGGATGAAAAGCAGGTCGCCCGGTTTCGAGTCGCCTGAAAAAATTAATTTATGATTATCACTCAAATTGATTTCGACCGCCGCGGCAAGCAGCAGGGTTTTCTGCGCGTGCCGTATTCGCATAATCTGGGCGGCTGGGCCAACGTGATGATCCCGATCACGGTGGTGAGGAACGGCCGTGGTCCGACGGTGCTGGTGCTGGGCGGCAATCATGGTGACGAATATCAGGGGCAGATTGCGATCATGAAGCTCGCGCGCGAGTTGAAACCCGGACCGGTGTCCGGCTGCATCATCATGATCCCGTCGCTCAACCTCCCGGCGGCCAAAGCGGCCACGCGCCTGTCGCCCCTGGATGGCATGAATCTGAACCGCGCCTTTCCGGGAAAATCCGAGGGGACCGTCACGGAGCAGATCGCGGATTACCTTACCCGCGTGCTGTTTCCCCTGGCGGATGTGGTCATCGACATTCATTCCGGCGGCCGCAGCATGGAGTTCGTGCCGTGCTCCCACATGCATCTGGTCCCCAATCTGGAGCAGCGCCGGAAAATGCTGGCGGGCATGCTGGCGTGGAACACCGATTTCTCCTTCATTTACGCGGACATCGCCGGATCGGGGCTGTTGCCTGTGGAGGCGGAGAATCAGGGGAAAACCGTGATCACCACGGAAGCCGGCGGGGGGGAGTGCATCCCCGCTGACGTGCACCGCGTGACCCAGCAGGGCTTGCGGAACGTGCTCGTGCATCTGGGGGTCTTGGAGGGCCGGGAACAAACGCGCAAAAGTCTCGGCAAACCTCCGACCATTGTGGTGCAAGCCTTGAAACGGGAGGATTATCTGCTCGCGCCGGAATCGGGGGTGTTCGAAGTGCTGGTGGATTTGGGGACGAAAGTGCAGCGCGGACAGCCATTGGGGTTGATCCATTTTATCGAGCGACCGGATCGCGCGCCGGAACAAATCACCGCCCAGTCGGAAGGGTATCTTATTACCATCCGGGCGCCCTGCCTGACGCAACAGGGAGATTGTGTCGCGGTCATCGCACAGCAAGTCAGCGAGAAAGAAATGATGCAGGCGTGAGCGGGTCGTTTAACCTCGTAGCGCGGGTGTCTCGCCGGCGAGTTGGCCGAGCGTTTTGCGAGGTGTTGCTCCGAGCGGCGGGACGCCGCCGGAACTCGCCGCCGGGGACGGCCGCGCGACCCGCTTCGGGGGCAAAAATCGCGGCCCTTTGCGGGCCGTGGAATACTTCCTCTTCCGAGTGGGGCGATTTCCTGGAACAGCGAGCGTGACCGCCTCCCCCATAATTTCGAGGCCTTCCTCGACCTCCCAACAAGCCTGGCTGCTGGTGGGGTTCATGTGGGTGGCTTTCTTTCTGAACTATTGCGATCGCCAGGTGGTTTTCTCGATCTATCCCATTCTTAAGTCGGAATTAAACTTTTCCGATGTGCAACTGGGCTTGACGGGTTCCGTGTTTCTTTGGATTTACGGCCTCTTCAATCCCATCGCCGGACAGATTGGGGACAAGTATTCCAAGCGGAAGCTGGTGGTGCTGAGTCTGGTCGTGTGGAGCGGCGCCACGTTGCTGACGGGTTTTGCCCGGTCACCCGAAGCGTTGCTGGTGCTACGGGCGGTCATCGGTCTTTCCGAGGCGTTTTTTTATCCCGCTGCCTTCACGCTGACCGCCAATGCGCATCGGCCGGAGACCCGCTCGCGCGCCCTGGCGGTTTTTGGCACGGCGCAAATCGTCGGCACCATCGGCGGTGGCTGGTTCGGTGGCTACATGGCGGAGCGGGGCGATTGGCGGCTGGCATTTTACGCGCTGGGCAGCGTGGGGTTTCTCTATGCGATTCCCTACTTTCTGTTCATGCGCCGGGTGGTTGAGGATGCCCAGGTGGAGACCAAAAAATCCGGCAGCCTGCTGGCCGTGCAGGCGCTGGTGAGGGTGCCGACTTACGGCGTGCTGTGCCTGGCCTTCCCCACGTTTGTATTTGTGCAATGGCTGCTGAACGGCTGGCTGTCAAATTTCCTCCTCGAAAAATTCTCGCTGGGACTTGCGGACGCGGCCTTCACCGCCACGGCCTATGTGCAGGGCGCGACGCTCGTGGGCGTGTTGCTGGGCGGCGTGCTGGCCGACTGGTTGTATCAGCGCACCAAGGCGGCGCGCTACTGGCTCGTGGCGGGCGGATTGCTGGTGTGCGCGCCGTGTGTGCATTTCATCGGCAGCAGTCATTCACTGCTGGAAACCAAGATCGCGGCGGTCATCTTCGGGTTGAGCGGCGGCTTTTTCATTGCCAACGTCATGGCCTCGACTTTCGAAGTGGTGCCCGCGGACACGCGGGCCTCGGCGGTGGGGACGCTGAATCTGGTGGGCGGGATTGTGGCGGGTTTTGGAGTCTTGTTCGGCGGCCTCTGGAAAAAAACACTCGGCATTGACAACCTGCTCACCATCGCTGCCGGCGCGTGCTTCGGGGCGGGCATCCTGGTGCTGGTTGCCATCAAATACCTGTTTCAGCGCGACTTCGACCGCGTGCATTAACCGGGGAGTGGCAGGGCAGCGACCCAGAGCCGGGCGGGAATCGCTCTCCTTGGTCGCCTCCGCCGTGGGTTTTGATCAAGGGCGTTCGTTGAGTTCCTGGCTGGCAGATTTTGAGGGCGCCGGAAACCAAACCAATTCGCCCCCGGCGATTGCAGTCCGCAGCCGGGGAACAAATGCGATTCCAATTCTGTTCAGCATCATTCGCTTCGCAATCGGCGCCCCGGTTCACGGGGAGAATGTATAGTGGGAAAGCGCTGTCGATTTGCGCTCCGCAACCGCGTAGTGCAGCCGTCCCCGGCGGCGAGTTCTGGCAGCGTCCCACCGCCCGGAGAGACACCGGGCAAGACGCCCGCGCTACGAAAGTTCATGAAAAATGGAATAAGCGTTGGCGACGCCTGGTTCACCAATCGCCGACGGCACCGTCCGGGTAAAACGAGCGTTGCAGGATTTCCTGTTTGAACGGGTGTTTCTTAACGGCCCGCTCGTTGATTTCAATGCCGAGCCCGGGCCGCGTGGAGGGGCGCACGATCCGGCCTTGCTTCTCGACGGTGAAGCCTTCCGTCACCACGTCGTCGCGCCAGGGCACGTCGGAGTGGACGCTTTCGCAAATGATGTAGCTCGGCGTGGCGAAGCCGAACTCGAGCGACGCCGCTGTGCTGACGGGCCCCTGCGGGTTGTGGGGCGCCATCGCCACCCGATAGGTCTCGGCCATGGCCGCGATGCGGCGCGCCTCGCTAAACCCGCCGCAATGGGTCAGGTCCGGCTGGATGACGCTGCAGGCGCGTTTCTCCAGCAGTTCACGAAACTGATGTTGCGACATGAGCCGTTCGCCCGTGGCGATGGGGGTGGTGACGGCCCGCTGCACCTCGGCAATGCCGTCCACGCTCTCCGGCCAGCAGGGTTCTTCGAAGAAATAGAGGCCGTAGGGCTCGAGCACTTTCGCAAAGCGCACCCCCATGCGTGGGGACGGGCGGGCGTGGCAATCGACCATGATGTCGATATCGTCGCCCACGGCCTCGCGCATGGCGCGCACGCAGGCCTCGGCATACTTCACCGGGCGCAACCCCTCGATGGGCATCGTCTCCGGCACGGCCATGGTCTTGAACGCGGTAAATCCTTCCGCCACCGCCGCACAGGCGAGATCAGCGAAGCGTTTGGCGTCCGCCGGTTTGGTTTCGTAAAAGATTTCCATCTTGCCGCCGCCCAGATGGCAATAGGTGCGGATGTAATCGCGCACCGCGCCGCCCCAGAGCTTGTGGCAGGGCACGCCGTGAATTTTCCCGACAATGTCCCAGAGGGCGATGTCGATGCCGCTGATCGCGGTGGCGCGCACGATGCCGTTGCCATGCCAGAAATACTGGCGATACATCATCTGCCAAAGATGCACGACGCGGGTCGGATCTTCACCGATCAGGAGTTGGGCGATGTCCTCGACGGCGCCGACGACGGAGCGCGTGTGCCATTCGAGCGTGGCCTCGCCCCAGCCCCACAGACCGGGTTGGTCGGTGAGGACTTTGACGAAGATCCAGTTCCGCATCCGGGCGTGGCAGACCAGCGTCTTGATGGCGGTGATTTTCATGGGGAAGAGTGGGGTTATGACTTGGTCAACATTTCGTCCAGGACCCGCGCGGCTTTGGTGATGGTTTCCTCGATATCCCGCTGGGTGTGCGCGAAGGAAATGCTGCCTTGCTTAATCGGCATCGGAAACTGGAACACGCCTTCTTCGACCAGCCGGAGGCGGAGCTGCCGGTCGAAATCGAAGTCGTGATGCTGGGCGAGGTCGTGGAAATCCTGCGGCGCGTGGTCCATGAAATAGAGGCAGAATGCCGAGCCTTCACGGGCGAAATGAAAGGGACGTCCGCAGGTTTTCAAAAGATCGGCCATCCCCGCTTCCAATAATTGGCCCAAGTGCCGGGTGTGTTCGTAAACTTTGAGCTCCGGCGTGGCCAGTTTGCGGATGGTGGCGATGGCGGCGGCGACGGGCAGGGGATGCGCGTTGTAGGTGCCGGCGATCAGCACGCGCTTGGATTTTTCCGGATGGACGAAGTAGTCCATGTATTGGCGTTTGCCGCCGATGACGCCGAGCGGGTAGCCGTTCGCCACCGCTTTCCCGAACGACGAGAGATCCGGCTGCACGCCGCCGATGCTTTGATAACCGCCCAGCGCATGGCGGAATCCCGTTTTCACCTCATCAAAAATCAGCAGGAAGCCGAATTCGTCCGCCAGCGCACGCAGGCCGGCCAGGTAGCCCGGCTGTGGTTTTACGATGCCGATGTTTTGCAGGATGGGCTCAAGAATAAGGCCGGCGATCGGATAAGTCTTTGCCATTAGCCGGACCGATTCCAAGTCGTTGTAATTGACGATGTGCACGAGTTGCTGGTGGGCGACGGGGATGCCGGCGGAGATCGCGTCGTAGCGGTATTCACCCGGGCAGACGCGCGGGCCGATGTCCGCGAGGCTGCTGATGACGTTCGCGGCCACGTCATTGTGCCAGCCGTTGTAGCCGCCCTGCATGATGATGACGTGGTCGCGGCCGGTGACGGCGCGGGCGAGGCGCAGGGCGTGAAACGTTGCTTCCGAGCCCGTGTTGGTGATCTGGACTTTTTCCACAAACGGCACGTGCCGGCAAATGAGTTCGGCCAATTCGCCTTCGCGATCAGTGGGTCCCGCACTCATCAGCACCCGCTCGTCACGCAGGGCAGCTTGCACCGCCGCGTTTACATCCGGATCGTTATGTCCGAGAAAATTGGCGGAAAACCCCGCCTGATAATCGATGAATTCATTGCCGTCCGCGTCCCAGACCCGGCTGCCCACACCGCGCACAAAGGAAAGGGTGGGATCGATCTTTCGGTTGAGCGAAACCACCCCGCCCGGGATCCAGCGATTGTTGGCCTCGAGTTGGGCTTGGGATTTAAAGCGTGAAAGAGTCATTGGAAATAGGCCTGACGATGGAGTTGGAAACCACGAATCACTCGAATGCACACGAATGGAAGCCGGAATTGAAGGTCGTGGAGGCGGTCGTGGGTTTCTCTCTGGGAACCTCTGCGAATACCTCTGGGTCCTCCGTGTATGGTACATGCCCAGTTAACACCGGAGGCATTCGCAAAGGACGCGGAAAAATCCAAATTCCAGATTCGTGTTTAGGCGTGTCCATTCGTGGTTAAATCAGGCGGTTCAGTGGTGGTTCGCCGACCGAAGGATGGCTGGGGAAATATGTCTTTTCATTTCCGCGACACTAAACTACTAAGATCACCACTCGAAAGCACAAAAAATGACGCGTTCACCCAGGCCGTTGCGAAACCTTCCCCAGTGGCAAATGGCGCGCCCTGCGGCAAGTGTGTTGGCGCTGGTGTGCGGCTTGGTAATGGGCCAGGCAGCGCCGATCGAGGAACCGGAGGACGTCACCTTTCACGCCAAAGTAGATGGCACGAGCCAGAAATATGTCGAATGGCTCCCCCCCGGATTCAATCCGCAAGCGACCAATGACGTGCTGCTCGCGTTGCACGGCCATGGCTCGGATCGCTGGCAGTTTATCCGGGATGCCCGCGATGAGTGTCGTGGGGTAAGGGATGTTGCCGCGCGGTTTCGGCTGATTTATGTCTCGCCGGATTACCGGGCCGCCACCTCCTGGATGGGCCCGAAAGCAGAGGCGGATGTGCTACAGATCATTGACGAGCTGAAGCAGAAACATAAGGTTGGCCGGGTGTTTCTGGCGGGCGGCTCGATGGGCGGGACCGGCGTGCTGACGTTGGCGGCGCTGCACCCGGAGTTGATTGCGGGCGTGTGCAGCCTGAATGGCACGGCCAATCTGGTGGAGTATGAAAAGTTTCAGGATGCGATTACCGCTTCCTTCGGGGGGACGAAGACCGAGGTTCCCGGCGAATACAAAAAGCGCAGTGCGGAACTATGGCCGGAGCGGTTCACGATGCCGGTGGCCTTCACGACCGGGGGGAAGGATGATCTCGTGCCGCCGCAGAGTGTCCTGCGGCTCGCGGAAAAGTTGAAACTGGCGGGTCGCAAAATGCTGTTGCTGCATCGGGAAACCGGTGGCCATGCCACCACCTATGCGGACACGTGCGCGGCGTTGGAGTTTGTTCTGCGCGCGGCCGGCAGCGTGGCCGAGGTGCCCGCCGGGATCTCTGCGGAGGATCAGCGAATTGTGGCAACGCAGCTGGAGCTGTTGCAGGCCAAGATCATGGCTCTTCGCACTCTCGAACAAAAGCGTGAACCCGTTCGCAGCGGCCTCTTGGGCGACGTGGATTTATTTAGCAAGGGCGTGGTCTGGGCGCTCCGGTATGAGACCAATCTCTCCCCCGGCGATGGGGCGCTCATCAAGAAAGCTCTGGTCCGCGGCCATCAACGGGCCGACGCTCTGCTGTTGAACCAGCCAGCAACCTGGACGCAGAAGCAGGGCCGCGTCGTGCGCGGTTACGTGTCGGCGGTGGATGGTTCCACGCAGCCTTATGGCGTCATTGTTCCGGCAAGTTATAATCCCGCCAAACCGACCCGGCTGGACGTCGTGCTGCATGGAAGTTCGCGCCCCACTGGCTTGAGCGAATTGCGGATGATCATCGCGGGTTTTGATGATGGCGATGCGGCCGGGGCACCGGGATCAGCCGAAAACTTCATCGAGCTACATCCGCTCGGCCGCGTGGAGAACTGTTACCGGTGGGCGGGCGAAACGGATGTGTTCGAGGCGATCGAATCCGTTGGTCGCAATTATAACATCGACCGCGACCGGGTGGTGCTGCGCGGCATGTCGATGGGCGCGTCGGGCACGTGGCATCTCGGACTTAAATACCCGGACCGGTTCGTGGCCATCGGGCCATATTGCGGTTACGTGGACACGCATCGCTTTTCTGAAACGCCGATCCCCGGGTTCATCAAGGTCGGTCCGTTGCCGCCCCATCAGGAGCGGGGATTGCACATGCTTGATTCCGTGGATTTCGCCGCGAACGCGGGGGTCGTGCCGGCCATCGGGGCCATTGGCGACAAGGACGTCTTTTTCCAGTCCCACGTGCACATGGGCGAAGCGATGAAAAATGAGGGTCTGCAAATGGTGAACCTTATTTCGCCCGGCACGGGGCATGTGATCGATCCGGTGACGCATCGCGAGCAAATGCGGCGCATTGGTGAATACGTGACGAAGGGACTTGATCGCGCACCGCCTGAATTGCGTTTCGTGACCTGGACCCTGAAGTATAATCGTTGTCACTGGCTCGAAATTCTGGCGCTCAAGGAGCATTACGCGCGGTCGGAATTCGTGGCGAAGGTCGCCGATGATGGCACCATGGAAGTGAGCCGCGCGAGGAACATCACGCAATTCGCCATTCATCCGCCAATGCTGCAAACGTCGGCCGCGAAAGTCCGCATCGATGGTCTGGAAGTCCGTTTGCCGAAACGCCCGCCGGGCCATGAAGCGGACGCGCTGGTATTCAAGCAGGAGCGCGGCCATTGGAAATATACCGGACCCCGCCGGGCGACGCTCACCTCCAGCGGCAAGCGACCCGGGTTGCAAGGACCGATTGACGACGCCTTTACCACGCCATTCCTGTGCGTGCGCGGAACCGGGACGCCGTGGAATCCGGCCATCGGAGCCTGGGCGGAGTCGAATCTGCGGCGTTTTTCTTATGAGTGGGCGCGTTACCTGCGCGGTGAACTGCCGGTGAAAAATGACACCGACGTGACCGTGGACGATTTGCGGACAAAGAATTTAATACTTTTTGGCGACCCGGGCAGCAACGTCTGGATTCGCAAGGCCCTGCCCAAACTGCCGGTGGTGTGGACGCGGGACGAGGTCAGACTGGGTGCGGAACGCCGCTCCGCCCGCGACCATGCGCCCGCGTTCATCTGTCCCAATCCGCTCCCCGGCGCGGAGGGTCATTATCTGGTCGTCAACAGCGGTCATACGTTTCACGAAAAAGAATTTGCGGCGTTTAATTACCTCCTGTTTCCGCGCCTGGGCGACTGGGCGATGATCCGTGTGACGCCGGGCGCCGAGGCGTGGCAGCCCGGCGCAGCGGACCTTCCAGAGGAGATAATTCAGGCGAACTTCTTCGACGAGCAGTGGAAGGCGGCGGGCACTCCGGCGGGGAGGCGACGTGAGTAGCGGCTTGCCAGTCGGGATGCTTGCGGGGAATAATTCCAGTGGGCACCTTTAACTCGCTTGCTATGAAACGGATCCTAATTCTCGAATGCAAACAGGAAGTCTCCACCTTTAACCCGGTGCCCAGCACCTACGCTGACTTCACCATTCGCCGCGACGAGGAGATTGTGAACTACCACCATGGGGTGCGCAGCGAGGTGGGAGGCGCGCTGAGCGTGTTTGAAGCGACGCCGGGCGTGGAGATCGAGCCGCTTTATAGCGCCCATTTTATCACCTCGGGCGGGACGCTGGCGGACGCGGCTTTTCAGCGCATCGCCGAGGGGCTGATTGCCACCCTGCTGACAGCTCCGGAACCGGATGGGGTCTATTTTTCCATGCACGGGGCGATGGCCGCCCAGAGCGAGGACGACCCGGAAGGCTATCTGCTGGCGGAAGTAAGGAAGATCCTCGGCGAAGAAGTGCCGATTGTGATCTCGCTGGATTTGCACGGAATCCTGACCGACCAGATGTTGGAGCACTGCGATGCCGCCGTCGCTTTTCATACTTATCCGCACGTCGATTTTTTTGGCACCGGTGAACGCGCGGCCAGGTTGCTGCTGCGCATTGTGGCGGGAGAGGTCAGACCGGTGACCGCGAAGGTCTCCGTGCCCGCGCTGGTGCGTGGCGATGAGTTGATCACTGAAAGCGGATCGATCCGCCACGCGGTGAACGCGGCGAAGGCTATTGAATTGAGCCCCGGTGGGCTGTCGGCGGCGATGCTGTGGGGCAATCCGTTTACCGACGTGCCGGCACTGACGTCGAACAGTTTGGTCGTGACGGACAACGATCCTGCGCGAGCGGAGCGGGAGGCACTGCGCATGGCGAACCTGTTCTGGGAGCATCACGAGAAAATGCAAGTGCCGCTGACGAGCCTCGCCAATGCGGCGCGGATCACGAAGGAAAACCCGTCAGGCACCGTGGTGCTCGTGGACGCGGCGGATGCGACGAGTTCCGGCGCCTCGGGTGACAGCAACGCGATCTTGCGCGCACTGGTCGAGGCCGGTTATCAGGGCAGCGCGTTGATTCCCATCGTGGATCCGGGCGCGGTGGAGGCGGCGTTTGCGGCCGGGGTGGGGCATCCCGTGCGCACGATGGTCGGTGGCGCGTTGGATCGGCAGCGCTTCAAACCGGTGCTCATCGGTGGCCGCGTGCGGATGCTTTCCGACGGGGCTTTCTACAGCGAGACGACGCGCGAGTTATGGCAGGCGGGCCGGACTGCCGTGGTGCAGGCGGCGAATTTCATGCTGGTCATCACGAGCCGTCCGGTGAGCCTGTATGATCGGGCCCTGTTTCTTGCGCACGGCCAGGATCCGCGGTTTTTTGACGCGGTGGTGGTCAAGTCTCCGCATTGCGAACCCCACATGTTCAAGTCGTGGGCGGCCCGCTACGTGGACGTGGACGCTCCCGGTTCGACGAGCGCAAATCTGCGGAGCCTGGGGCACACGCAGTGCCAGCGCCCAATGTTCCCGCTCGATGACGACGTGATATTCCAGCCGAAAGTAAAGCTGTTCCAGCGGCCCAGATGGAAATGAGCGAAACGGTTCGAGCCGACATATGAAGGCTCTGTATTTTCCAGCGTAAGAAATGCGTCTCCTTACGTCGCTGTCACTTCTCAAATGGAACGACCAGCGCCAGCGCGCTTATACCAACTCCCAGTGATGATCGGTGGAATGGTCGCGCGGTCGTGCGGCCTCAGCGAGGCCGTAGTGGCACGGGCGTCCCGCCCGTGTGTTTCCGCCAGCGCCGCGCGGTCGCCCACGAGAAACACACGGGCGGGACGCCCGTGTCACTACGCTGCCGCAAGGCGGCGTGTTACGACCTCCGTTTACGAGTCCGCTCGTCACAAATCTATGAGTCGCGTCGTGACATACAACAATAGAACTGTGCTGGCCAAGGCGTGGCCAGCAGTGGCGAGTAATCGCTGCGCACTCGAAAGTCGCGGATACAGACGATAGAACGCAAAAGCGACGAATGGAAGAATCACCAGTATGAGAACACGAGCGGTCTCTGCGCGTGAGCAAGCGAGATTAATAGGAACGGAGTAATCGCGCGGGATTGAGAGCTGGCCGATGATGAACCACCACTCCCAGACACACCAAACCGACAAAATGCAAACTATCAAGAGGCCACTCCAGAACACAATGATCAAGGGGCGTGGCATAAGAACCCTTACATTCCGATTAACCGATCGCCCTTCTGTCCCCTATCGGCAACAGCGTTCGAACAGTATTGCGGTGCTTACGCCAAACCGGTCAACTCACCCGTGCTGTCACCGAGTTGCTGGAGCTTGATCTCCATGCGGTTCAACATGCCTACCCAGAGGTTGTTGAGGGGGGTTTCCTTCGGGTAAACGAGGTGGCGACCGGACTGGATGGTGCCGCAGCCGCGACCGGCCAGGAGGAGCGGAAGGTTGTCGTGATTGTGCGCGTTGCCGTCGGAGTTGCCGCTGCCGTAAGCCAGCATGCAATGATCCAGCAACGTGCCGTCGCCTTCCTTCACCGACTTCAGTTTGCCGAGCACGTAGGCGAGTTGGGTCGTGTGAAAGCGGTTGATCTCCTTGATCTTGGCTTTTTTCGCCTCGTCATTGCCATGATGGGAGAGCTCGTGATGGCCCTCGGAAATGTTGATGAACGGATAAGGTTTGTTGCTGCCTTCGTTGGCGAGGACAAACGTACAAACGCGGGTGGTATCGGTTTGGAACGCCAGCACCATCAGGTCGGCCATGAGTCGAATGTGTTCCTGATAGGTCGGGGGAATTTGTTCCGCCACGGTGAAACCCTCGGGCGCTTTCGGCTCGGGAAACTTGCCGGCGCGTTCAATACGCACCTCGATTTCCCGGATGGCCGTGAAATATTCATCCAGCTTGCGTTGATCGTGCGCCCCCAGTTTTCCGTTCAGCTCGCGGAAGTCCTCCCGCACCAGGTCCAGGACGCTTTTGCGCTGCGCGTCGCGTCGCGCCCGGTCCTGCTGGCTGCCGGCATTGAATAAACGGTCGAAAACCAGCTTGGGTTTGACTTCCTTGGGTAGTGGCTGGGTGGCGGAGCGCCAGGCCATGGTCGAGGAATAGACACAGGAATAACCGGAGTCGCAATTGCCCGCCATCGAACCAGCCTCGGTGCCAATTTCCAGCGAAGCCAGCCGGGTCTGGTCCCCAATGCGCGAAGCGGCCACTTGGTCCACGGAGACGCCGGCCCGGATGTCGGTGCCATCGGTCTTGCGGGGTTGGGCACCAGTCAGAAACGCGGAGAGCGCCCGGGCATGGTCGCCGCCGCCGTCCCCGTTCGCCCGGGCTTTGTCGACCGTCAGACCGGTCAGGATGGAAAAATCGCGCCGATAATCAGCCAATGGCTGGAGAATGGCGGGCAAATCCGTCAATTCACCCTCGGTCTTCGGCGTCCAGTCCACCATGTTTTTGCCGTTCGGGACATACAGGAACGCCATGCGGTTTGGGGCCGCTTTGCCGGCGGGAGTGTTGCCGCCGGCCCAGGAGGTGAGCGGGCCCATGGCCTCCAGCCAGGGGAGGGCGAGGGTGGCCCCCAAACCTTTCAGGGCGGTGCGACGTGAGAGAAGGAGTTTGCTCATAATTCTATGGGGCCAATCTGGCGCATTATTGGACGGTAGCCAAGGGGAAATCTTCAACTGTAATCATCATTTCACCGCCGCCTGGTCATTGAGCTCCTTGCCCCGCCGCAGGCGGAAGGGGTCGCTCTTGGCGATGTTGGCAATCAGCACGGAAAATTTGTAATCGTGCTTCGCAAGATCAGCGCTGATTTGGCGAATGGCACGGTTGTCGTAGTATTCCAAGCCACGGCCCAGCGAGTAGGTGAGCATTTTTTCGGCGAAGTTGTGGACAAATAGCTCCTGTTTCTCCTTCAAAACTCCCTTTAATTCGCCGGCCCCTTTGAAGGATTTGCCATCCGGCAGGGAGCCCGAGGCGTCGATCAAATCGTTCCCATCCTTCGCGCGCCAGGCGCCAATGGCGTTGAAGTTTTCCATGGCAAAGCCCATGGCATCCATCTGGGCGTGGCAGCTGGCGCAGCTCGGGTTGGCGCGGTGTTGCTCCATCCGCTGGCGCAGCGTGCCCGCGAGTTTCTTTTGGGCGTCGAGCTCGGGGACGTTGGGGGGCGGGGGCGGGGGCGGGGTTCCGAGCAGCTGTTCGAGCACCCATTTTCCACGTTTGACCGGCGAGGTGCGCGTGGGATTGGAGGTGACCGTGAGCACGCTGGCCTGCGTGAGCAATCCGCCGCGTTCCTTCATGGGCAGCGACACGCGGACAAATTCGTTCCGCGGAATCGGCTGGCCCCCCGCCTGGGTTTTTTTCTCGTAAAGCCGGTTACCCACCGTATCGGCAATGCCGTAAAGCCTTGCCAGCGACTCGTTCAAATAGGTGAAATTGCCGTCAATCAGGTCCAGCACACTGCGGTCTTCACGCATGATTTCACCGAAAAAAAGTTCGGTCTCGCGGAGCATCGCGCGCCGCAGATGATCATCAAACTGGGGAAAGAGCTGGTGATCCGGCGCGAAGGTTTGCAGCCGTTTTAATTGCAGCCATTGCAGCGCGAAATTCTGCACCAGCGCGTCGGCTTTCGGGTCCTTCAACATCCGTCTTACCTGCGGGTCCAAATTGGCGGTCAGCTGTCTCTTTTCAGCGAGGGTCAACAACTCGTCGTCCGGCATGGTGCTCCACAAAAAATAACTCAGGCGTGCGGCGAGTTGATATTCATCGAGCGGATGGGATTGCTTCGTCCGGGGTTGGTCGTCCAGCTCAATGCGAAAAAGAAACTTGGGGGAGCAGAGGACGGTCTTAAGCAGGAGTTGCACCCCCGCCTCCCACTTCCCACCGCCGGCTTCGCCCGCCTCAACGACCTTGATGTAACGGTCGATCTCCAGCGGGGTGGGGGGGCGCCGGAAGGCATGGGTGACGAACCAGGTCACCAATTCACGGGTCTGGGCCGGTTTCGGCTTCGACCCGAACTTCGCCGAGATCTGCTGCTGAAAGACGGGTCGCGTGTCGGTCGGTCCGATCAGCTGGAATTGCTCCACAAACAGCATCCGGCCCGGTTCGCCGGATTGGGCCGGGTTCAGATATTTGATGCTGAGCACGTGCTCACCCGCCGGAAGATTGAGCTTCACCTCAGTTTGCTCCCACTTCTGCGGTGTGTTCGTGACGGTGACTGTTCGCAGTTCTTTCCCATCCATTAAAATCGCCATCCGGACCGCCTCCCCCCCGGGCGCGTTGGTGGCACCGGCGCGGACACGGAATAAATACTCGCCGTCGAGCGTGGTTTTTGTGCGCGTGCTCAAGTAGCCCTTTTCGGCCGGTCTCAGCGTGTTGCCAAACTCATGGCCAGCCGGTTCGAGAAAGTTGGAGGTGGTGGTCCGGTTGGGCGGTTGGGCGGCTTCAAATACGATGGAGCGGGCGGCAATGCTTTCGGCGGCGGAGAGATAGCGCTCCATCAATACCGGTGAAAGGGTCAGCACGTCGCCGATATTGTCGAAGCCGTGCCCGATATCGTCGGCTGGAAAATCCTCGGCCGGATTAAAATCCACATTCACCAAATCGCGAATGGTGTTGTTGTATTCGGTGCGATTAAGCCGCCGCACGGTGACGCGGCCGGGGTCGGGTTTCATTTTGGCCTCGGCGCGCCCGAAGGCCGACTCGACGGACTGGGCAAACTTCTCGATCTCGGCGGCGGCGGGACGGGGTTGCTTCTTGGGGGGCATCTCGCCGGAGGTGACCTGATTGACGACGTTGAGCCAGACCTTGCGATTCTTGAGGATGGCGTCGTCGGCGCGCTCCAACTTCTTGAGATTGAGGTCCGCCTTGGTCGCCTTGCCCCCGTGGCACTCAACGCAATGCTTTTCCAGGAAGGCGGCCGCATTCTTTTGGAAGTCGGCATTCGAGGAGCCGGAGGCGGCGTCCGCCATCCGGGTCGTGACCGGGGAAACGAGAATCAGCAAGCCGGCGAGCGCGCTGAACCGGGACAGTCGGGGCTGGCAACCTGGGTGCCCCGGGAGATTAATTATTTCGTTCATCTAAAATGTGACAAGGAGACGCGGACCGGCCCTTTAATATTCAGCCAGCGCGCCTTCGAAGTGCGCCTGTCCTCAGGATGATATATACCAATCGCGCCATGGAGGCCATGGATTTTCACGCGCCGGAGCAGGCCCTCAACCCCGCAGCCAGCGTCGGACTGGCCGGTACCAGCCCTGCTCCGAAATTCCCACGCGCGGAATTCCCATTCGCCACCGGAGCGTGGCAAAAAATCGCAAGCCATCATGGCGTCCAATCGGCGGTGCGGTCGACACGACGATGCGGCTTCGGTCAGCCGAGCGAATGGCATCATAGAAGCGGAAGTCCTGTCCGCGGCCACGTCCTTGGGTGAGGCAGGTGCGGTAGGCGTCGCGGGCGAGGTGCGGACGCACGACGAAACTGCCGGTATCCACCTCGCTGATCTGGGCTCGGTGGGGGTCCAAACTTGGCCGGGGCGTCTGGGAACGCTCCAAGGCCATGGGGATGAGCAACAGATCCGGCCAGTCGAGCCGTTGTAACTCGAGCGCAACGGTGCGCAGTGCCTCCGGGTAAAAGGCGTTGTCATCATCCCAGAACAGCAGGTAATCCAGCGGTTGCGGAAGTTGGGTGAGCAGTTGCACGCCGGCAGCGCGGGGTTGGCTGCCCCAGTCGCGCGTGGTGGCCGGCGTTTCAAGGTATTGCATTCCGGCATCGCCGGCGCCATAACGCTCGAAAATCCGGCGGGTCTGCGGGTCCGGGCCATCATTGACGAGCATAAAGGTCCAGTGCGGATAGGTTTGTGCCTGGACTTGGCGGAACACTTTCGGCAAAAAACGATAACGCTGAAAAGTCGGGGTAATAATGCCGAATCGAAGTTTCACGGCGAGCATCCTACCAAACCGGGCCGGCGGGTCAATCGAGGCGCCCGCTGCAAGCGCACCCTAATTTCAGAAATCGGCGAGACCAGAGACACTTCACTTCGCTCTGTCTCCTGCCGACAATTTCGCTTTGGCTTTGCGCGGGAGGACGGCTACGCTGCTCGACATTAAACATGAAAATTCGCGAAATACTTTGTGCCGGATTGCGTGGTGCCACGCCTGAAGGCGGCTGGAGCAATGAACTGCGTCCCGATGATTGTGTCCACACCCTGATCGCCGTCCACACGGATGATGGGTTGGTGGGACTCGGTAGCGTGTTCACCAGCGATCAGTTGGTGCGCGCCGCGCTCGGCGTGCTCGAGCCGCTCTACCGCGGTGAGAATGCACTCGAACCCGAACGGGTCAGCGAGAAACTCCATCAAAACACGTTCTGGCTCGGTCGCGGTGGCGCCATCACCCATGCCATCAGCGGCATCGACATCGCGCTTTGGGATTTGCTGGGGCAAGCCACGGGACAACCGGTCGGGCGTCTGCTCGGTGGACGTTATCGCGAACGGGTGCGTCCCTACGCATCTCTGTTGATGGATGAACCGGAGCGGTTGCGGGATCATTTGCTGCGCATCAAGGCGCAGAATTTTCGGGCGTTTAAAATCGGCTGGGGGCCGTTTGGCCGCCAGAGCCACGCCGTGGATGAGGCGATCGTGCGTGCGGCGCGCGAAGCCGTCGGGCCGGATTCACTGCTGATGGTGGATGCCGGCGGGAGCGACGCTTACTGGGCGCCAGGTTACAAGTGGGCGCTGCGGACCGCCCAGATGCTGGCGGATTACGACGTCCATTGGTTTGAGGAGGCGCTTTCGCCCGATGCGCTGGAGGATTACGTGAAATTGCGGGAGCACGCGCCGTTGCCGATCGCGGGTGGCGAGGTGCTGACGCGGCGCCAGGCGTTTCAACCGTGGTTGCAGGCGCGTGCCTTTGACATCGTGCAGCCGGACGTTACCAAAGTCGGCGGCATCAGCGAAGAGCGGCGCATCGCCTGGATGGCGAAGGAAAACGGCGTGCGTTTTATCCCGCACGGTTGGAACACCACCGTGGGATTGGCGGCGGATCTGCAACTGGCCTCCGCGTTTCCCGACACCGATCTGGTGGAGTATCTCACTGGCTCGCCGTTCATCGACGAGATCACGGCGGGTGGCTGGCACTTGGATGCCGAGGGCATGTTGCCCATCCCCAGCGCGCCGGGTCTCGGGTTGAAACTGGACCGCGATGCCGTGGCGAAATACACGCGCGGGGAACGGTTGCTCGATTGAATTCTTTTCAACCACGAATCGACACGAATGAACACGAATCTGATTGGACAACCTCCCGTCATCCAAACGCTGGCCGATCTGGTTGGCATTAACAGCGTCAATCCGGCCTATGACGGGGGCGTCCCCGAAGCGGAAATCGCACGTTACGTTGAAAAGTTTTTCCAGACGCGCGGCATCGAGACGTGGGAGCAGGAGGTTTTCCCAGGACGCCCTAATCTGATCGCGAAATTGCCGGGACGCGCTGCGAATCGGCGGATTATTTTCGAGGCACACACGGACACCGCGTCGGTGGGTAGGATGACCATTCCGCCGTTCGAGCCGCGCCTTGCAGACGGCCGGCTGTACGGTCGCGGATCGTGCGACACCAAGGCGGGGCTGGCGGGAATGATGCACGCACTGGCGTCTTTGAAACAGGAGGGCATCACGCCACCGTGCGAGGTGTGGGTGGTGGCGGCGGCGGACGAGGAATATTCGTATCGGGGGGTCGTGAAGTTATGCGAGGGACTCATGGCGGCCGGCGGAGTGGTGGCGGAGCCGACGGATTTGCGCGCGGTGATCGCGGGCAAGGGCGTGGTGCGCTGGCGCATTCTCGTGCGTGGCAAGAGTGCGCACAGTTCCAAGCCGCACCTGGGGGTGAACGCGATTTCGCACATGGCGCGCATCGTCCTGGCAATTGAGGCCGATGGCGAGCGGCTGGCGCAAACCGCCCACCCATTGCTGGGTTCAGCCACCGTGAATGTGGGCGTGATCCACGGGGGCGCGCAGGTAAATTTTGTGCCGGACGGTTGCGTGATTGAGATCGATCGGCGTCTGATTCCAGGGGAAACCAAAGCCCAGATCCTGGAACATTACGGACGGCTGCTGGTGGACCTGAAGCAAAAGCATCCCACGCTGGATGCGGTGATGGAAGATCCGATGCTGGCGGACGTGCCGTTGGCAACGGCTCCGGAGTCCGCGCCCGCGCAATTGGCGTCGCGTATCCTCGGGGAGATGGGGCTGGACGCGAAATTGGCAGGCGTGCCCTTCGGAAGCGATGCGAGCAAACTATCGAGCAACGGAATTCCGAGCATTGTATTCGGGCCGGGCAGCATTGATCAGGCGCATGCAGCGGTGGAATATGTGGATTGCGGGCAGGTGATGAAGGCCTACGAGTTTTACCGGAATTTCATGCTGCGGTTTGAATAACTCAGCCCCCGGGACAGGGGAACCATTCGCCGCCCCTTGAACATCCGAACGCGTTGATTCGCCGGACGCGTGTGGGAAAAGTTAGCGGAACGATCGCCCTCATCCTTACCTTCTCCCCCAAGGAGAAGGGACATTCAGAGTCCGTCCTGGGTGTCGTGAATGACCGCGTGTCAAATCCAGCCACGCAACAGTTCAAAGCAGCAGCGAACATTTCTCCCTCTCCTTGGGGGAGAGGGCCGGGGTGAGGGCGATCTTTTCTCAATCTAATTTCCAAGCCGGCAGAAAACTCATTATCAGTGTTTTGGCTCGCCCTCATCCTTACCTTCCCCCAAGAAGAATGAATGGCCGTAGTTCGTCGCTGGTTTGCGACTGACGGTCCAGCCAATCCAGTCGCTCGATATTTCAAAATAGCGGCGAACGATTCTCCCTCGCCTCGACGTCAGGGTCAGGTGCTGAAAAATGTCGGGGCTGAACCGCTCAGGCTGAATTGTCCGAGGCGTTTTCAGATTGGGGAATCGTGGCACTCGTCCCTCCGATCACTTTGGCCGCCGCCTTTGTCGCCCTGCACCGAAGCTCGGGAAAAGGACGAGCGCGGTCAACGTCCCGCACCTTTTGTTCCGCCGCGTTGACACGGGACCCATTCGGATGGTTACATCGCTACAAACCACTCGATATGAAACATAATTCCGCGCCTGCTTTGTCGCTCTCCCGTCCCATTTCCCGTCGTGCTTGGCTGCGGACAGGCGCGGTGGGCGCGGGCGGTCTGGCCGCCTCGACCTCGTTCAGCCAGTTGCTCGCGCAGGACAAGGACAAGGACAAACCGGCCGCGGCTAACCCGCCTCTGACCGGCCTCATCGACGCGCATGTCCACGTGTGGACGCCCGACATTGAGCACTTTTCCCTCGCGGCGCCCTACAAGGTGGACGACATGCAGCCGCCGAGTTTCACCCCGGAGGAGTTGTGGGCACTAGCCCGGCCATGCGGCGTGGATCGCGTGGTGTTGATCCAGATGAGTTTTTATGGCTTCGATAATTCGTACATGCTGGATGCGATGAAGCGTTTTCCGGGCAAATTTGCCGGTGTCGCGGTGATCGACGAGCACGCCGCCAAACCGGAGGAAACGATGCGCAAGCTGGCCAAGCAAGGTGTGCGTGGGTTTCGGATCAATCCAGGCAAACAAAAGGTGGAAGCGTGGCTGGGTTCGCCGGGTATGGCGGCAATGTGGAAGTGCGGGGAAGAGGAAAACCTGGCGATGTGTGCGCTCATCGGCCCGGAGGCCCTGCCCGCGCTGGAACGCATGTGCAAAAAGTTTCCAAAAACACCGGTGGTGATCGACCACTTCGCGCGCATCGGGGGAGATGGCGTTATCCGCGACACGGATGTGGAGCAGCTTGGCCGGCTGGCAAAATTTGAGCGCACGCACGTCAAAGCCTCGGCATTTTATGCGTTTGGACGGAAGAAAGCGCCGTATCTTGACCTCGGATCCATGATTCGCCGGCTGCGCGACGCTTATGGGGCTGAGCGATTGATGTGGGCAACGGATTGCCCGTATCAAATCCAGAAACGCCACACTTATAGCGGTTCCGTCGAACTCATTCGTGACAAGTTGGATTTCCTTTCGGTCAGCGACAAGGAATGGATCCTGCGCAAGACGGCGGAGAAGGTGTTCTTCGCCTGAGAGCTGGTTGGAAACCTCAGAGCGGCGCGCCTCCTGCCTGACATGGAGGACGGCATCCTTGCCGCCCAGACTACACGGTGAAAAGCAATTGCGGCTGGAAAATGTCCACGGGGTCTTGGGTTGGCGAGGTTCAATCCGCGGGGCTGGAAGCCCGGCTCCACGGCAGGCAGGATGCCCGCCGCTAGTTCCACCTCGCGCGGTCGGGGTTCCCCAAAACCAGCTTAGAGCCTGGCCAGGGCGTTTCGGAGTGTGGCGAGGAAAAACGCAATGTCCGGCGAGGTGTTATAAGCGTGAACGGCCATGCGAATGCGGCCGGCGTGGTGCATCACGTGAATATTTTCCCGATCCAGCGCGGCGTGGAGGGCGGCGGTCTGCGGATGTTGGAAGGCAATAATGCCGGAGTCAGCCGGAGTTCGTCGAGGGGCCATTGGTTTCAATCCTAATTCGATCAATCCGGCATGCAGCGTCTGGGTGAGTGGATCCGCGTGGCGGGCGATCGTCTCCACGCCAACGGCGGCGACATAACGCAGGGAGGCATTCAGCGCGTAAATGGCGGCGAAGTTGGGCATGCCGACCGCCCAGCTGGCGGCGCCGTGTTTGGGGGTCACGCGCTCAAAACGATTTGCGTCGAAGGCGTTGGTAAGATGGAACCAGCCGCCGGCGCGGGTGGTGAGCTGCTCGGCGTGTGCTTGCGGCACACCGACGATGCAGCCACCGTGGAGGCCGAGCACCCACTTGTGAGTGCTGGAGATCACACAATCGGCGTCGGGACAATCCAGCACGACCCGCCCGAGGGCCTGCGTGACATCGACGGAGATGAGGGCGCGGGGCGCACGGCGGCGCACGGCGTCATGGAATGGGTGCCAGTCGAGGCGGAAGCCATTGTAGAAGCTCACGAGCGAAACCTGAACGAGGCGCGTGCGCTCATTCAGCAGTGGAATCAGGTCTGCGGTTTCCAAGGCACCGCCGCGCGCTTTCCAAACCTTTACGTGCGGGGGGGTGAGGGAGGCGAGCCAGGGAGTTGCGCCGGAAGGAAAATCCAAATCGCTGATGACCACTTCGTCTTCGGCCTGCAAATTAAGCGCCGAAGCCAGCAGGTTGTAAGCCTCCGCACTGCACGAGCAGAAGGCAACTTCAGCTGGCTGGAGCTGGATCATTTGGGCGGCGATTTCGCGGCACTGTTCCACGACGGCGAAATGCGGCTCGCGCCCTTTCATGCCGCGCAATTTGTCCTGCCAGTAGGCTTGCAGGGCTTCGCCAACACAGAGCGGCGGAATGCTTTCCGCCGCACTGTTGAGATAGGTCATGGTTTCCAGGGCGGGGAAATCCCGCCGGCGTGTTTCAGGGGTGAGCATGTTTGGTTTCCTTTTTGAAAAAATGGTGGCTCCGTGCGCAGTGTCGGCTCATTAGACTCCTTGCCATAAATTATTCCCGCTTCGGCCGGTTCCGGCAGGCATTGACGTGTTCCCCCTCATCCTGGCCTTCTCCCCCCGGGAGAAGGAACAGCGGCCACGTCGCCGGGGACTTGCACATGCCCTTCGCGAATCCAGCCGCCGTGATCGTGCCAGCAGCGGGAACGGTAGCCCCCTCTCCCGGCGGGAGCGGGATGGGGTGAGGGGGAAGGGCCAATGGAACGTCCAAGCTGGTTCGATCGGGAGATTCATTTTGGCAGGTGCTTTAGTCGCCAACTTTTATCGGTTTTCCGGTTTCATCCGGGACTTGAATGGCCCAGGTCAAGCCCGCCGCCAGCACGTAACAGGACGCCAGAAAAAGCAGGCATTTCGTGTGGGACAACTCCATGTCCCGCAGCCAGCCAAATAGAAATGGACCAATGAAACCACCGAGGTTTCCGATCGAATTGATCAGGCCGATCGAAGCGGCGGCGGCGGAGTCGGTGAGGGTGAGGGTGGGCAACACCCAGAAAGACGCGGGCCACGAGTAGGCGGCGGCGGCGGTCAGGCACAACCAGAACATGATGGCGGGAAAGGACTGGCCGGGGATGGTGCTGATGACGAGGAAAACGCCGGTCAATAGCTGGCCCAGCGTCGTGTGCAGCTTCCGCTGGCCGGTGCGGTCCGAGGAGCGGCCGGCGAGAAATACCACGATCAGACTGGCGAGATAGGGAAGGGCCGACCAGGCACTGGCGGCGGCGTTGGAGGCGTTGGAGGCATTTTTGATGGTGGTGGGCAGCCAGAAACCAAAGGCGATGCCGCCGGCATTGGCGGCACAGAGCGCAAAGGCGAGCAGTAGGACATTGCG
>JAYTXL010000380.1:0-5192 GCA_043742955.1 Verrucomicrobiota bacterium | reverse complement strand
TTCATCGAGGACACCCAGCCGCAAATCATGGTGATGACGATCCAATCCATCACTGCCGAAGACCGCATCATCAATCAGAAGAATCGTGATGATTCTTTTCTCGGCATGACGTATTTGGAAGCCCTCGGCAAATGCCAGCCCGTCATCGTCATGGACGAACCGCAGGAAGGCATGGACACCGAGGCGGCGGTGGCGCGCCTCGCCACGTTGAACCCGCTCGCCAAACTCCGTTACTCGGCCACGCACAAGGTTGTCAAAAATCTTCTTTTTCGCCTCACGCCATTCGACGCCTACCAGAATGGCATGGTGAAGAAAATTGAAGTTCTCTCCGTCGCTGAGAAGAACGACGAAGCCACGTTCAAGATCGAACTTGTCAACATCCAACTCAATGGCGGCGCAAACCCGAAAGCAAAACTCAACGTCTGGCGCAAGAACGGCGATGGCTTCAAGTGGAAGGAAACGAACTGGCTGCATCCCGGCGACAATCTCGCCGACAAGTCCGGCAATATTTCCTACCGCGATTACACCATTGAGCGAATCTGGAAAAGCCTGCACGACCACAAATTCCATTTGAAGTTCACCAACGGCATCGAACTCATCCAGTCGGAGCGCGCCGCCGATTTTACCGGCCTGTTCCGCCAACAGTTGCAATGGCTCATCCGCCGCCATTTCGAGAAAAAGAAAGTTCTCACGCCCAAAGGCATCAAATGCCTCTCGCTCATTTTCATTGATCGCGTGGACAGCTACGTGAAGGACGACGGCGTCATCAAAAAGCTTTTCCGTGAGGAATACGCCGTCATTTACCGCGAGTTTCACGGCGCAGACCCGACGCCCGGTCAGATTGATGCCGTGCAGGGTTACTATTTTGCGAAGACCGGCGGCGACGAATACACGGACAGCGAAAACTCCATGCTCAAGAACAAGGAGATTTTCGACCGCATCCTCCGCGAGAAGGATCAGCTTCTCTCGTTTGAAGACCCGATTGAATTCATCTTCTCCCATTCCGCGCTCGGCGTCGGCTGGGACAATCCGAACATCTTCAACATCGCCACGCTCAACCAGTCTTACAGCGACATCAAGAAGCGGCAGGAACTGGGACGCGGCTTGCGCATCTGCCGCAACCAGATTGGTCAGCGCATCTACGAGGCCGAAGGCACGAAGGAAGGCGACGAAATCAATCTCCTCACCGTCATCCCGAACGAAACCTACGAAACTTTCGCCACGCAATATCAGGAGCAGATCAAGGAAGTCTATGGCGATGCCGCCGCTGGCAGCCAGCTCCGCAAGAAACACAAAGGCCGCGACGCGAAAAACAAAATCAACCGCACTAAACTTTCCGAAAGCAAATCGTTCCTCGCCTTCTGGGAAAAACTCGCGCGCAAGACGGATTACACCGTCGCCTTTCGTGAGGATGAGATCGTCAGACGCGCGGTCGAAGCTCTGAACAAACTGGTCGTTGGCGATTACGAGGCGGAAATTGTGCTGACGCGCATCAGGAGCATCGCGCTCACCGGCATTGCCAGCGATGAGCTTGGCCGCGAAACCGAAAAACTCCGCGCCAGCTTCACACCACTCGATCTCATTGAGGAAATCAGCGAGAACACCGCCTTGTCATATCCCACCGCCGCCAAGATTGTCGCCGGGCTAGATAACTTAAGCGCCATCGCCAAGAATCCGCCCAAGTTTCTCGCGCAGGCCAATGCCACCATCCGCACCATTGAACTGGACGAGATGATGCGCTCCTTGAGTTATCATCCGACTGGCGAAAGCCTGCCGCTCACCGCGCTGCTGCCGGTCATCGAAACGTATTTCCCGATTGAACCGACACCGCAGCGCGGCGTTTATGACGGCGTGGCGTTCCAGAGCGCGCCGGAGCGTTCGTTCACCCAGGGCGCGGAGAATGACAACGAAGTCATTTGTTTTCTCAAGCTGCCGGACTGCTACGAAATCCCCACGCCCGTCGGCCTGTTCTATCGCCCCGACTTCGGGCTGGTGTTGAAGCGGAAAAATCTTACGACCAAGGCGGAAGCGGAATACTATTTCGTCATCGAAGTGAAAAGCACCAACAACCTGGACGATGCGAAGGCGCTTACCGAAACGGAGCGCATGAAAATCAAATGCGCCCTCAAGCACTTTGAAGCACTCGGCATCGAGGCCAAGCTGTCCTACGTTCCCTACGTTGCGCCAGTCAAAGATTACCGCGAAGATTTCAAAAACAAACTCACCCTATGAGCAACGAAATCTCCCCCTTCGAGCAGATTCGCCGCGTCAATCCCGCCGGCAACGAATTCTGGTCCAGCCGCGACTTCGCCCGCGTGCTCGGCTATGTAAATTACCGCCACTTTCTCGCGGTCATTGAGAAAGCCCGCACCGCCTGTTTCAACAGCGGCCAGCGGGTGGAAGACCATTTCGTCGGAATCGACGAAATGGTCGTGATTGGCAGCGGAGCGCAACGCTCCATTCCGACCGTGATGATGTCCCGCTACGCCTGCTACCTCGTCATCCAGAACGCCGACCCCGCCAAGGAAATCGTCGCGCTCGGCCAGACTTATTTCGCGGTTCAGACCCGGCGGCAGGAACTGAACGACCAGGAGCTCGAGGAGCAGCGCCGCCTCACCATCCGCTCGGAGTTGAGAACCCATAACACCCGGCTCGCCGACGCTGCCAAGGACGCGGGCGTCATCGCGCCGAAGGATTACGCCATTTTCCAGAACCACGGCTATGCCGGGCTTTACGGCGGACTCGTCGCCTCGGACATTCATGCCCGCAAGGGATTGAAGAAAGGCCAGCAAATCCTCGATCACATGGGCAGCACCGAACTCGCCGCCAATCTTTTCCGCGCCACGCAAGCCGAGGAAAAACTCCGTCGCGAGCGCATCATCGGCAAGGATAAGGCCAACCGCGCTCATCACGAAGTCGGCGCAAAAGTCCGCCAGACCATCAAGGAACTCGGCGGCACGATGCCGGAGGATTTATCCCCCGCGCCCAGCATCAAGCAGCTTGAATCCAAAGCCCGCAAGGCCCTCAAAGCTCCGAAGAAATGATTTCCGCATGAACCCGCCTGAATCCTCACCCCTCGCCGCCGTTTCCTCACCCGACCTCAACGCGGAACGGTTGGCCGCGCTCAAGAAACTTTTCCCCGATCTGTTTTCCAACGATGGCAAGTTGAACGTGGACGAATTGAAGAAGGTGGTTGACCCCGCGCTCGTGAGCGAGACCGAGCGCTACGACTTCCGCTGGTATGGCAAAACCAAATCCAAGCGCGAAGCCTTTACGCCCAGCCGCGCCGCGTTGGTTTATGACAAAGACCGCTCGGTGAATCCCGACAAGGCGGGCGGTAACATGATTATCGAAGGCGAAAATCTGGAAGTGCTCAAGCTTCTCACCAGCGCCTATCGTGGGCAAGTGAAGTGCATCTACATTGACCCGCCTTACAACACCGGCAAAGACTTTGTTTATTCCGACAACTTTGCCGAAGGCCAGAAACCATATTGGGAACAGACCGGTGTGACCGAAGGCGGCGTGAAGGTGGACACCAACACCGAGAGCGACGGACGCTTTCATTCCAACTGGCTTTCCATGATGCACAGCCGATTGCTGGTCGCGCGGTATTTGCTCAAGCCGGAGGGCTTCATTTTTGTAAGCATTGACGATACAGAAGTCACAAACCTGCGTCGGTTGCTTGATGAAATTTTTGGAGAAGAAAACCTTGTCGCCAATGTTGTCTGGCAAAAGACTTATAGTCCGGCGAACGACAAGAAGGGCATTGATGCGATGCATGATCACATCTTGGTCTATGGCCGCAGCGAGCTTGCATTGGTTAATCTGCTGCCTCGCACGTCAAAACAAGATGATGCCTACGAAAATCCTGACAACGACCCGCGCGGATCTTGGAAGGCCGTTGACGCAACCCGTGCCGAGCATCGTGACTATGCGTTCTTCGCAATCACCACCCCATCCGGTCGAGAGGTGTGGCCCGCGCAAGGCCGCAGTTGGGTTTTTAACAAAGAGGAATTGCCTGCGTTGATGGCCGACAATCGTTTGTGGTTCGGAAGCGATGGTTCGAGCAAACCGTCAAAGAAACTGTTTATTTCCGAAGTAAAGCAGGGTGTGACTCCCACAAGTTGGTGGCCGCACGAAGATGCCGGACATAACGACACTGCAAAAAAGGAATTGAAGGATTTGTTTCCTGAAGCGTTGCCATTTGAAACACCAAAACCGACCAAGCTATTGATGCGGATGTTCCACCTCGCCACGAATCAAAACTCTGGCGATTTGGTTTTTGATTTCTTCGGTGGCAGCGGCACGACGGCGCAGGCGGTGATGGAGTTGAACAAGGCCGACGGCGGCAACCGCCAGTTCATCCTCGTCCAGTTGCCGGAACTCACCGCCGCCGACAGCCCGGCGTTCAAGGCCGGTTTCAAGAAGATCAGCGACATCACAATTGAGCGCGCCAAACGCGTTGTTCAGAAATTCAAAACCGAGGCGGAGGGACTATTGGCCAACGACCCGCAACGCCAGTTCGCCGATTCGCTCGGCTTCAAAGTATTCACACTCGCCAAGTCCGCCTTCCCGCGCGTGGAGTTCGCGCCCGACCCGGCCAAGACCGAGCCGGAGAACATCGAGTTGCTCAAGCAATACATCCGCGACAAAGAAGCCACGTTCCATTTCCAGTTCGAGAAGGACAAGGTGCTGGACGAAGTGCTGCTCAAAAACGGCTTCATGCTGGATTACACCCTCACACCCCAGCCCGACTTCAAAAAGAACGAAGTCCTCCTCGCCAAAGACGCCCACAAGGAATCACTGGTCTGTCTGGACGCCAAGCTTGAACCGGAAACCGTGGATCATTTCAAGACCCACAAAGACCAATTCTTCATCTGCCTCGAACTCGCCCTCGACACGACGAAGAAGTGGAATCTCAAACACAACCTTGGCGAGAAGTTGAAGGCAATCTAAGTTCGGTTGCGGCGCTTTGCGGGCGGGCAATTTGTTTCACCAAGTTGACCGAGCCTTGAAAACATTTTGCCCGAGTTGAAAACCGTTCTGCCCAAACGCCTGCCTGCGCCAAGGCTACGGCAAGGCAGGCCACCATTGTCGGCATCCCGCCGATGGAAGACTTCTACATCGGCGGCGCGTCCGTGAAACTCTTCCTGCCCATCTTCAAGATGAACTTCCCCGAGATCGTGGACATC
>JAYTXL010000379.1:0-8397 GCA_043742955.1 Verrucomicrobiota bacterium | reverse complement strand
AACGGGCGAAACTCACTCCGGCCAATGTTTGCGAGGCCCTCGGCACACTGACCTCGTTTCCAGCCAATAAAATAGACCCCGGAAATCCCGGAAGAACCTTGTTTTCATAGCTCTGCTCGGCCAGATGCCGCATTTCTTTGAACACCATTCCCATATCGAGAGCGATCTGGTGATGCTTTTGGAGATGTGCCGCTACGACTTGTTCATCAAACAGGCTTCGGATTGCGCGCAAAGAATCCAGCGACCCTGTTTGGTGCTCCGTGCGAAGAATCGTTGAAACTCGGTTGGCGACTTGCAGGCAGAGGTCGAACTCGCGAGGGTCCAAGGTTCGCTCGATCTGCCCCACACCTCCTGTCGCTGTCATTCTCGTGAGAGTGGCCTCCAAGCAGAATTTGCTAGTCGATCCAGGAATCAGGACACGGAGAATAATAGCCCGGCGGTTGTTATCCGCCCACTTCACTCTTGTGGGATTAGATGACTGCTTCACGGACCACGTAGTTGTTTTCGTGTGAGGGAGCAGTCGAGCCAACGCGGCGATGGCATGGCACAAAAATGCCATTCCTTCAACACCAATTGCTGCTTCCAGCTTTTTAAGGGCTTTGGACTTGCGGAACAGTTCTATCATCAGCTTGGCAGTATTCATGCGGGAGCTTTCGTTCTTTCGGGATGACAGCAGCGCGGGTCCGCCGGCGGCGGGTTGAGCCGGGTTCCGTAAGGCGTGCCCGTCTTCATTGTCTCGGCGAGGGCGTCGTATATGTCGAGATAACAAATTGATTCACAAATCCTCCTTGAACAGCCGTCCACCCTTGGTTGATGCGTCCAAAATTGGATCGAGCCGAGAGGGGGGCTCTTGCAAATCTGCCGGCGGTGGTTCGGTGGTGGTGACGATGTATTGAAAGCTCGGCGTGCCGGTGCCAAACGCCAACTCCAACTCATGCGCGAGCAGGAAAAGTTTCTGGTATAGATCAGCCGCCATGTCCGCTTCGCGTGGGCCGTCATGGACGAGGAAGCGCGGGTGGAAACCCCGTCCTTCGACGGAGCTAATCAAGGCCGCCAGATCAAAGGTGAGGATTTTCAATGTCTCAATGGCGGCGCTGGTCAGGTCGCCGCGCTCGCTCATTTTGGTTTCGACTTGCCGGCCATCGAAATGGATGGAGGCACTCACTTCCAAACCGAGGATGGCCTTTCCGACGCGGTCGAACGTCTCTGAAAACTCGCTCAGGGCCTTCTTTTGTTTCTCACGGGCCGCCGCCTGTAGCTCGCGTGACTGACGGATGTCCTTGTCCAAATCTACCACTGACTTCTCCAGCTTGTCGGCTTCTTCACCATCGAGTTTCGCCTCTCCGGCGCGGCGAATGACGGCCTGCACCTTGAGTCGCTGTTCGACTAATTTGTCACGGTCGCTGTTGAAACTCATTTGGGCAGTTCCGAGCGCTGTCTGTGCCTGTTGTACAACGGTTTCAAATGTGCCCTTGGTTTTCTCCAACTCCGCGAGTTGATTCTTTTGAGCGACGATGATTCTTTCGATGTCCTCGGCCTTGCGTTCGACCTTCACCGCTGCCTGCCCTTGATCGCCGGGAACAACTTTGCCAGCAGCCAGCGGGCAGTTGTGCGCCTTCGCGCGCACCAACGGTTCAAGGCAGAGCTTCGACCCACCGCTTCGTTGCCGCCAGAAGGCATCCAGTTCGGCTTGCGGCTTGTGACCGCGCGCAACTTGAAGCTCCAATTCCAATCCCTCGACCGATTCTTTCAACTCCTTGATTTCCGTCACCTTATTTTCAACTCGTGCCGCTGCGGTAGTGGCGGCTTTACGGGCCTCCGTTAATGACGCAGGTTCTTTCAGCAGATTGATGGCTCGATTCACCGTCACCTCCTGATCCTCAAAGGCTTTTAGGACAGCCGCGAGAAAAAGCCCGTCCTGAACCCTCGCATAGTCATCGGACAACTCTTCGCGTAAGCGTTTGAAAGTCACGGTTGCTTGATGGCGTAGAAGTGGAGCGCGTTTCTCTGCCAGTTGTTTGTTTGCGACCAGCGTCTTGTTTCTTTCCAATTCGGCCTGCTCCACCGTGTCAATCAATCCAACCACGGCGCGAAAAAGAAAATGCCGGTCCTCAACATCCATGTCCGGCGATTCTGATTCGCTCGACTTGTGGCGGAATTCTGTCAGGTCTGCGAACCGACACTCTTGGTCACGCGCTAACCACTGGAGCAGGTGCGGCCATTCGATGGGCTCCGGGGCAGTTGCGAATGTCGCGACCGGCAATCGCTCCATGATAACTTCGTTCAAAGCGGCCTCGTAAACCTCCAACCGCTCCCGCTTCAAGCCTTCATCGAACAACTGGCTGATGTCGGCGTTGCAAATGACGAATGGATGAACTCCCAAGGTAAATGGCCGGCACACCAGCCAGGATTCCTGATTCAATCGCACTTCGCCCACTACCCAACCACCGCGAAATGCTTTCCGAACACGAGATTGCAAATCGGCGCTGCCAAAATGCTTTTCACCGAGAACGTGCCGCAGCAGACGGCAAAAGGTCGTCTTGCCCGATGCGTGACCAAACACTCCCTGCTCTCCCAGACGCGGCTTTTCTGTTTGTGGCCGTGGTTTGGCCCACAGGATGTTTAGTCCGGGTCGGAGGGAAATGCGGCGGATGACGTTTTCCTCGCCCGGCTTCCACTCGCGCAAAAGAAGAAGCTGTCGCACCCAGACCAGCGGTTCGGTCTGCCCGGTGGCGGGACGAAAGCCGGCGCCGATAGATGCGAATTGCTGGGCAAAGAGATCGCGCTGGTCGTTCATGCAATGACAAGTTTGGCTTCCTGCAACGAAATCCGCACCGGTTTGGGTGCGATGCGTTTCACCTGATCGGCGACGGCAGCCGGCGGAACAGCGCTTAGATCCAGGACGTTCAGCAGCAGATACACGTCTCTTTCGACCGTGGGATTGCTTGGCACATTCGTATCAAGCAGTCGCGCGAACACGTCATTCTCGCCACGCTCCTCCAACTTGAGTACGTCGCGATTATCCAAGCCTCGGAGGATGGGCAGAAACCACGAAGCATCCACCGGCTGATTGAAACGCTTCACCCAAGCCCCTGCCTCCGCCCCGAAACGCGCCTCCGACAAAGCGGACAAGGTCTTACGGTCGCCCAGCAGCATGGCGTAGGCGCGGATGAGCTTCATAACGTCACACTCACCGCCAAGATGACGGAGAAGCGAGCCGACCAAGGGTAAAATATAATCGCCCGGCGCTTTGAAGTTAACGCGTTCACCGTCAAAACGCGGAAGGTGCGCCGCCGGGATGCTGACCAGTGCTGAGTCTTGCCTCGTCAATGGCGTTGCTCGGTTTGGCGAGAGATCCGCACCGGCGGCGAAGGCTTCGAGGATGAGCTTTTTTGTGCGGAATTCACCGTGCGCTTTTTCATCTCGGCGGCGAAGCACGTCAAAGGTGTCGAGGATGTCGGACAATTCCAGGGCGGTGAGGTTGAAGACGCGGGCAGCGATGAAGGCGTCCAACTCAGCGCGGACCGTGGCGCGTGCATTCGGCTCGACGAGGGCGGTGGGTGGCAAGGTGCCCTCGGGGACTGGCTCGACGAAGCCGAGTGCGGCCATGCGATTCCAGAACGGGGTCATCTCTGGTGTGGTGCAAACGAGCCGCAAAACCAACGGTGCGACGCTTTGAACAATGGCATCCGTCAGTGCCGGACGCGGGAAGGGAAGACTGTCAAGAACCGTGAAAGTCATGTGCGGAGAACTGAGCTTTCGACGAACAAAGCCGTCCATTGTGAACGCGTTAGCCACTGCCAGCCACGGCAGGTATGCCCACTCGTTGTCAGAATCGAAAACGAATGTCGGAACGGTGTGGCCGCAGATAACGCCTGGGGGAATGAGAGTGGAGATGAAGCTCCGCTCGTTGCGTGGATTGGCAACGTCACCGAACGCAATGCGGAAACGGTCACAGCGATCACCGAGTTTTGTCGGGATATTCTCCCGCAACACACGCCACTGGGGAACGATGGCTTTGGCTGGGTTGCCGAATTCCCGCTCAATCCAAAAGGCGCTATTCCCGTGGCCGGATTGGTAGGTCTTCGCACGGTGGTCGAAGTTGTCAATCATCCGCCCCTCATAGACCGGCAGTCCGGCAGGGTCATCGGTAAAGAGGTCGCGATTGCCTCCCATGTGCAGCTCTGCCGAGTAATGGCGCACGGGTGGGCCGAGCGTCGTGTTGCCGAACGCGGGGTAGGCAGCCCCAATCTTCCGGTTGGTGATCAGTTCAGCGATGTTTCGCAAATCGGGGATGGCGTAAGTATTGGGCGCAAGTTGACGAGTCAGGTCCGCCTCCAACTCCATCGAATCAGCCCGGGCGCGCACCGCCTTTTCGATTGAATCCACACCAAAGGTTACGCGAAACTTGTCAGTGCGTCCGCCGCGCTGCACGGCATAAAGCGCAAACCACGTCTGTGGATGCACGCCGGGGAAGAAGACTGCGCCTTTGTTTTCACAACCTGCGAGGAAGATGAGGCGGTTTTCATCGAGGAAAAACTTGCGGATGGCCGAGGCATTCGCGCCGCCATACAGACCAGCGGGCACAACCTGCGCGGCGAATCCACCGGCCCGCACACGGCGCACGGCCGTCTCGACGAACATGCGGTAGATATTGAAGTCGCCTTTGCCGAGATTGCCGGCGGCGTAAAGCGTATAGACGCCGCTGTTCTTGAGGAAATGGACGAGGCCGAAAAGTTCGCGACAGTGACCTGCCCACGCGGCGGCGATGGCCGGATTACCAAGCAGTCGGGTGATTTCTGCCTGCTGTTCCTCGGGCGCCATCGAGCGAAGGCCAGCGACGTATTTGCCGAAGAACTCGCGCTGATCTGGGCTGAGCGTATCCCACGGCGGGTTACCGAGAATGACATCGAATCCGCCCTGCGCGAATACTTCAGGGAACGTGAGGTGGAAATGAAAAAACTGGTATTGGTCGGTCAGCCGTTTCACTTCAGCCAGCAGGCCGTCGGGCAGCGCTCCGCCTTCGGCAAATTCGCGGAGATGCTGGGTCGTGATACCGATGGGAATTTCTGAACCCGCGCGCCCCGGCGCTTTGGCTTTCTTCGCTTCCGCTTTCGGGATTTCTTCCGTGCCGCCGAACAGGCCCGTCTGAACACAGGAGGGTTGGGAGCTGAGAGTTGAGGGTTCAAGGCTCGCGGGGCCGCTCGCGGCACCGGGAAAATGTTTTTTGATGACAAAGGCGGCGCACCACAGGTTTGCGAGGTCTTTGGCCTTCTGAAAATCATAGTTCGACTGCGCGGCTTGGAAGGCGGCTTCCTTGCGGTGGATGTCCTGGGGCCGGCTGTCCCCGATTTCGTCAATGGCAGCGGCGGCGTGGCGGAGTTTGTCGCGGAGCGCGGCGTCCTCTTTCACGAACAGTCCGCCAATGCCTTCGCGTTCGCCCTTGTTGCGTTTCCTGAGCGCGGAGCAAGCGTCGCCATCGTCGCCTTCGATGGCTTTGAACGCTTCATCGGGAATGCCCTCGGCGATGAGTTCAGGAGTGGTTCCAAGAAGGCTGTTGCCGCAGCGGATGTGGTGATCCAGGAAGGAAAGCGGTTTGCCGGGTTCAAGAGCTTCGAGCCAGAGAGTGACTTTACACAACTCGGCGGCCATGGGGTTGATGTCCACGCCGTAAAGGCAGTGGCCGATGACGTCGCGCACGGCCGTGCGATAAACCGCTGGGCTGGGTTCGTCCTCGCCGCTGCGCACGCGGGCCAGATGACGCGCGATGCGATGGCCCGCGCGCAGGATGAAGTGGCCGGAGCCAACGGCCTTGTCGCAAACCTTGAGAGAAAGCAGGGCTTTTTCGGCCAGTTGGGAATATGTGAGTTGAGATGCCTCCCCATGACCCTCACCCGGCCTGCGGCCACCCTCTCCCACTCCCGTGGGCGAGGGAACTCCCACCTCACCCCGGCCCTCTCCCCCCGCTGCGGGCGGAGAGGGGGATTCCTTCGCAGCTTTCGGTGATTTCGAGGCCTTGGCACGGGCTTCCGCCAATCGTTCGGCGATGACGGGTTCAAGCGCGGAGTCGAGCAGACATTGCACGAGGGAATCGGGTGTGTAATAGCTGCCGCTGGTCTTGCGCTCGTTGCCAGCGGCGATGTCGAGTTCGAAGCTGCCGGCGTCGGCGTTGATCCGGGGGTGCATTTCCAGCAATCCCTGATAGACGCTGCCAAGTTCTTCCGAGCCGAGATTCTTGTAGTCCACCGCCCGGCGGACGTTGCCATCCTGGACGAATGCCAGCGCATGAACGGCTTCGAGGAAGTGGCGATTGGAGATGAGGCTGTCGAGCAGGTCGGGCGTGGACTGCGCGGTCGTCCACAGAAAGCTGCCCAAAGGCGGGAGCGCCAGTTCCGGGCAGCCGGTGTCGCTGCCGAGTTTGGCGGTGACGAGTTGGAAGACCTGCCAGAGGTCGGGATGCGGCGTGCCCGACCGGTGAAGAGTGAGCGCGCGCAAGCGGGCAAGGGAGTAGAAATCGCGGTAGCGCCGGCGGGCCAGATCAAGTGCGGAACGCTGAGTGTGGGGTGCGGAATCACCCACCTCACCCCGGGCCGAACCTCGGCTTGGCATCTCTCCCTCCTCCGAGGGCGGCGAGGGAGGAGGAGACGGGTGGAGCAAGTCGCGGTCTTCGGCGACGAGCAGGAAGAGCATCCGGTAGATGACGCGCAAGACTTGCTTGTAAAATTCCTGCGTGGTCAGCCGACCGGTGCGCAGTTTTTCCAGCAAAGCACCATTCGCGCGATTGGAGACGAGTCCCGCCCCCAACACGGCGATGGCCTTCTTGACTCCGGGGTAAAGATCGTCGAGCGCGCGGAGAGTTTTGTCCTCGGCAGCTTTTTTCCAACGTTCGAGCCAGAATTGTGTGGGCTTTTCGCCCTCGAAACGCGACTGGTGGCCAACGAGCCACAAGACGAAGAACTCGGAATAAAGGTCGCCGTCGAACATGGCTTGCAGGTCGAACTCGACGTAAGCCAGACGGGTGAGGGCAACATTGTCGCGGAGCAGACGAAGATTGAGACCGTTGGAGACGATGCCCCACAGGTGAGCTTCGCTGGCGTTGAGGGCCGATTGAACGAGAGAGTGCGGACTGGCCTTCGCCGCGCCGATAGCGCCGGGTGTGCGGCAATCGAGGTCCGCATGTGAACCAACCAGATGGAGGGGGACTTGATTCCAGCCGTGGGAAACCGGGTAGCTGCGGCCATCCACCTCGATTGGCTTGGCAGCCGTCAGACGACCGAAGCCCAGTTCCTGAAAGAGCGGGAACAGCCAGCGCTCGCGCGTATCGGTGGTGGTTGGTTCACCGCCTGGCTTTTGGGCGATGGCCTTTTTGAAATTTTCCCAGCAACCTTTGAGACGATGCCAACTCCGGTTGATCTGCTCGTTGAGCCGCTCCCCCTCCGCCAGGTGATACGCCACAGGCAAGACGCCTTCGATGCTGGTTTTGGGATCGGGCAGTTCGTGGAGAAAGTCTGCGGGCAGAAGCCCACCTTCGGACGTGATGGCGATGAAGGAGGAAGGTGATTTCATAGCGACACGTTACGCCCGACCTTCGTGGAACTCATTTGGACGACCTCAGTCATTTATCCCCTTGGTCTTAGCTTTGGCGGCTTGCAGCCGCGCTTGGGCCAGCCGCACGGAGTCATGGAGTTTCTGCTCCAACAACTTCTTCGGCGGCAACGCGGTCAGATACTCGCCTACCCGGATGCCGCGCTTGGCGAGTTCGAACAGTTCAATCCGCTCATCTGACTTCTCGGCGCACAGGATCAAGCCCAGCGGTTCATCCTCGCCGGGGCGCATCTCATGCTTCTTCAACCAGCGCAGATAAAATTCCATCTGGCCCACGTCGGCGGGTGCGAACTTGCCGAGCTTCAAATCAATCACCACCAAGCGTCGCAGCCGGCGATGGTAGAACAACAGGTCGAGATAAAAATCCTCGCCGTCCACCACGATGCGCTTTTGCCGCGCGAGAAAGGCGAAGTCGCTGCCCAACTCGACAAGAAATGCTTCCAAGTCGCGCAGAATGGCCGTCTCCAAATCCTTCTCCGAATACGCGCCCTTTAAGCCGAGAAAGTCCAGCAGGTATGGATCTCGAAACACCAGGTCCGGCGTCAGCTTGTCTTCCGTGCGCAATTTCTGGAGTTCCATGGCGGCCAGCTTGGCGGGTTTCTTGGACAACGCCGTGCGTTCGTAAAGCATTCCACCGATTTTCTGCCGCAGCAGCCGCACGCTCCAGCGTTCCACCCGGCACATCTCCGCGTAGAAATCCCGTTGCAGGTGTTTCTTGAGCGGCAGGAGTTCGACGAAGTGCGACCAGCCCAATTGTTGCGACAGTGTCGCAACAATCTGCTGGTCGGGAAA
>JAYTXL010000378.1:0-11285 GCA_043742955.1 Verrucomicrobiota bacterium | reverse complement strand
GTCAAATTGCCGCGCCCGCTGGCGTCGATCAAAAACTTCGCGCGCAATGTTTGCTGCGCGCCTTCAGGGTCGCGCGCCTCGACGCTGACGCCGTCCGGTTCGGCGGCGAAGCGGTTCACCGTCCAGCCCTCGCGGACTTCCGCGCCGGATGCCACGGCGTGTTTGAGGAGCAGATGATCAAACTTAGCGCGTTCGACTTGAAACGCCTCCGGCTCACGCGTGAACTTGCCCAGGCGAAAGACAAACTTCGTATTCTTTGAACCGTTACCCAGATGGAACTGCGCGCCGAATTTTCGGGGAAACCCCGCCGCCTCCAACGCGGGCAGCACGCCCATCTCCGCGAACAACCGCCGGTTGTAGGGCAGCAGCGATTCACCGATGTGGAAGCGCGGGAAATGTTCCTTCTCCAGCACGAGCACCCGCTTGCCAGCCTTGGCGAGGAAGGTGGCCGCGCTGCTGCCGCCGGGGCCGCCGCCAATCACCAACGCATCGTAGGTTGTGGAATCCACGTGCGGATTAAAGCGAAAAGAATGGCGGAACGGAAGCGGGGAAAATAGGTCGAATTCAAATTGGCGAAGCCGTGCAAAGTTTTCAAAATGTCAATGAAGCGTTCACGGACTTGAAATTATCCCTGAACTAGCTATGTTCCTACCGTGCAGGATTTGTTACACAGGATCAAAAAGCTCCCTCGTTTGGCTTGGTTATGCATCATCGGGATGACTGTAGTGATGACTTGGTCCACGTTGAAGTTATCCTCTGGTGGCGTTTACTATCAGATTATTATTTCGATTTTCAATTTCTGTTGGATCACATTGACCCAGATTCAGGGCCAGATTATTTCTGAACCCGGTCCCTTTCGCTTGGTTTTGCGCCTGGCTGACGAAGACTGTGGCGACAAAGAAGATAGTAGAATCATTGATTTGCTTCTTACCCGGTTTAGATTGAGCACCCTCCCAAAGGCCGACTGTAAATTCAATGGCTTTGACATCGGCGATGGGTATGTTTGGTTTTACTTTGTCGCTCGTGACTTGCCCACGCTTCAGCATTACGTTTTTCCGTTGATCGACGATTGTAAAATTCGCAAAGGCTCGCACTTCGAAATTAGAGGGATAGAGAAGAGTTACCTTGCCGCTTGATGAACGCGCTTTGTGCGTTTCAATACTCAAAGCAACTCCGGATGCGCAAGCAAATCCGCAATGCGGCTCAATAGCCTTCCCGCCGCACCGCCATCGAGCACGCGGTGGTCGAAACTGAGGGTGAGGTTCGCCTCCATGATGGGAACGAACTGGCCCAGCTTTTCGTCCCAACTCGGCACGCGCCGGCCCGCGCCCATGCCGAGCACCAGAGTTTGCTCCGGCAGCGGAATCGGCGTGGCCCAGGTCAGTCCGAACGTGCCGAAGTTCGTGACCGTGGCGATGGAACCCCCGGTGGCATCCACCGGCAAGCGCCGCTGGCGGGCCAGCTCCACGAGTTCGTTGTAGCGGACGACTTGCTCCTTCAGCGGTCGTTTGTCCGCGTCGCGCAACACCGGCACCAACACGCCATCCTCGGCCTCCACCGCGAAGCCGACATCAATCGCCGGCGGGTGAACAATTTTGTTGCCGATCAGCCGTCCCGCCGGCGCGCTGTTTTCCGCGAGCGCGAGCGCAAGCGCGCGCAAGGCATACAATGCCGGGCCGGGTTTTGGGTTTGAAGCTTTCCGGTGCGCCAGCATGGGATCGACGCACACGGGCAGTGCGACGGTGGCCAGCGGGCGCGTCCAGCTCCGGCGCATCGCATCCGCCACGGCGACGCGCATGCTTGACGCCTGGGTGAGCTGGTGTTTTTCCAGATTAGCGATGAACTTTTCAAAGTCCTCGATGGTGACACGCCCCGCCGCGCCGCTGCCGGCAATGCCCGACAGGTCGGCGGCGTGCAAGCCGAGTTCGTGAATCCGCGCCTTCAGCCGGGGCGACATGAAACTCGCTCCAGCGGCGTGCGCCGGAACCGGCAGACCACGCACCGTGGGTTCGACGATTTGCCGCTCGCCATTGCCCGTACGCTTTTCGGGCGCATCGGAGGCGGATTCTGCTTCGTCGGCAAGCTTGGCGGGCACAGGAGTGTCCAAGCCCAGGCGGGTCACATCTTCCATGCTGACCTCCAGGTAGCCGAGCACCGCGCCGACCGGATAACTTTCGTTCAGCTTGACGAGCAACTTCTCGACGCGCCCCGGACATGGCGACGTGACGTTCATCGTAGCTTTGTTGGTCTCCACTTCCAGCACGTCCTGATCGGCTTTGACCTGGTGGCCTACCTGGACGAGCAGATTGGTAACGGTCGCCTCGGCGATGGACTCACCCAGTTGCGGCATGATGATGGGAATTTGAGGCATACGGATAATTTCAAATCGATTTCAATTCACTGTCGCAACAGGTTTCTCACCGCCGACGCAATGCTGCGCGAGGTTGGCCGGTGCGCGGCCCACAGATTCGGGTGATACGGCACGGGTGTGTCCTTGGCGTTCAGCCGTTGCGGCGGCGCGTCAAGCAAACCCCAGCCTTCCGTCGCCACGCGCGCGATGACTTCCGCCGTGACGCCACCCCACGGCCACGCTTCGCCCACGCACAACAGCCGCCCGGTGCGCGCGACGGACGCCATGACGGTGTCGGTATCCAACGGTTTCACGGAACGCAAATCCACGACTTCAATCTCCGTTCCCTCCAGGGCGAGTTCCTCCGCGACGGCGAGCGCTTCATGCACCATCGCGCTATACGCCACGATGGTCAGGTCGCGACCGGGGCGGGCGATGCGCGCCTTGCCGGTGGGTAACGCTTCCGTGGGCAGCCCTTCCGCCTTGAGATGGTAATAAAGAAATTTATGTTCGCAAAAAATGACGGGGTCATCAATCGCCACGGCTTCGAGCAACATGCTGTACGCATCCTCCACCGTGGCGGGTGTCATCACGATCAGGCCGGGATAATGTGCGTAGATTGCCTCCATGCTCTGGCTGTGAAAAGGCCCGCTGCCCGAAGTGCCGCCACACGGCAATCGAATGGTGATGGGACAGGGAACCTGCGTGCGCCAATGCATCGTGGCGGCGTGGTTGACGATCTGGTTAAAGCCGACCGTGGAAAAATCCGCGAATTGCATTTCGATGATCGGACGCATCCCTTCGATGGCCGCGCCAATGGCCGCGCCAACCATGGCGTCCTCGCTGATCGGCGCATCCAGCACACGCCCAGGAAATTCATGCGCCAAATTCTTGGTCGCTTTGAAAGCACCGCCGAAAGCGCCGACGTCCTGGCCGTAGATGAACACGCGCGAATCCTCCTTCAACGCGCGGGCCTGCGCTTCGCGGATGGCTTCGAGATAGGTAATGCTCATGGAAGATTCAGGCCGGTTGGAAAGGGTTCACGAGGTTTCTTGTCCTTCGCGAAGCCGGGTCGAAGCCAGCGCGCACCAGTCCTCCTTGTAGGGGTCAGGGCCGGCTTCACGCTGGACTTTGGCGACGGCTTCCTCGATCTGCGCCGTCGCGTCATCGCGCCATGCACTGATGGCATTTGTGTCCGCCCAGCACTGTTGCAAAAGAAATTCTTCAGCGACTTTCAGGCAGTCACGGCCGAACGGAGACGACTTCAACTTGAGATCAATGTAGCTGGCGTCGTCGTGCTCCCCGTGACCGCACAGACGAAGCAAACGCGCGATGACCAGTTGCGGCCCTTTGCCAGAACGAGCCTGATCAATCGCGTCGCCCATGACTTGCAAACAGGCCGCCAGATCCGTGCCGTCCACGCTGTGGCCCGTAACGCCGTAGCCGACGGCTTTGTCCGCCAACGCGCGACAGGCAAACTGGCGCGTGGTGGGCGTCGAGTAGGCGTAATGATTGTTGGCCACGACCAGGACTAACGGCAGTTTCTCCACGGCGGCCTGATTGAGCGCTTCATGAAAGGCGCCGGTGGAAGTGCCGCCTTCACCAAGGCAGGTCGCGCCGACGCAATGGTTGATTCCCCGGAAGCGGCGCGCGAGCAACATGCCGTTCACCACGGAAATCATCGCACCCAAATGACTGATCATGGCGAGCAACCCTTCCTTGGGACGGCCGCGGTGGACGTTGCCATCACGGGCACGCATCGGCCCCAACGGGGATCCCAGACAAGTGCGAACCGCGTCCAACACCGTTTCGCCGAAGGCCAGACGACCGGCACCATCGCGGATGAGCGGCGCAAAAATATCACCGGAGCGCAGCGATTGGCCGACCGAAACACTGAGCGCCTCCTGGCCCCGACCCAGGAAAACGCCGCCGTGGATTTTGCCGCCACGGTACAGGCTCGCAAGCTTGTCATCCAGCAGGCGTGCCAGGAGCATCCAGCGGAACGCGCGGGCATAGGCATCGCGGGAATCATTTGCCTCGGTGGCGGCTCCGGGACTGGCCGCGCCGCCGGGGGCGGACGGTTCAACAGTCTGCATCATTCGCAAAGAATTTAGCCGGTTTGCCAGCAACGGTGCAATCGTTTCTTTGGCAGGGAAACGGTGAGGTACGACCACAGCAACGCACATGCATGTCAAAGTAATTGCCACTCCTCAGCGCTTCTGGTTAGGTTGAGGCCACATACCGCCTTGCGCCCATGGAAACCAAACCGATTCAAGTTCTGCTGGTCGAAGACAACCGGGTCACCGCCGAATTGTTGCGTGAAAGCATCGAGGCGGCGCTCGGCTCCCAGTTCAATTTCATGCATGTGGAATGCCTGTCCGATTCGCTGCGGCAACTGGCGGCGGCGCATTTTGACCTCGTGCTTCTGGATCTGTCGCTGCCTGATAGCGATGGGCCGGGAACCATTACCAGGGTGTTCAAGGCGGCTCCGACGGTGCCGATCGTGGTGTTGACCGGCTCGGATGACGAGGAACTGGAGGTGGCGGCCATGCGGGAAGGAGCGCAGGACTATCTTGTTAAAGGGACGTTCGACCCGAAAATGCTGGCGCGGGTAATGCGTTACGCCATCGAACGCCAGCGCGCGGAGGAGGCACTTCGCCAGGCGGAACAGAAGTATCGCAGCATCTTCGAAAACGTGGTGGAGGGAATCTATCAAACATCGCCGGAGGGCAAATTCATCTCCGCCAATCCGATGTTGGCCAAGATTTATGGCTACGCCTCGACGGAGGAACTCATGGCTTCCGTCACGGACATTTCCCGGCAGTTGTATGTCGATCCGAAGACCCGCGAAGAGTTCGTCCAGTTGATGCAGAAGAACGACGTCATCTCCCGGTTCGAAGCACCGATTTATCACACCAACGGCAGTGTGATCTGGATTTCGGAAAACTCCCGCTCCGTGCGCGATGCTGCGGGAAAACTGCTCTACTACGAAGGTACGGTGGAGGATATAACTGAGCGCAAACGCACGGAGGAGACACTGCGTTTTTCGGAAATGCAGTTCCGTTCCGTCTGGGAAACCTCCTCCGACGGCATGCGGCTAACCGACCGGGAGGGCATGATCATCGCGGTCAATCCATCGTTCTGCCGGATCATGGGTCTGCCGACCGAAGAACTGGTGGGGCATCCGTTCACGTCCGCGTACTCGCCAGCCAGCGAGGATTTGGAAGCCATGAGCGCGCGCTACCGGCAGCGATTTGCGGAGCGGCAAATACAAAGCCGATTGGAACAGCGGCTGGTGCTGCGGTCTGGAAAGATCGTGGATATCGAGCTGTCCAACGCCTTCGTGGATCTGGAGGGGAAGACGCCGCTGATTCTTAGCGTGTTTCACGATATCACTGAACGCAAGCGCACGGAAGAGGCCTTGCGGGAGTCGGAGTTGTTGCACCACTCACTGGTGGAAAACCTGCCGCAAAATGTTTTTCGCAAAGACCTGCAAGAGCGGTTCACGTTCGTCAATCAGCGGTTTTGTGACACCTTGGGTAGGCCGCGCGCCGAGATCATCGGCAAAACAGACTTTGATTTCTTCCCGTCGGAGCTGGCCTTGAAATACCGCCGGGACGACCGCCGGGTCATGGATGCGGGGGAAACGTTTGAGACGGTGGAGGCGCACCAGACACCGGACCACGGCAAGATTTATGTGCAGGTGGTCAAGACCCCGCTGTTCGACACGATGGGCAATGTGAGCGGCATTCAGGGCATGTTCTGGGATGTGACGGAGCGGAAGAAGACCGAGGAACTCCTGGCCTACGAACGTGATCTCCTCCGTGCCCTGCTCGACAACGTTCCCGACCGCATTTACTTCAAGGATGCCCAATCCCGTTTCATCAAATGCAGCCGGGCGCTGGCCGAAATCTTCGGCCTGATGGATCCGGATCAGGCTCTGGGCAAGAGCGATTTCGACTTCTTCAGCGAAGAGCACGCGCGCGCGGCCTACGAAGATGAGCAGCGCATCATCACGACGGGCCAGCCGATCATCGGTGTCACGGAAAAAGAAACCTGGCGCGATGGCCACGAATCGTGGGTGCTCTCCACCAAGATGCCCTACCGCAACAAGGACGGTGTCATCATCGGAACGTTTGGCGTATCCAAGGATATCACCGCCCTCAAAATCGCCGAGCGCGAGCTGGCCTTGGCCCGCGATGTGGCACTGGAATCCGTCCGCTTAAAATCCGAATTCCTCGCCACCGTAAGCCACGAAATCCGGACGCCGATGAACGGCATCATTGGCATGACGGGTTTGTTGCTCGACACGAACATGACCGCCGAGCAGCGGGATTATGCCGAAACTGTCCGCGACAGCGCGGATGCGCTGCTCCACATCATCAACGACATTCTCGACTTTTCCAAAATCGAGGCGGGCAAACTCACGTTTGAGATCATCGACTTCGATTTGCGCGATGCCGTGGAGAGCACGATCGATTTGCTGGCGCATCGGGCGCAGGCCAAGGGCGTGGAACTGGCGGCCTTTCTGCCCGAAGAAGTGCCGACACGGCTGCGCGGCGATCCGGGGCGTTTGCGGCAGGTGCTTCTCAACCTGATCGGCAACGCGGTGAAATTTACCGAGCGCGGTGAAGTGGTGGTTCGCGTCGCGAAGGAAAGCGAAACCGAGCGATATTTGGTACTGTTGTTCACCGTGCGGGACACCGGCATCGGCATCCCCGCCGAGGCGCAATCACGCATCTTCCATTCCTTCACGCAGGCGGACGGCTCGACGACCCGCAAATATGGCGGCACCGGTTTGGGGCTGGCCATCTCCAAACAATTGGTCGAACTCATGGGGGGGGCGCTCACCGTGGAAAGCAGCCCGGGGAGTGGCTCGACTTTTTCTTTCACGGTCCGGCTGGAGAAACAGCCGCCTGAAACCAAAGTGGCCGCGCCGGGAAAAAATGTTCTAGCCGGCCTGCGCGTGCTGATTGTGGACGACAACGCCACCAACCAGCAGGTGTTACAGCTTCAAACCAAGGCGTGGGCGATGAATCGCAGTTGTGTTGCCAGCGGGGCCGAGGCGTTGCAACTGCTTCGTCAGGAAGCGCAGGCCGGAGCGCCTTTCGACCTCGTGATTCTCGACATGCAGATGCCGGAAATGGACGGGCTAATGCTGGCCAAAGCGATCAAGGACGATCACCGCATCGCCGCCACCAAGATGGTGATGTTGTCTTCCTACGGCAAACGATTCGACGCCCAAGTTTTGGAGAACGCCGGTATCGCCGCCATGCTGTTGAAGCCGGTGAAGCAAGCGCGCCTTTTTGATTGGCTGTCCAAGGTGGTGGCGGGGGAGAATATCCTTGCCCCTCCGGTGCCAAAGACATTTTTCCCTGCGACTGCGCCGTCTCCCGCCCCAGCCTCCGGGCGCAGAAATGTGCGCATCCTGCTCGCCGAGGACAATGTCGTGAACCAAAAGGTGTCGCAGTTGCAATTGCGCAAACTCGGATTGACCGCCGATACGGTGGCCAGCGGCACGGAAGCGCTGGAGGCACTCAAGCAAATCCCCTACGACGTCGTATTCATGGATTGCCAAATGCCGGAGATGGATGGTTACGAGGCGTCGCGGGTATTTCGCCAGCGGGAACAAGCACTCGCCGTGGATTCGCCCGCGAAGCCGCCGGTGTACATCATCGCCATGACCGCCAACGCGCTGGAAAGCGACCGCGCAGACTGTCTGGCCGCCGGCATGGATGATTACGTGGCCAAGCCGGTGCAATTGGCGGAATTGTCGGCGGCACTGCAACGCGCCTTGGCTCGTCTGCCCGCGCCGCCATCGGCTTCGCCACCCGCCACTGTTGGCGGCACGCTGGACTTGAAAGTGCTCAACAGCCTGCGTGAACTGCGCGAGCCGGGACAACCAGACCCGATGGCGGAACTGATTGACCTCTTTCTCGAAGACACCCCGCAGCGCCTGGGTAAAATGAAAACGGCCTTCGAGCAAGGCGACGACGCTACGCTTAAAGCCGTTGCCCACACACTCAAGGGCAGCGCCAGCAACCTGGGCGCCCCCACCCTCGCGTCCCTATGCGCAAACGTCGAGCGCCAGGGCGGAACGGGAAACCGAAACGAGTTGGCTGGTATGCTCGAAAAGATCGCCCTTGAATTCAAACGGGTGCAAGCCGCGTTGGAGGCGGAAAAGCAAAAGTAGCGATCCAATCCGCTGTGGTTGTTCAACGCCATCTGCCCTGGATACGCTTTTGACTTTGCCCAGTCAACCCACTAGCGTTTTCGCATGGAACCGCTCCACGCCCCTTGGCGAATCAGTTACATCCTTGGCCCCAAGCCGGTGCCGGCGGACGGTTCCCTGTTCACCCGCATCGCCCAGTCCAGCGACGACGAGGCCAATTTCATCCTCGTTCGGGAGCGCACTTGTTACGCCGTGTTGAACACGTATCCCTACAATGGCGGGCATTTGCTCGTCGTCCCTTACAAAGAGACGCCTGACCTGAACGCGTTGACGGATGAAGAAATGACCGACTTGATGAAGCTCACCCGCCGTTGTCAGAACGCGTTGACGCAGGTGATGAAACCCGACGGCTTCAACGTCGGCATCAACTTCGGCAAAGTAGCGGGCGCGGGCATCGAGCAACATCTGCACATCCACGTCGTGCCGCGCTGGAATGGCGACACGAACTTCATGCCGGTTCTCGGCAGCACCACGGTATTGCCGGAAGCGTTGACCGAGCTGGCCGCCAAACTGCGCACGGCGCTGATTCAATAAGATTTCGCATGCCTTCGGAAACGCTCCATTTTGAAAACGCCCGCCAGGCGCAGCAGTTGTTCAACCACGACCCGCGCAACTTGAAGGCGCTCGAGGAGCAGTTGGAGGTCAAGGCGACCTCGCGTGAAGGCTGGATCAAGCTGGAAGGTTCCAGCGAAGCCTTGGAGCGCGCCAAGCAATTGTTTCAACTGCTCGACAGCTCCATCAAGGCGGGATCACCCATGCACAACCGCGAGTTTGCTCAGGCACTGGAGGTGGTCCGGCACGACGGCGTGGTCGCGTTGAAAGGACTGCACGCCGAACGCATCCAGACTTCCACCAAGAAGTCGGGCATCGTCCCCAAAACCGTGGGGCAGCGGCAATACATCGAGGCCATCCGCCAGCACGACGTGACCTTCGGCATCGGCCCCGCCGGGACGGGCAAGACGTATCTCGCCATGGCGATGGCCACCGCAGCGCTGCGCGAGGGCAAAGTGTCGCGTATCATCCTGACGCGTCCGGCGGTCGAAGCTGGCGAGTCGTTGGGGTTTTTGCCCGGCGATTTGTATGAGAAACTCGCACCGTATTTGCGCCCGCTGCACGACGCGTTGCACGACATGCTGCCCGTCGAGGAAATTCAAAAGCACATGGAGCGCGGCACCATTGAGATCGCGCCGCTGGCTTACATGCGCGGCCGCACGCTCAACCACGCCTTCATCGTTCTGGACGAGGCGCAGAACTCGACGACGGAACAGATGTTTATGTTTCTCACCCGGCTCGGCCATAGTTCCAAGGCGGTTATCACTGGCGATCCGACACAAATTGATTTGCCCGGCCACAAGCACTCCGGATTGCTGGAAGCACACCGGGCTTTGAAAAACATCGAAGGCATCGCGCTGGTGGAATTTCAAAAGCGCGACGTGGTCCGGCACATCTTGGTGCGGCGTATTATCGCCGCGTACGAGGAGCACCGCGGCAAGGCCCCATGAGCGGCACGCTCCATCTGCGCAATCGCCAGCGCACGCGCGCCGTCAGCCTTCCCCTGCTCCGTCGGCTCATTCGCCATCTGCTGACGCGGCACCTTCAATTCGAAGCATTCGAGTTGTGTTTTCATTTCATCGCCCGCACGGAAATGGCCTGCTTGAATCAAACCTTTCTCCAGCATTCCGGCTCCACCGACGTCATCACCTTCGATCACTCTGATTTCCCCGGACCCCAGACCTCTAACCCGAAACCCAAAATTCACGGCGAAATCTTCATCTCGCTGGACGACGCGGTCGCGCAAGCTGGCCAGTTTCATACGACGTGGCAATCCGAGCTGACCCGCTATATCGTGCATGGGCTGCTGCATCTTCAGGGCTTTGACGACCTGCAGCCGGCCGCGCGACGAAAAATGAAAAGAGAGGAAAACCGGTTGCTGCAGGCATTGGCCAACGAATTTTCCCTCCCCCAACTCGCGCGCCTGGGTCCCCGGACACGCGCCGCGACCGGGGCAAAATCCCGGCGCTTTCCCTTGAGCAAATCACCAATGAAACCTAGCTTGGCGAAATGACGAAGAGCTATCTGTCTTCCTGGCGCGCCAATTTCCTGACGGGGCTGGCGATCGTCCTGCCGACGGCGGTTTCCATCGCCGTGGTGATCTGGCTCTTCCGCAATGTCTCGAACCTCACCGACACCCTGCTTTTTTTTCTGCCCAAGGAGCAGACGCACCAGGATCACGGGCTCGGCCCGGTGCACTGGCATTGGAGCCTGGTTTCCCTGTTGCTGGCCGTGGGGTTCACCAGCCTGATCGGCCGGCTGACGCGCTATTATTTCGGCAAGAAGATGATCGAACTGCTGGATTTCCTGATGTTGCGAGTGCCGTTGCTGAACAAGATCTATGGCACCGTCAAACAGGTGAATGAGGCCTTCTCCCCCAGCAAACATTCCTCGTTCAAGAAAGTCGTCCTGCTCGAGTTCCCGCGGCCCGGGCTGTTCGCCATCGGGTTCGTCACCGGTGAGCAGGATCCGCCCCAAGGCCGCGAGTCGTTGGGCAAACTGACCAGTGTCTTTGTGCCGACCACCCCCAATCCAACCGGTGGCTTCCTCCTCATGGTGCCGGAGAACGAGCTCACCAAACTCGACATGTCCGTGGCCGACGGGATCAAATACATCATCAGCCTTGGCGCCATTTCGCCGGACGGGCCGCCG
>JAYTXL010000377.1:0-24223 GCA_043742955.1 Verrucomicrobiota bacterium | reverse complement strand
GCAGGGCGGGAGGGAATCGAACCCCCAACCAACGGTTTTGGAGACCGCTACTCTACCAATTGAGCTACCGCCCTACTCGCCGCCGGGTTGGCTGATTTTATAATAATTTTTTGGAAGAAAAACCGGACGCGGGTTCCACCCGCACTCCTGATCGATTATTTAATTCGGTTAAACCATCACGTCACTCACGCGACCGGCACCAATCGTCCGGCCACCTTCGCGAATCGCAAATCGCTGTCCCTTTTCCATGGCGACACCCGCGATCAGTTCAATATCAACCGAGACGTTGTCACCCGGCATCACCATCTCCACACCTTCTGGAAGAGTCACATTTCCCGTCACATCGCTGGTCCGGAAATAGAACTGTGGGCGATACTTGTTAAAGAACGGAGTGTGTCGGCCACCCTCGTCTTTGGTCAGCACATACACTTCCGCTTTGAACTTGGTGTGCGGCTTAATCGAACCGGGCTTGGCCAAGACCATTCCGCGCTCCACTTCTTCCTTCTTCGTACCGCGCAGCAACACACCGACGTTGTCGCCAGCACTGGCTTTATCGAGCAGTTTGCGAAACATCTCGATGTCCGTGGCCGTCGTCTTGCGAGTCTCCTTCAAGCCAACGATTTCCACCTCAGTCATCTTGTTCAGTTCGCCACGTTCCACCCGTCCGGTCACCACCGTGCCACGGCCTTCAATGTTGAACACGTCCTCGATGCACATCAGGAACGGCTTGTCGATCTCGCGCGGCGGCAGGGGGATAAAGGTATCCACCGCCGTCAACAGATCCTGGATCGCTTTCTCACCTTCGGGAGTGCCCGCCATCGCTGCCGTGGCGCTGCCGCGGATAATTGGTGTCGTTTCGCCTGGGAATTGATATTTGCTGAGCAAATCACGAATTTCCATCTCGACCAAGTCGAGCAACTCAGCGTCATCCACGAGGTCCACCTTGTTCAAAAACACGACGATCGCAGGCACGCCTACCTGACGCGCCAGCAGGATGTGCTCGCGCGTCTGCGGCATCGGGCCATCGGCAGCGCTAACCACCAGGATCGCGCCGTCCATCTGGGCCGCGCCGGTGATCATATTCTTCACATAGTCCGCGTGCCCCGGGCAATCGACGTGAGCATAGTGCCGGAGCTCACTCGCATACTCGACGTGCGAAGCCGCAATCGTCACCGTTTTGGTATCATCGCGCACCGTGCCACCCTTGGTGATGTCCGCATAAGAAATAGCGGGGGCCAAGCCTTTGCGATTCTGCACGGCGACGATGGCGGCCGTCAGTGTCGATTTACCGTGGTCAACGTGACCGATTGTGCCAACATTAACGTGCGGTTTGGTTCTTTGAAACGCTTCTTTTGCCATTGCAATTTCCTAGTTGTTTGTTTTCGTTTTATGTTTTACGACCAAATGGAGCCCATGATCAGGATTGAACTGATGACCTCGTCCTTACCAAGGACGTGCTCTGCCAACTGAGCTACATGGGCAATAGCCAAATTCTCTAATCCTGACGACCTGAAAAATAGAATATAATCCATCAGCCCTCATCCTTCTTTTCAAATCTGCCGGGCTGACGAACTATTTAATGATTTTCGATCACTAACTGCTTGATAAATTATGCAGCCACCAAATCGCTGTCAATACTTTTTCTAAATTTTTCGGAGTTGGGCAGGATCGCTGCCAATTCAATGCCGCCATTCCTTTTTTGGTGGCTCCGGAAGCCCCTGCGCCCGCAGCGCGGTGCGGAAATGCATTTTCGCCACTTTCGCCAGATTTTCCACGCCGTGCTTCACCAAGAACTCCTTTGCCGCAGTATCAACCGCACTGGAAGCCCCTTTTGGCAATTTCATGCCAAATTGCTTTTCCAAGCCGCTCAACCGCGTCACAAATTCATTCCGCGCCAAGATCGAAGCCGCCGCCACCGCCAAATCGGCCTCCGCCTTGTGACGCTGCACGAGCTCAATTTCCCGGCCCAGACTCATCAACGCTTTGGCCACCGTATCTTTGTTCGCCGCAAATTGGTCGCTAATCGCCCGCACGGGCGGGGGGGTCATCCGATGCCGCTGCCCCATGAGGTTCTCAACGACCCGGGCATGCCCCCAAGCCAACAAGATGTTCACGCTGCGCATTTTGCTGTAGAGCCGGTTGTACGCTTCGTTCCCAATGGGTACCACCGTGGTGACGCAACCGGGTGTCTCCCGAATCAAGCCAGCCAATTCGGCGATCTTTTTGTCGCTGGAAATGTTTTTTGAATCGCGAATCCCGGCCTCCGCCCACGCCTTTACCATGGTTTCATTGACATACACGCCCGCGACGCACAACGGCCCGAAGAAATCCCCCTTGCCACTCTCATCCACGCCGAGCCGGGGAATTAACAAATCCGGATTTAAAACTGTCTCGTAGCCCAGGCGCGCCTCTTTCAGAACCTCCGGTTCCAACACAAATTCAACGAACTCTTGCGTCCCCTTCCCTTGCACGACCAGTTTACCGCTTTCATAATAAACCACGTTTAACCGGCCCTTCATTGCCGCGAACCGGGTGTAGGGAACTTCGCGAAATTCAAAGCCCTGCACGCGTAGCAGCCTTTCCAAAGCGGTCGCCTTGGTTTCGTCCAACTTCGCGGTATAAGAGGTCAGCGGTTTCACAAATTGCGTGTCATCCGGCGCGTTTTGCCTATCATCGGCAACCATGTCGCGCCCGCCGAAAGCTGGACGTTCAAGGTTCAACGCACAACCTTCAATGCTAAAAACACCGACCGGGCAAAAAATCCAAGCCCTGGCCCCCCGGCTCCTCCAGTGGTTCTCCGACCAGGCCCGCGACCTCCCCTGGCGAAACACCTGCGATCCCTACGCCATTTGGATTTCCGAAATCATGCTCCAGCAGACGCAGGTTAAAACTGTCATCCCCTATTGGCAACGCTGGCTGCGCACACTCCCCAATGTCACCGCGCTGGCCCACGCGAGCCCGGAAAAAATCCTGAAACTCTGGGAAGGTCTTGGCTACTACTCCCGGGCGCGCAATTTGCAGAAGGCTGCGCAAATAATCCTTACGGAATCGGGCGGCCGGTTTCCCGTTGAATTTGCCGCCGTGCTCGCGTTACCGGGCATTGGCCGCTACACGGCGGGTGCGATTTGCAGTATCGCCTTCAACCAACCCGTGCCCATCCTGGACGGCAACGTCGTCCGCGTCCTCACCCGGCTCTTTGGTATCGGCACCGATCCCCGCGAAAAAGCGACCAACACCCGGCTCTGGCAGCTGGCGGAACAACTCGTCCGCCAATCCGCCCAAATTCCTTTGGCGGGCACGACCACTCACCCCCGGGCACCGGCGGGGCATTGCTCGCAACTCAATCAATCCCTCATGGAATTGGGTGCCCTGGTCTGCACGCCGCGCCAACCGCGTTGCGATCTCTGCCCCGTTCGTCGCGCCTGCACGGCCCGAAAAAGGAACTTGATCGAGCAAATCCCCTGCCCCCGCTCACGCCCGCCCGCCATTCAACGACACGTCGCCGCTTTTGTCGCCGAACAAAACGGACGTTTTCTCGTGCGCCAACGGCCCCCCGGAACCATCAACGCCGGGCTTTGGGAATTTCCCAATCAAGACGTGACCGGCGGCGAAATCGAACCATTGCCGCTGGCGCAAAACCTTTTGGGGATGGATGATATTTCCGTCCGCCCGCTCTGCGTCATCAAACACTCCATCACGCGCTATCGCATCCAGCTCAATGCATTTCACGCCTCGCTCCCGGTCCGCGCGCAACGCCCGACGGGACAATGGCTGACACCGGACGATTTGCAGCCCCTCGCTTTCGCCAGCGCGCACCGGAAGATTTTGCAGCAGCTCCTCGCCCGCCGCTGAACCCGAGCGCGGCCGCTTTAAAATCGGTCTCCACGCAAACCGTCACCGGATCAAACGCCGGGGTCTTCGCTTTGATCCCGCCCCTGACCGCCCGCCGGAGAAAATGCGGGCCGAACGCCACCGGATCGCTCCGGCGATGGGGGAGGCGAAATAAAAAACGCTGGATCGCCGGTTGTCCCCGAGGTTCACCACACCCTCGGCCGCCGGTACGGAATCGACCGCGCCGGTGCCGCGCACCGGCGCGGGAGAAAATTTATTGCTGTTCATTTTCCCCATTCTGTCGGAAATAGGCACATGCAAGAATTTGACACGCTGGATGGGGCTTTGCTGATCGACAAGCCCGCCGGCCCCACGTCGCACGACATTGTGGACGCCATCCGCGCGAACTTTCGCATCAAGAAAGTCGGTCACTGCGGCACGCTCGACCCCAACGCCACCGGCTTGCTCATTATCGTGCTGGGCCGGGCGACCAAGCTTTCCGAGAAATTGATGTCCGACGACAAAGTTTATGAGGGCACGATGAGGTTTGGTGAAGCCACGGACAGCTACGATGCCAACGGGAAAATCACCGCCACCCTGCCCGTCCCGCCCACCACCATGGAAGCGCTGAATCTGCTCGCCGAGACGTTTGTCGGAGATCTGCTGCAAACGCCGCCGATGGTCTCTGCCGTCAAAATCAAAGGCGTGCCACTGTACAAGCTCGCGCGCAAAGGCATCGAAGTGGAGCGCAAACCGAGGCTGGTTCACATTTACAATTTCCGCTTTGCGCATTACGCCGAGCCGTTCGGCCAATTTCGCGTGGCCTGCACAAAAGGAACCTATGTCCGTTCGCTGGCGCATGAACTCGGTCAAAAACTGGGTTGCGGCGCGCATTTAAAGACCTTGCGCCGTTTGGTGTCCGGCAAGTTCGACGTCGCCGACGCGGTTGAATTCGAGCAGGTGATGCAAATGACGCCGGCGGACTTGGAGCACCGGGTGATCCCTTTTCTGGAGCTGGCACGCTAAGCGGTTACGGCCTGCGGGAAACCACGAATAGACCGGCCATTCGGCACCATGAAAATTCTTGCCCAAGCCTGTGAATTATTGCCTGGCGCGCGCAAGGTCTGCGCGGCCATCGGCGTGTTCGACGGGGTGCATCTCGGCCACCAGCAAGTCATCCGCCAGACCTTGGCAGCCGCGCGCCAGCACGAAGCCCTCGCCCTCGTCATCACCTTTGATTGCCATCCGAACACGGTCGTGGCCCCGGAGCGGGTGCCGCCGATGATCTATTCGTTGCCGCAGCGGCTCCGAGCCTGCGCGGCTCTCGGGTTGGACACGACCCTCCTGATTCACTTCGACCGCGCCTTCAGCGGTCAGACGGGCGAATCATTCGTACGTGGACTGGCGCAGGATTTCGGCCGCCTCCACAGCATTTGTGTCGGCAGCGAATTCACCTTCGGCCATCAGCGCAGCGGGAATGTCCAACTGCTCCAAGCGCTCGGCCGGGAATTGAAATTCAAAGTGCATGGTCTGGCGGCCGTGGCGCTGGACGGCGAAGTGGTGAGCAGCACGCGCATCCGGGACGCGATCCGCGCCGGCGATCTGGACACGGCCAGCCAGATGCTGGGACGCGCCTACAGCCTTGCCGGCGCGGTGGTGCGCGGCGATCAATTGGGTCGGACCCTCGATTGCCCCACCGCCAACCTGGACACCACGGGGTTGGTATTGCCACCCAGCGGCGTCTATGCGGCGCATGCCACCGTGCAGGACCAGCAGTGGCCGGCGGTGGTGAACATCGGCGTCCGGCCCACGGTGACGTTGTCGGCGGCGACGTTGCGGGTTGAGGCGCATTTGTTGGATTTTACCGGCGATCTTTACGGCGCGGAAATGGAAGTCTCCTTCGTCGAAAAACTGCGGGACGAACAGAGGTTTCCGTCCTTGCATGAACTCAAGATGCAAATCCACCGCGACCTCGCCGCTGCGCGGACGGTCTTTGCCTAGCCGCGCTCCGCCACCAGCCTGGCCGACAGCACGTCGTGCAACACTTTGGCCAGTTCCTCCACTCGATAGGGCTTGCCCATCACGCCGCAGAATCCATGTTCACGGAACTTGGCCATGACGGGGTCATGCGAATAACCGCTGGATACAATCGCGCGCACCCCCGGATCGATGGCTTTCAGCTGCTTGATCGTATCCTTGCCGCCCAAGCCACCGGGGATCGTGAGATCCATGATCACGGCGTCAAAGGGGTGGCCGTCCTCCATCGCCCGACGATAAAGCCGAATGGCTTCCGCCCCGTCCCGCGCCAGTTCCACCTGGTAACCGAGATGTTGAAGCATGGTTTCCGCGAGTTCACGGATCAGCGGCTCGTCATCCATCACCAGCACCCGACCCGCACCTCGCAAAAGTTTCTGCAGGTCCTTGGACGTCTCCGGCACCGCCTTGTCCGACCCGGGCAGGTAAATGAAGAACGAAGTCCCCAAACCCAGTGCGGATTCCACCGTCAGTAATCCGTCATGTTTTTTAATGATCGAATAGGAGGTGGCCAAACCCAGCCCGCTCCCGGTTTCCTTGGTGGTGAAATAGGGGTCGAAAATTTTCGCCAGGTAGTCGGGGCGGATCCCGGTGCCATTGTCGTGCACCTGTATCCGCGCATATTTGCCCGCGTTCAGCGGCAAACCGGTCTCCTCGCCCAGGACAAGGTTCTCCGCCGCGACCCGCACGATGCCGCCTTCCGGCATGGCTTGAATCGCATTGATGACCAGGTTGTTGAGCACCTGGCTGATCTGGCCGGCGTCGATTTCCACGGGCCACAGATCGTCCGGCAGGGAAAACTCGCATTTGACGTTCGCCCCGTGCGACGCAAAGGTCGTCGCCTCGCGGATCAACTCGGTGATCGACGAGGTTTGTTTGATCGGTTTGCCGCCCTTGGCAAAAGTCAACAATTGCTGCGTCAAGTCCTTGGTGCGCACCGCCGCCTTCTCCGCATCCTCCAGCCGCCCGAAAATCTTGTCGCTGGGCCCGGCCTGCAGCTTCGCGAGCGAGAGATTGCCGATGACCACCGTCATGATGTTGTTGAAATCATGCGCGATTCCGCCCGCCAGCAGGCCAAGCGATTCGAGCTTGCCCGCCCGCAATAGCTCCTCCACCGACTTCTTCTCCTCGGTGATATCTCGAAATACCAGCACGGTGCCAATGACTTCACCCTGGGCGTCGTGAATGGGGGAGCAGCTGTAGGAGATCATGCGTTCCCCATCCCGTTGCATGAGGAGTGCGTTCCGGTTGCTTAATTCAATGACGCCGTGGGCTTGGAGCACCTTCGCCACCGGATTTTCGCAATGCGCCCGCGACTGGACATCCACAATCCGGAACACCTCCGTCAGCGGCCGGCCCACCCCCATGATCTGCAGCGTGCTGGTCAGTTGTTCCGCAATCCGGTTCATTAAAATGATGCGCTCCTGGGTGTCCGTCGCAATGACCCCGTCGCCAATCGAGCGCAGCGTCACCACCAACCGCTCCTTCTCCGCCGCCAAGGCGGCCTGGATTTGTTTGCTTTCCGTCACATCGGAGGCCAGCGAGGCCACGCCGATGACTTTACCCGCGCTATCCACCAACGGCGTGTTATACCACTCGCACGCAATCGTGCGTCCATCCTTGGTCACGTTATCATTGACGCTGCGGCGCCCGCCTTTTTGGCAGATCAAATCCTCCCAGATTTTTTCCACCTGCCCCCGGACCCGCTCCGGCACCAGCAGGCCGATGGCGTGGTGCCCAATGGCCTCGCCGGGACGATATCCAAAAATCCGCTCGGCGGCGGGGTTCCATTGGGTCACCTCAAAATTCAAGTTCCATTCAATAACCGCCAGGGGTGTCTGCCGCACATGCAACGCCAACTTTTGCTCCGAGCGCCAGCGGGCCTCCTCCGATTCTTTGCGGTCGGAAAGATCCAGCATGGAGCCGATCATCCGCATCACCCGGCCTCGCTCGTCGTGCACAATATAGCCACGGTTCATCACCGTCGCATAGGTACCGTCGCCCCGCCGAAACCGGCAATCTTCCGCCCAGAAATCCCCGCCGGTGCCCAGCGCCGAATCCAATCCGGCCAGCACCCGGTCCTTGTCCTCTGGGTGGAGCCGATCCTTCCACCAGGTAATATCTCGCCCCACCTTGTCCGCGGAATAACCAAACATGGATTGCATCGCTTCGTTCAACACCAGGCTGCCGGTCGCGAAATCCCAATCCCAGATCACGTCATTCGTCGCCCGCTCGAGGAGCCGGTAGCGTTCTTGCGACCGACGCAAATCCTCGCTCAACCGCTCCGCCAGGTTGCGGCCCCGGGCCTCGACCCAGGCGATGGCGAACACCGCCACACTGACCGTGAGGCCCGTCAGCAAAACAAACGCCGGCACATAGGCCACCAGTTTTTGCGCGTCCTTGATCTTGAAATATACCAGGAGGGTCAGCGCCAGAGAAAGGCACAGGGTCAGATAAGCCGCACCCATGCGGCGCAAGTGCTCAAGAAACAAACGGTGATTCCAATTCATACGGGGCTGCACCTCTTGAACAGATATAGCAAAAAACCGGACTGGCAAACTATTTCCCCCCGGAGGCGGATCCGCACCGCACCTAATCCCCGGGCGCTTGACCGGAACTTTTTCAGCACATTCTGAACGCATTTGCTGGCGCCCGTGTCGATGGGACATTAGGATCGCCCAAAATGAACACTGGGATTAGCGCCATCAACGAAGAAGTGCAGTCGGCCAGCGCCTTTGCGACGCCGCTGTTCAACGAAATCAACAAGGTCATCATCGGCCAGAAATATCTGGTCGAACGGCTCGTCATCGGCCTGCTCGCCAACGGACACGTCCTGCTCGAAGGCGTCCCGGGCCTCGCCAAGACGCTCTCCGTAAAAACCCTCGCCAACTGCCTCAGTGTCCGGTTCTCCCGGCTCCAGTTCACGCCGGATATGCTCCCCGCTGACGTCATCGGCACCCAGATCTATAACCCGCAGTCCGGCGGGTTCACCACCCGGCGCGGCCCCATCTTCGCCAACCTCGTGCTGGCCGACGAAATCAACCGAGCCCCGGCCAAGGTGCAGAGCGCGCTCCTGGAGGCCATGCAGGAAAAACAAGTCACCATCGGCGACCAGACCCATAAGCTGGAGGAACCCTTCCTCGTTCTCGCCACCCAGAATCCCATCGAGCAGGAGGGCACTTATCCGCTGCCCGAAGCGCAGGTGGACCGTTTCATGTTGAAGCTCAAGATTGACTACCCGACGCGCGCCGAAGAGCGGCAAATCCTTGACCTCATGGCCCGCACCAGCCACCTGCCCACTGTGAATGCGGTGGTCGAACCCAAACAAATCTTCCGGGCGCGCGAGGTCATCAATGATATTTACGTGGACGACAAGGTGAAGGATTACATCGTTGATCTCGTCTGCGCCACGCGCGATCCGGGCAGCTATAAAATCCAACTGCAAGGCATGATCCAACTTGGCGCCTCGCCGCGCGCGACGATCTCTTTGACCCTCGCTTCCAAGGCCTACGCCTTCCTCAAAGGCCGCGGCTACGTGACGCCGCAGGACGTGAAAAGCATCGGCATGGACGTGCTGCGCCACCGCGTCGCCATCACCTACGAGGCCGAGGCCGAGGAAAAAACGAGCGAATCGGTCATCCAGAAAATTTTCGATGAACTGCCGGTGCCGTGATCTGGCGGTTGACTTCAGCCATCGAACAACCTATCGTCATACCAAAACAACAACGATATGAATACCGTCACACTATCACCCAAATTCCAGGTGGTCATCCCGCAGGAAATACGGGAATCACTTCACCTTAAGGCGGGCCAAAAAATGCAGATGATCAATTTTGAAGGCCAGATTGTCGTTGTGCCCCTGCGCCCCATCAAGGAGATGCGCGGCGCGTTCAAGGGCATGAACACGAACTTTGAACGCGAGCCGGACCGCTTATGAACGTGGTGGATTCCTCCGGATGGATCGAGTTTCTCGGTGGCGGTCCGAACGCGGACTTCTTTGCTGCGGCCATTTCCGACGCCTCCCGGCTGGTTGTGCCGACCATTTCCGTGTTTGAAGTCTGCCGCTGGACACGGCGCGAACTCGACTCGCGTCGCGCCTTGGAGGCCATGGCGCTGATGCAGCAGGGCAGCATCGTGGAACTCAACTCCACACTGGCGATGAGCGCAGCCCGTTTGAGTCTGGAACTGAAGCTGCCGATGGCGGATTCCATCATCCTGGCGACGGCCCGCGCCCAAGATGCGACTCTCTGGACACAGGACGATGACTTTGAGGGAATTGAAGGAGTAAAATACATCACCAAGAAGAAAGGCGCGAAATGAAAATCATCACCTACGAGGCCGAGGCCGAGGAAGAACCAGCGAAACCGTCATCCAGAAGATTTTCGATGAACTGCCGGTGCCGTGAGAACGAAGACGGAAGGTAGGATGATGAATGAAGAAAACCGAACGCACGCGAACATGAAACTCAGCCCAACCGATCACGCCAGTAACTGGGACGACGCTTCATGTTCATCACCGCGACCATCCATAGGTGTTCCGGCTTTTCCAGGAAGACGATCGCGTGGGGAAAATCACCGCTTAAATGCCGACGGGCGGGCGGGTGAAACTGCCAAAATCGCTCCGGGTTGGCACAGGCCTCGCGCAACAAACGTTCCATCTCCCGGTAGAAACGCACACCGAGTTCAGGGGAGATTTCAGAATAGTAACGGACAGCGGCGGCAAACTCCTCATCCGCCTCGGGATGCAGCAGGTAGTTCAAAAGCCCGCAATTTTACGCGCTCGCGCCAGCGATTCTTCCAACGGCACACCTTGAACCTTGCCCGATTCAATTTCCGCGATGCGACGGTCGGTTTCAGCCTTCCAAGCGGTGGCGGTGGACGAGTCCTCGCTGCCGTGACGCGCGACCATTATGCGGTCAACCAATTCCACAACAACTTCACTTGGCATCTCGCGGGTTTCTTCGACGATTTGATCCAATGTCATCGGCATGGCGTAACTCTCGCCCAGCCCATGAATTTTGACAAGGGCGAAGCCAAGGCCGAGGAAAAGACCAGCGAAACCGTCATCCAGAAAATCTTTGATGAACTGCCTGTGCCGTGAGATTTCAGCCCATGCTTGTCTTATGAAGACCAACGGACACCCCCGCAAACCTGCCAACACCCCGGCCTTTGTGCTGCGCGCCGAACGCGCCCTGCGCCGCGCCGCCCACAACGTCCAAACGCAAAACCGAGCCTTCAAACTGCCGCTGATTGTCTGGCAGGACGGGAAAGTGGTGGAGAAACCAGGGTGAACCACCGCGTCACCAAAACCAAGTAGCTATGCCCACCACCCTCACCATCCACGACGAGACGAGTTCCGGGCAGAAGACCCACTCGTTCACTCTCGAATGCCTGACCGAGCGGATGACCGTGCGCGAACTCATCCGCGCCCGCATCTACCAGGAGGTGCAGGATTACAATACGCGCGAGCCGGAATACTTCCGCGGCCTCGTCGAGCCGACGCAGGCCGAGCGCACGCTCAACGGCTACCGCCTGCGCGAACGCCGCCAGCTCGACTGGCAGGAACAATTCCAGCGCGCCACCGAAGCCTTCGAGCGCAACGGCTTCTTCGTCCTCGTCGGCCAGCGGCAGGCCGAGCGGCTCGACGAGGAGTTTGAGGTGAAGGTGGACACGGAAGTGAGCTTCGTGAAACTGGTGCCGCTGGTGGGAGGGTGAACTATGGCATTGGAACAGATGCGGGCTTTTCGAGCCGGACGCGACCAGAGCGAATTGGGAGCGACGGAACAGATTCCTCCAGACAACTTCCCTTTGTTGGCAGGTTCCGATCTCCGCGCCGAACACGCGTTGGTTGGGGAGGTGTTACAGGCTGAATTGCGCCTTGATCAGGCATCACGCATTCGAGAGAGTGGGACGAGGGATGCGATGATGCTCCGCGAGCAGCCGTTCTGTGCAGTCTTGGACTCCGACGTTCGAACTCGCACTCGACTCTACCTCGCTTTCATCGAGCGGACTTTCGCATTCGACGCAAAACTAAGCCGAGTTGACGGCTGGCAGTTCTCTTCCTTCTTCGACTACGGTCGGGCTGCGAATGCGATGTCGGCCCTATTTGACGGCGGGGTTGATGCAAATGCCGTGGTTGGGCCCACCCTTGAGTGGTTCAACTGCTATCGATTCAATTTCTATGCGACTCCTATCATGGAGCGTGTGCTGCGCTCATTAGCAAAGAAATACTCGAACTCCACGCTGCCCAAGGAAACGAAAGATCAGCTTGTGGCACTGGACGGGCAGATCACTGATGCCCGATACGCTCCGTCGGAGGAAATGGAAAGAATCGTTCAAGGGTTGCTTGGTGACGGGCCTTGGCGAGTTCTGTCCCCTTGCGAAGCATGGTCTGAGACGGCCTTGGCTGAGTTTCTCGAACCGTGCCCACCTGACAGCGAAAAGTGGTTTGCATTACTTCGGCATTGTCATGGCGCGACAAACTCACGACCGACCGCGAAATGGCTTAAAGCTGGGACTGCTTTGTTGGAAGACGTGGGAAAGCCGGCCTTTACGAGCCAGTTGCTCAATTGGCTTCCGAAGGTCGATCGTGGCCGTGTGCGACCGACGTTGGGAATGTCCTGGGAAAACGTGGACGAACGGCAGCGCATGCACGAAGTCAATGCAACAGTGTTGCGTGGCTTGCTGTGGCTCTGCCCGTTGGTGAATACGTCCGAACTGACACGACTTCTCGGCCAAGTCGCGAAATCAGCATACCGCAAAATTCGAGGACTCGGCCCGCGCGCCACTAAGGTAGGCAACGCTGCGGTGTATGCTTTGAGCGAAATCGGCTCAGAAGATTCCGTCGGCCAATTGGCGATGCTTAAAGCGCGAGTCAAATTCGCACCCGCGCTCAAGGAGATTGAGAAGGCATTCAACGCGACGGCAGCGGCTTTGAACGTCCCTGTGGATGAGGTCGAAGAAATGGCCGTGCCCGCCTACGGATTGACCGAGGTCGGGCGTTGCACCGAGTCGTTCGGTGATTACACAGCGGAGTTGACGGTCACGGGCACCAGTTCCACCGAGATCGCCTGGCTCAAAGCAGACGGCAAGCGGCAGCAATCGGTGCCGGCGGTGGTGAAGGAGAAGTTCGCGGAGGAACTCAAGGAGCTTCAGGCGGCGGCCAAGGACATCCAGCGGATGCTCCCCGCCCAGCGCGAGCGCATTGACGGCCTGTTCCTGCAACAGAAACGCTGGCCGTTCGCGGTGTGGCGCGAGCGGTATCTCGATCATCCGCTGGTGGGCGTGCTGGCCCGGCGGCTTCTGTGGGTGTTCACGGACGGGAAGAAGAACACCACCGGCATCTGGTTCAACGGCCAGCTCGTGGACATCGATCTCAAGCCGGTGAAAGACCTGGGCGCCGAGACTACGGTCACGCTCTGGCATCCGATTGGCCGCGACCTGGACGAGATCGTCGGCTGGCGCGCATGGCTGGACGCGCAACAGATTCAGCAGCCGTTCAAGCAGGCGCATCGCGAGGTGTATGTCCTCACGGATGCCGAGCGGCGCACCAACACCTACTCGAACCGTTTTGCTGCGCACCTGCTCAAGCAGCATCAGTTCAACGCGCTCGCCGCCCTGCGCGGCTGGAAGAACAAGCTGCGCCTGCTGGTCGATGCCGAGTTTCCGCCTGCCACGCGGGTGCTCCCGCAATGGGGATTGCGCGCCGAGTTTTGGATCGAAGGCGCGGGCGACAACTACGGCACGGATACGAACGAGACCGGCACGTTCCTCCGCGTGGCGACGGATCAGGTGCGCTTCTATCCGGTGGAGGCGGCTCAACGCACCGCGCACGCGGGCGGTGGCGGGTATCACGCAGGCCATCGGCAGGGGGACGGACAACCGATGCCGCTCGAAGAAGTTCCCGCGCTGGTCTTCTCCGAGATCATGCGCGACGTGGATTTGTTCGTGGGCGTGGCGAGCGTCGGCAACGATCAGGCGTGGGCGGACGGCGGACCCGAAGGCCGTTACCGCGATTACTGGCAGAGTTATTCCTTCGGTGAACTGGCAGCCACCGCACAGACGCGGAAGGACGTGCTGCAGCGCCTCATCCCGCGACTCAAGATCGCCGGCCAGTGTTCTTTCGCAGACAAGTTCCTCGTCGTGAAAGGCAGCCTGCGCACCTACAAGATTCACCTCGGCAGCGGGAACATCCTCATGGAACCGAACGACCAGTATCTCTGCATCGTGCCGGATCGCGGCGGAGCGTCGGCCAAGGCGGGCGAGAAGGTGTTCCTGCCCTTCGAGGGCGACGGCACGCTGTCCATCATCCTGAGCAAAGCGTTCCTCCTGGTGGACGACGCGAAGATCAAGGACGAGACGATTCTCAGACAGATTAAGACAACATGATTCCCCGCGAGATTCTCAAGAAAATCCGGCAGATCGAGCTGCGCACCAACCGGCTCGTGAACGAAACGCTCGGCGGGCAATATCACAGCGTCTTTAAGGGCCAGGGCATGAACTTCGAGGAGGTCCGCGAATATCAGCCCGGCGACGAGGTCCGTGCCATCGACTGGAACGTGACGGCGCGCATGAACCATCCCTTTGTGAAAAAGTTCGTCGAGGAACGCGAGCTCACCCTCATGCTGCTCGTCGATCTGAGCGGCTCGGGCCTGTTCGGCTCCGGCGAACAATCCAAACGCGAACTGGCCGCCGAGATCGCCTCCGTGCTCGCCTTCTCCGCCATCCGCAACAATGACAAGGTGGGGCTGATTCTTTTCACCGACGAGGTGGAAAAATTCATTCCGCCGCGCAAGGGCCGCCGCCATGTCCTGCGCGTCATTCGCGAAATCCTGTTCTTTGAACCCAAAAAGCACGGCACGGATTTGAAGCGGGCGCTGGATTTTCTGAGCCGTGTCACCGTGCACCGTGCCATCGCCGTGGTGCTTTCCGATTTCATGGAGCCGAGCACGCCCACGCGGTTCGGCACCACGGATTATTCCAACGAACTCTCCGAAACGCTCACCCAGGCTTCGCAAGTCGCGCTCCGCCAGGCCAACCGCCGCCACGATGTGGTGGCCGTGCAAACCACCGACCGGTACGAACTGGAACTGCCCCCGCTGGGCCGGTTGGTGCTGCGCGACGCGGAGAGCGGCGAGGTGGTGGAAATCAATACCGGCGACAGCCGCAATCGCCGCCGGTTTTCCGAGCGCCGGCTGCTCGCCCAGGCCGAGCTGGGGCGTCTGCTCCGTTCGCTCGGCCTGGATTCCATCCAATTGCGCACCGATGAACCGTATGCCGCCGCGCTCGGCCGGTTTTTTGAAGCCCGCGAGAAACGCCGACGTCATGGATAAAATCAATTTCGAGGCACACCTCCAATGCGGGAGGATGCGCGTCGCCCGGAGTGGTCAACCATGACAAACACTTCCGCGCTCATCCTGCCGGCGAGCCCAACCAACAGCCCCGGGACAAACGACCTGCGCGACATCAGTGCGCCGGTGGAAATCCCCGTGGACCTGACGTGGTTGTGGTGGACGCTGGGTGCCCTGGCGTTGGGCGTCTTGCTGTTTTTGATCATCCGCCGATGGCGACACGGAGCCACGATGGCCACGAACTTGCCCATTCCGGCGCACGTGCGCGCCAAACAGAAATTGCGGGAAGCACTGGCGTTGATGAGCCAGCCCCTGCCCTTTTGTGTCTCGGTTTCGGACACCATTCGCGGCTATCTGGAGGAGCGTTTTAGTTTCCGCGCGCCAGAACGCACCACGGAGGAGTTTCTACAGGAGTTGAAAGCAACCAGCCTGGTAACCCCCGAGCAGAAGGAAAGCCTCGCGGATTTCCTCAACCGCTGCGACCTCGTTAAGTTCGCGCGCTACGAACCCGGCCCGCCGGAGTTGCAGCAAATTTACGACTCCGCCGTCCGATTGGTCGACGGAACCGAGCCGCCGCCCCCACCAACCAATTCAAAAACTGAAAGCGCCCGGGATAAATCGCCCGCCACCGCATGAGTTTGACCTTTCTCCATCCGTGGGTGTTGCTGCTGCTGCTGGCGCTGCCGGTGCTGGCCTGGCTCAAGGGCAAGCGTGGCACCCAGCCCGCGTTTCTGTACTCGTCCGTGGATTTGGTCAAAGGCCTGAGCGGTCTGACGCGCTCCAAAGCTGGCAGCATTTTGAAGAGCCTGCGCTGGCTGGCCCTCGCGCTGTTCCTCATCGCGCTGGCCCGGCCGCAACTCGGAGAGGGCGAAGCCAAGGTCAGCGCGAGTGGCATCGACATCGTCGTGTGTGTCGATCTCTCCCGCAGCATGGAGGCGGAGGACTTTTTCGACGCGCGCAACAACCGGATCAACCGGCTCTTCCTGGCCAAGGATGTGTTGAAAAGTTTCATCCTGAAGCGCCCCAGTGACCGCATTGGGCTGGTGGCCTTCGCCGGACGGGCGTACGTGGCCGCCCCCCTCACCCTCGATCACGATTTCCTACTGCAAAACCTGGCCCGGCTCAGTTTCGGTGGCATCGAAGAAGGAACCGCCATCGGCTCCGGCTTGATCGCCGCCGTCAACCGGTTGCGCGACATTAAATCCAAAAGCAAAATCGTGATTCTGTTGACCGATGGCCAGAGCAACATGGGCAAGGTTCCGCCGCTCACTGCCGCAGAGGTCGCCGAGACGCTCAAAGTGAAGGTCTATACGGTCGGCGTCGGCACGCATGGTGTGGCCCCGTGGCCGCGCATCGACCAGTTCGGCCGGCGCGTGATCATAGACCTGCCCGTGGATATCGATGAGGACACTTTGAAAAAAATCTCCGATCGCACGGGCGGAAAATATTACCGGGCGGACACGTCCGACTCGCTCCGGAACATCTATAACGAGATCGACCGGCTGGAGAAAACCGTGGTGGAGCTGAAGAAATTTCAACGCTACCGGGAGGCGATGCACTGGCCCCTGGCCAGCGGGTTGGGGCTCCTGCTGCTTGAAATTCTTCTGGCTCAAACCGTGTGGAGGAAACTGCCCTGATGAAATTCGCCGTTCCGCAAGCCCTATGGCTCCTGCTGCTCATCCCACCGCTGCTCGTTTTCCTGGGGTGGGCGTGGCGCCGGAAGCAGCGCCTGGTCGCCCAATTCATTCAATCACGACTGCTCGCCAATTTGACGGTTGGCGTTTCACTGACACGGCAGAAGATCCGCCTCGCCCTCCTCGTCGCAGCGGTGATTGGGGTCGCCCTCGCCCTCGCCCGGCCCCAATGGGGATTCACGTGGGAAGAGGCGAAACAAAGCGGGCTGGACATCGTGGTGGCGGTGGACACGTCGCGCAGCATGCTGGCCGAGGATATCAATCCGAACCGGCTGGAGCGCGCCAAACTGGCGGCGCTGGATCTGATGAAAATTTGCAAGAATGACCGGCTCGGCCTGGTCGCTTTCGCGGGCTCAGCCTTCTTGCAATGCCCGCTGACGCTGGATGAGGAGGCATTCCGACAGAGTGTCGCCGCTTTGGATGTAAATATCATGCCGCAAGGGGGTACCGCGTTGGCCGAAACGATCCAGACGGCGGATAGCGCCTTCAAGGATGAAGCGGAAAACCACAAGGTGCTGGTGATTCTTACCGACGGCGAGGATCACGACGGCGGGGCGGTGGCGGCCGCGCAGAAGGCGGCCAAAAGTGGGCTGAAGATATTCACCATCGGCATTGGCAGCCCCGATGGGGAATTGATCCGCGTGCCCGGCGAGGGCGGCCGGAACAATTTTCTTAAGGACGCGAACGGCGACATCGTCAAGTCAAGGCTCAACGACACTTTGCTCCGGCAGATCTCCGGGGCCGGGGCGGAGGGTGGATTTTATTTGAACCTGCGCGGCACGGACACCATCAAAATGCTCTATGATCGCGGCCTGGCGCATCTGCCGAAAGGGCAGATCTCCGAGAAGCTGGTGCGGCGCTATCACGAAAAATTCTACTGGCCACTCGCGCTGGCGATTGGTTTGCTGTTGCTCGAAATGTTTTTGCCGGACCGAAAACGAGTTCCCCGCCGGGGTGCGATTGTCAGTGCGGCGAGCACGGAGGCATTGCGCCAGGCCGTTACCCTGCTCGCATTGCTGGCCGCGCCCCTGGGCTTGCTGGCTTCGCCGGCGAGCGCGTTGCGAGAGTATCGCGCGGCGCAGTTTGACGATTCCTTGAAGGAATATCAACGGCTCTCCACCCTCAAACCGGAGGAGGCCCGGCTCCATTACAACGCCGGTGCCGCCGCGTATCAGGCCCGGAAATATGAGGTGGCGGCGCGGAACTTCAGCGCCGCGGTGGCCTCGCCGGATCCGACCCTTCAACAGCGCACGTTTTACAATCTGGGCAACACCCTCTTTCGCGCCGGCGAGGGACTGGAGGAGCCGGAAAAGCAAATCGAGGCCTGGGAACAGGCGGTTAAATTCTACGATCAGGCCTTGCAGCTCCAACCTCGAGATGCGGATGCCAACCATAACCGCGAACTGGTGCTGAAAAAACTGGAGGAACTCAAGAAGCAACAGGAGCAGGAGCAGGAACAGGAGTCCAAGGACGGCAAGAAAGGCCAGAAGAACAAAAAGAAATCGAAGGGCAAGTCCGGTCAGCCAGGCGATTCCGAAGGCGAACAAGATCCGGACAAGAAGGATGACCCGCGCAAAAAAGGTGGCAAAAAGCCGGAAGAGAAGTCCGAACGCGGCCAGGAGAAGAAACCCGGGGACAAAGAGAATTCAGGCGAGTCCGGCGAACCCGACCCGGATAAGATCGCCGAAGCCATGGCTGCGCTGGGGCAAATGACCCCTCAACAAGCCAGGCAATTGCTGGACTCACAGAAGACCGAGGAACGGGCACTGATTTTCCGGCCGCCGAACAAAGGTAAGCCGCAAAATCGAGCGTTTAAAGACTGGTAGGCCGACGGCCGCAGCTTTCACCTAATTTACTTTGCATACCATCGAATTCAATCAGGCCGCCACCCCACCCCAGACTTGGTGGCGACGGGACGTCCGCTGGTTTGTCTGGACCCCCTCGATCTTCGCGCTCCTCGTCGGCTTCCTCCTCTCCGTCCCGGCGTCGGGCCGGGCGGTGACGTTTAGCGCCAGCCTGGAAAATGAAATGACGCGTGTGGGTGAGGGGGTGACCCTGCGCCTGACATTCGTCGGGGGGACGCCGAACGCATTGCCGGAGATGCCGAACATTCCCAACCTCAAATTCAGTTATGCGGGCAACCAGCAGGCATCCATCACCGAAAACGGCCAGACGGTCCGAACCATGACGCTGCTGTATCTGGTGATCGCAACCCAGCCCGGCGACTACACGATTCCGGCTTTCAATGTGCAAGCCGCCGGCACCACTCTTCCCACTCAACCGCTCAAGCTCAAGGTCGTCGGCAGCGGCGAAAAGCTGCCGAACGGCGGCCTCGAGAAACAGGCTTTCGTCAAATTAATTGCCGGTAAAAGCGAGGTCTACGTCGGGGAGGTTTTTCCGGTCGAAATCCGGGTCTATTTTCAGGCGGGCCGGGACATCCAAATGCCCAACTTGCGGTGTGATGGATTCACCGTCGGAAAAATGGTCCATATGCAATCTCAGGAGCAGATCGGGAACCAAGTTTATGCCGTGTACATTTTCAAAACCCTGGCTGTCCCAGTCAAAGCGGGCAAATTAAACTTCGGGCCAGCCGAGTGCAACTTGAACATTCAAGTCCGGCAAAACAATGCCAACGATCCGTTTGGCGCGCGTTTCACGCTCCAGCAAGTCTCTCCCGCGAGTGATCCGCTCCTCATTAACGTGCTGCCCTTGCCCGCCAGGAATGTGCCCGCCAGCTTCAGCGGCGCGGTGGGCAATTACTCGCTGGCCTACAGTGCCAGTCCCACCAACCTGACCGCGGGTGATCCCATTACCGTAAAAATTCAGATCGCGGGACGCGGAGCGCTGGACAACATCCTGCTGCCCGACACGAACCGCTGGCGTGACTTCAAAACCTACCCGCCCACCAGCACGATCGTGATGTCCGATCCCCTGAATCCGACCGGGTCGAAAACATTCGAGCAAATTGTCATGCCGCAGAATTCCGAGATCAAGACGCTACCGCCGTTTGAGTTCACCTTTTTTGATCCGGAACTCAAAACCTACCGCACTTTAAATCAGCCCGCGTTACCATTGGTGGTTCGCCCCCATGACGCCGCGCCGCAACAACCCACCATCGTTCTCAATCCCATCGACTCCAAGGACACACCCGCTGCCCGCGAGATCGTGCATCTCAAAACCTATCCCGGGGCCATCCGCGCCGTGCAGCCACCTTTGCTGCGACAAACCTGGTTTCTGGCGTGGCAAAGCGTCCCGATACTCGCGTGGATGGCAGCGCTGCTGGTGCGGCGGCGGACCGATTCGTGGGCCAACAATCCGCGGCGGCGGCGGCAACATCAAGTGGTTCAGTTCATTGCCGAGACATTGCCAGAAATGCACCGCCTGGCCCAGGCTCGGCAGGCGGAACTGTTTTTTGCGGGTTTGTTCCGCCTGTTACAAGAGCAGTTGGGCGAGCGGTTAAACCTGCCCGCTTCGGCCATCACCGAGGCCGTCATCGAGGACCGTCTCCGCCCACTCGGCGTGCCGGAGCCCACCCTTATCCTGGTGCGGGATCTCTTTCAAAGTTGCAATCAAGCCCGCTATGCCAACCTTCCTTCCAGCCAGGAACTGGAGGCGTTGCTTCCCTCGTTGGAGTCCGCCCTCCGTGAATTGGCGAAACTGAAAGGAGCGGCGTGATCCCCATGCAGTCGAGCCGGACGGTGGTAGGGCGCGTCACTCCGTGCGCGCCGGTCGACGAGAGGGTCCCACGCGGCGCGCACAGAGTGACGCGCCCTACCGGGTTGGGTTCAGGGTTTGGATCCCCGGCCGTTCGCGGGCCGGGGATACTCTCCCGGAACATTCTCGTTCTGTTGCTCATGGGGTTGCTCACCGCAGCCCAGGCGGGTGAATTCACCGCCGACTTCGAGCAGGCCAATAAACTCTACGAGCAAGGCAAGTTCACGGAGGCGGTGGCCGCGTACGAAAAGGTAATCGACAGCGGTCGGTGCTCCGCCGCGCTGTACTTCAATCTGGGCAATGCGCTGCTCAAGGACGGGCAACGGGGCCGCGCCATCATCAGCTACCGCCTGGCGGAAAGGCTCACCCCCCGCGACCCGGACCTGCAATCCAACCTGAAATTCGCCCGCGACTCCGCTTCCGGCGGCACGCCCGACAACACGGATTTTTGGTGGCGCTGGCTGGGCACCCTCAGCCTGAACGAATGGACGCTGCTCACGATCGTCGCTGCGTGGCTCTGGTTCGCGCTGTTGATCCTCCGGCTGTGGAAACCGGCCTTGAAAAAATCATTGCGCAGTTACACCGCCACCACCGGAGTCATCGGCGGCGGGCTGGCGCTCTGCCTCGCGGCGGTTTGCTGGGAGCAAAAATGGTTGCCGCGCGCCGTGGTGATCGTCCGCGAGGCGGTCGTGCGTTACGGCCCGCTGGAGGAATCGCAGGCCGCCTTTTCCGCGCGCGACGGCGCCGAGTTGACCGTTCGCGACCGCAAGGGCGGCTGGCTGTGGGTGACCGATCCCTCCGGCCGGTTAGGCTGGGTGCGGCACGAACAAGTTTATCTGATGCCCCCCTCCGCCGAACTTTTCCGGACGCCGGCAAAAACTGGCGGACAATGAAACCCATTCAGTGATACAGTTTTCAAACCACCGGGCAGGACGCAAATAAAAGCGCTGTCGCTAAAAGTCACTTTCGAACCAAACGAATCAGATGATTCAGCCCCGGAGTTGACCGGCAAGCGCACGCTTTAATTCCCAGCTCATCCTACTATTGAGCCTCGTATCGCAGGCGTCTCGCCAGCGGGTTTGCCGGGCGTCCCGCCCGGTGTTTCTCCTGGCGGTGGGACACCGCCGGGGACGGTTGCGCCACGCGGTTCCGGGGGCACAAATCGCGGGTGGCAATCTCTCCCCAAAGGGCGTCCGGAAGGGGCCACACTTTTCAACCGCCACCCGCTGCACTTTGCGACCGCCAAATACACGCTGCGCCAGCGCCCAATCATTCGCGCCGTTTCATCGGCTCAGTAGATTACGCGATGTGCCACGACCGACATGTCTGCAACTTCAAACACGATTTCCCCGAACTGCACATCCGGCAAATCCCGCACCTCGTCGTACACCTCCGCGGTAACGAGTATTTCTTCCGGACTGGCAATGTCCTCCCCGAGTTTGCTGGCGATGTTGACACAATCACCGTACAGGTCATTGCCGCCTCCGACCAGCATGATCCGGCCTTTGCCAATACCAATACAGACGTTGATATGCCGCGAAGCATCGTTGGTACGGTTCACGTCGCGTAAGGTGCGGTTGATTGCCACTGCCGCCTGCAATGCCCCACGTGAGTCGTCGAACACCGCGAACATGTTGTCCGCATCGTATTTGACCACATTGCCGCCGTGCTGTGCGACGATTGGTGCCGTGGCAAGTTGCATGCGCCGGATCATGCACAAGTAGTGCAGCAGCCCAAGGCGATGCACCACCGAAGTGAAATGGCTCATATCCAGAACCATGACGATTTTATCCACGCCGAAGCGCTGCCATAGCGCCTGCTCGATGCGCGATTGTTCGGTGGCCGGGGCGGCGCTTAAACTGTCGATTTGAATGTAAAACTCGTCCATGACGGAATCTGCCGTGTTGCTGATTGGACTCGGCGTTCGAAGGTCCGCACCGAGGGCTTCTTTTCAAGCGGAATCATCGGTTGTGAGCTTACGCAATTCTTCCGCCGACAGCAAGCTCGGCAGTTGGTCTTAGTGGCGCTCAGATCGGCGCACCAAGCGCTGGTCATCGAGGAGCGGTTGATGCATCCGGATGCGCGGATCGAACAGTCCGATCCCTTGCGGCCGTTGTCACTCCAGCTGGTACGCCCGCCAGCATGGCCGGACAGGCCTAGCAGAGCAATCCCCGAAGGATGTGCCAAGTCATACCAAGTCCCGGTGATTATCGGTGGAATGATCGCGCGGTCGGTCGGCCACGGCGATCCGTAGTGGCACGGGCGTCCCGCCAACCATGTTCGCTTATGTTTCATGGCCTACTGGTTGAGTGCGCGTCTGGGCGGAGAATGGCGCACCGGGGGCGAGACGGAGGAAGTGCCGCGCGTCCTGCGCCACCGGCAAACCGTTCGACTGGGTCGGCTGCAAATGGGCCTATCCAGCGCACGGTCATGACCGAGGTTCCCAAGAATCTGAACACGCAGTTGCAAAAACTGGGCTTGGCAGCGCTCTTTGCCGCCCCGCCTCATCCGTAGGTTGTAGCCCGACAAAATCGATCATCACTCGATTTTATCGGCCTTTTTGTTCAACCTAAAAGGAACTTAGGTTAGCACTCGGAATCTAGAAGAATGGAACAATCGTGCAGCATGTATCCTGAGTAGTGTGGGTAGTCATGAACCGGTGGAGTTCGCCGCGCCGGGGCCACGGAGTTGGGCTGCGCTGATTTCAAAAACTATCCGGAGCGCATGACCTTTCCCGCAGCGGTGTGAACCACCCCGTGCTCCGGGATTAGACTTTCGCTACTTCCCCAAGCGCTTTTCGATCCGGTCCATTCGAGCGAGGAGCTCGGCGTTGAAGCGGTCGACTTTCTCGTGGAGTTGAGCCACTTCAAGCTCGGCCTTGAGATTGACGTCGTATTCGATGTCGGACCGGATCTTATCCTTGGCCGCCTGCCGGCTCTGGCTCAGCAGGACGAATACGGAAAGCACGATCGCCTCGAGCGACACGATCATGGTGAGCAGGCCGTAGGGAAAAGGATCAAAGCCCGTCATCCCCTTGAGCCAGGACGCCTCGAACTTCGAAATCCATTTCGTGTTGAACAAAATCCAGAAGAAGAAAAACAGGAGATGAAGGTTCAGGAACGTCAGACTGCCCGAGAACTCGGCGATCCAGTCGGCCACCCGCTGAACATTGGTCCGTTTGTCTTCAATTTCCTGGTTGACGTTGCGCGAGGCGGTCTGGCGGAGCAGATCGGCCGTCTGGCGGAGCCGCCGGCCCATCGCCGCGAGCAGGTCGAGGGCGGCCGTCGGATGGCGCCGCAGCAGGGCGTCGAGATCGTTGCGGTCGACGCGAATCGCATCCATCTCCTCCCGAACCACGACCGAGGCCGTGCGCGGCCCGGCATCGAGCAGCGAAATCTCGCCGAAAAACCCACCGGCGCCGACCGTCTCGAGGATGATGCGCTGTCCCGTGGTGTCCTTGATATAAATTTCCGCAGAACCGCGGGTCAGGATGTAGATCGAATCACCCGGATCGCCGGCGGCAAAGATTTCGTGTCCCTCGGGATGGCGAACGCGTTCGATCTGCGCGGCGAGGGTGCGGCGCTCCTCCTCGTTGAGCTTT
>JAYTXL010000376.1:0-3465 GCA_043742955.1 Verrucomicrobiota bacterium | reverse complement strand
GGGCCGGTCTGCAAAATCGGCCTGCACAAAACGCAGCCTCATGGCGGACTTCGACGCCCATGCGTGTTCTTCTGGAGTGAAATTGATCGCTGGCATGATTGAACTCGCCTTCAATCCGAAACGCTACACAGGTTACGCGGATTTTGGGAAGCGCCGTTTAGTGAATATTGCAATCAGGGGGCCTGCGGGACGGCCAGGTCGGAGGCGGCTTTCACAAAGTTCTTTAGACCGACGCCAGCGCCGCCCGCGCCGCGGGGGACGACCAGCCGGAACGTCACGTCAAAATAAGCACGGTTGATCGCGGGGAAAGCGCGGTCCGGCGGGATCTTCGGTGCGACGATGGAGGAACCGATGACGGCCGGTTTATCATTTTCATCAGTCACCCACTCAGCGGCATTGCCGACGAGATGGATGAAGCCCTGGCTTGGATTCCAATTGGGATCTCCTACTTCGGAGAACCATAATTTGTCGTCACGTCCACCGGCGTCCTTGTCTGATTCGATTTCCTTGAATTGCTTGCTGAAACTTCCATATTCCGGAACTGCGCTTTCAGGGCCAAAGGGATCCTTCGTGTCTCGCTTCCAGTCATTGCGGAGAGGATATTGCTTTGACCACGCTGCCGGCGAACGGAGCCGCGCTTCCGCACCTGGCTTCATCATTTTGTAGGCGGCCTTCCACTGTGCCACGGTTGGGAGTTTCCCGCCGAGTGTCTCGGCCATCTTCTTGGCCTCATCAAAAGTCAGCCACGTGACCGGCCACTGGTCGTTGGGAATTGGCGGTTTCAAACCTGGCGCAAAATAATCGATCGGACGCTTGCCCAGCGTCAGGAGCATATCCTTTACCGATTTCCACTGCCAGTCGACAGCTGGATTAAAATCGTCATCACGAGTCTGCAGACCGTCCGTCGGCACGTTTTTTTCGTCGCGCTGAATCGAAACCCTCATCCCCGAGAACCTCGCCAACGCCAGCGGTGTCTCCCAGACTGCCATCGCGTTTTCCTGATCGAGCGGAAGAAAATGCATATATGCATATTCCCGATTGCTTTTCACGAATGCGTAACAAGCCGCGTTTGGATCACTATATTTCGCCGGCGGCTGGGCTTCTCTCCACTCGGGACGCGAAAAGACCAGGTTGAGTTTGTCCTTCGTGTCGAGATGCCCCTGCATGTCTTTAGCCAGCTTCGAGTTGCCGAGCTTCACCTTGTATTCTGGAAGCAGCGCGTCGGTCGCGTCGCGGAATCGCTTTAGCAGTTTTTCCGCTTGGTCTTTCGCAGCCTTTGCATCTGTAAGCTCAGCCAGCTTTTTCACCTCGTCCTGCCATGGTCCGAGGAAATCCTTGAATTGGTCGTGTGCGATCTCCATCTCGGTCTTCATCCCGCGCAACCCCGCAAGTTTCTTCTCGATCGCAGGGGCATCGGTCTCCAGCGGCTCGCGGAGGGCATCGCGTGCGGCCTCGAGTTGTTGTTTCCACCCCGGCCGTTTTGGATCTTTCGGGGGAAGTTTCTGGAATTGCCCATCAAGGCGCGCCAGTTCTTTTTGCCATGCCGTGATCTTATCCGTCTCCGGGGCCACGAACTCCTTCGCCTTGCTCATCCAGTCAAGCGGCCAGGTCGGCATCAGTTCCTCACTCGGCTTCTGGCGTATATCGGGCACCTTCTCTTCGAGGCGTGCCCACCGCACGCGCGACCCGAAGTCGCTTTGGAAGGCGAGCACTTTGCCCAGCGTGTGGACCGCCTCCTGCGCCCGGTCGGTTGCTTTTTTTAAATCACCTGGGATGCGAATTTCACGTTCGGCCCAGGCTGTGAAGTCCGGGAGAACCGGGTTTTTCGTGGCGGAGAGTTCTTTCAAAGTCCTCTCGATGTCGGCCCAGAGGAAGTCCAGCTCGCTTGCGGTGCTGTCGGCTGCGATCGCGTTCTCAAGCTGTTTGATCAGGGAGATTTTGCCTTCGAGGTCAATGATCGAGGCCGCTTCAAGCTTGTCCGCAAGAATCTTCCACGCATGCGGGCCAGTCCGCCATTCTGCTGCCTTTGCCTTCATCGTGTCCGGCAGTGACCAGTTTCTCAGATTGTTCTCGGTATCCTTTTCGGTGCTCTCAGTCGGTGACTCGCCGACAGCCTTGGCGATAAGCTGGAGGCGGTAATTCAGAGTCTTGTCATTGGTGATTACCAACGGGAGATCCTTCATTTCCGCCTGCAGATTTTTCAGCGACTGCGGCAAGTGCAGGAGGCGTTGGTTCCGATCTTCGTCGTCTTTTTTCCGCTTAGCCTCCACTGTTTTTTTATTTTCCTGCTGCTTCCACCACAGGAATCCGCCTCCGCCTCCGCCGAGCAATAGCAGAACGACGAAAATCGCGGGCAGCCGGTTTTTCTTTTTTGGCGGCGGCCTGCGGATCTCGACCTGCACGGCAGGCGTGCCGCCTTCCTTTGGGAAAGCGACCTTGGCCGCCTTCGCCGCCTTCGCCACGAGGCCCGAGAGGGATCTCAGGTTGCCGATGGCGGACTTGATGGCATCCGGGGAGCCGTTGCGCGCCTTGTCGAGCAGGTGGTTCGTGAAGGCGAGCCAGCCCTCTGCGTCGTCGCCGAGCGATTCCGTCCACGCGGGCGAATAGTCCAGCGGCGGATTTAGCGTGCCGATGCGTGCCGTGCGGCGGACGAGCTGGTAAATGAGCTTCCCGAGTGCGAACAGATCGTCCGCGGTCGTCGCATCTTTTGCAGCAGGCGCGAGGTCGGTGAGGAAAATGCGGCCCTGCGGATCGAGCAGGATGTTGCCTGGCGTGAGATTCCCGTGTGCGCGGCGCGATTTCTCGTGCAGTTCCGCGAGCGCGGTGAGCAGGCCGGAGACGATTTCGCGCAGCAAGGCGCTGTCCACCTTGCATTCGGCCTCGAGGAATTCCGCGAGGCTCGTCTCATATCGCGTCGTCGCGTAAAATGCGAACCCGGCATCATCGTGCTCGAACGCAAGAATCGGCGCGATTCGGCGGCAGCCCGCCATCACCGCGGTCTGCTGTTCTGCGGCGGCGCGCAGGAAATCCTGGCTGAATGTCCGGTCACCGCTGCGCGCACGGCGGATGACGATCAGCGACGGGCCGCTGTCGTTGCTCGCGCGCGCGGAGAAGAACGTGGAACGCCGGCCCCAGCCGATTGCCCGCTCCAGTTCGTATTCACCGCACGTTGCCATGCTTCGTCAGGAAGTCCGCATTCCGTGCGGGAAACGCAGCGCGCCACTTTTTCCGAGCGCGCTGCCCGGCCTACTTCGAGGGCCTCACCGTGATGCCACCTTCGGAAATTCCGACGCGGAGCACGGAGGTGACCTTCTCGCCGCTCGGCAGCTTGCCGGAGAGCGGGATGGTCTTGCGGCGCGAATCGGCATCGCCGGGCGCATCCGTGCGACCACCGGGAAGCTGTGCGATGACGACCGCCTTGCCGCCGAGACCGGATGCCGAGACAGACTGTGTCGAAGGCAGCCC
>JAYTXL010000375.1:0-5581 GCA_043742955.1 Verrucomicrobiota bacterium | reverse complement strand
ACGGGCGAAACTCACTCCGGCCAATGTTTGCGAGGCCCTCGGCACACTGACCTCGTTTCCAGCCAATAAAATAGACCCCGGAAATCCCGGAAGAACCAAGTATTCAAATACGTCGCGCGCCGGGCCACTGCCGATATTGAGGACGCGCAATCCGCTTCCGTTGCTGCGCGCTTCCCATTCGTTCAGCCACTTGACGAAGTATCGCTTTCGGTTCTGAACTGCTTGCGGCGCGGTTTGGACATGAAAATAGTCATCCCACATGGCAAGAATTGGATCGGGTGAACGCCAGCCGGAGTAGATGCGTTCCATGATTTCAAAGTCACCATTGTAGCCACGGGGCTTGCTGCAGACGTAACCTTGGCAGGTGTTGGTTGTCAGTGCTTCGGCGGCTGCTTCCTGCCACACCGCGCGTATTGCTTCCGGTCGTAAAGAGCCTACTGAGACCTCAGCTTCAAGCTTGCGAAGCCATGCATCGAAATCTGAATGCCATGCCGAGCCGGTTAACCCGCTTCGCTGAATACGAAACAAGTAGTCTCGAAAACCTTGAAGTGTCTCTGTCCTGTTTACTTGTTGATGAGGCATACGTGCTTGGAGCAAAGCTCCAAACACACGGGAAAAAGAAGGGGCGCGAACTCAACGCACCCCCCTTAGAGGCACCGCGAAGCGCCTTGGATGAGAATACGCCAAGCCGCGCCCGATGGGCGCGCGCTCGGTCGGTCTCATCCAATTGAAAATTCGCGGTTTTCTAAGGAGACCCGCAGCCGAAGCTACGCAAAATGAGTTTGTGTGTTTGTCGTTACATGATTGCTACCTGTCGTCCGTTCACTGCCACCCGCCTCATCGGCGGGGTTTCCGGCGCATCCGCGCCGCGAAATTGTTTCACGCCGCCACGGGAGCGGCCACGGCCACTTCCGCCGTGAGTTGTTCAATCTCGGCTTGCAGCCGGCGCATATCCTCCAGCGGCCCTTCGGCGAGGATGGCGAACTTCCGGGGCTGTCCGGGCAGAAGTTCGTGGTGAAGCGCGGCGAGTGCCGTGTTCAAGCGCTCCAACTGCTCCACGGTCTGGGTGAGGATGGCTTCTTTGGTGTTCATAATGGCAGTCGCAGCAATCCTTTCGCCACACCCGGCAACTCGCGCACGCGGCTGAAGAATCCGACATACGTTCTATACAACTGGCTGTCCTGTTCCGCAATGATTACGTCAAAGCCCGTCCGGCGGCGCAGCAACACGCGGGAGACCAGCGCGTATTCGGACATGGGCAGGTCGCGCTCGAAATCATGCCCCAGCCACAGCACGGCCACGAGGTCAATGTCATTGGGCGCGGGCTTGGCAGTAACGAAACTGCCATCCATCAGCAGCGATTCAAAAAGACCGCTGCCCCGCATAACGAAAACCAACTCCTCCAGCCGGGTGAAAAGCCGTGGACGGTGGTCGGAGCCTTGAAAAGAGCCGAAACGCATCCTCACTTCTGGCAGGTCGCAATCAAAGATGCCCGGCGGGAGGAGTCCATCGGCGTTGAGAGCGGGAACGGGCACAGTAGCGATAGAGTAGATGGAGCGGTGTGAGGGCGGGCTGGCAGCCGAAGCTACGCAAAATGAGTTTGTGTGTTTGTCGTTACATGATTGCTACCGGTCGTCCGTTCGCTGTCACCCGCCTCATCAGCGGGGTTTCCGGCGCATCCGCACCGGGAAATTGAGGTGGTCTAATTCACCGGTGGAAGTTCGCGGACGAAGGCCCACGAAACTTCCGCCACCTGTCCGTTGTTGTAGCGCACTTCAAAGCCGATGCGGCATTCCTCGTCGAGCGTGACTTCCACCGGTTCGGCTTTGGGGGAAATCCGGCTGGCTTTGCGGATGGCCCGGTGCGGCTCCAGAAAGCTCAAGCCATCATCAAACTCCACGTCGAAGGCGTCCTCCCAAGCCAGATAACGCACGCCTTTGATCCGAACCATCCGGGCGGTGCCGAAGGGCTTTTTGAGGTTGGTGAGCGATTTCATAGGCGCTTTTCTTTTTCCAATGCTTCGATGATTCGTAGCAGCTTCTTGTCAGGATGCCAACCTTCCAATCCCTGCCGGGTGCGAAGATCGAGTCGCCCGATCAGCTTGCCGTTGGCGGTTTCCACATGAACGTGTCGCGGCTCGTGATCGCCAGTATACCAAGTGATGATGTAACCGCCACGTCGAATTCGTCCCATGCTGTCGTTAGGCGCAGTCGAAGCTACGCAAAGTTAGTTTGTGTGTTTGCCGTTACATGATTGCTGCCTGCTGTCCTTCGTGCACGGGCAACAAGCACGGTTTCGCCGCCGTTGTTCCGAATCGTTCCGCCTAAATTCAGGCCGCTGCGAATTTTTCTCGTCTTCGACTCCGGCTCGCTTCAGTAATGAAGGGCAAACATTGCCTGCATGAACTATTTCAACGCTGCGGATTGGACGGTCATCCTGCTGTATCTGGGCGGCATCATCGGTTTGGGCATGTGGTTTGGCCAGGACCAGCGCACCACGCGCGACTATTTCCTGGGCAGCAAGAATATCCCCTGGTGGGGGATCGGCTTGTCCATCGTGGCCGCCGAGACGAGCGCTCTCACGATCATTGGCGTGCCCGCGATGGCCTATGGCGACAACCTCACCTTCATCCAGATCATCATTGGCTATGTGCTCGCCCGGATCATCCTCGCGGTCGTCATGGTGCCCCATTATCTCAAGGGCGAAATCTATTCGCCGTATCAACTGCTGGAGAACTCCTTCGGCCCGGCGGCGCGCCGAACGGCAGGAGGCTTTTTCCTCGTCAGCGAAACTCTGGCCGCCGGCGTGCGCGTGTACGTCGCCTGCATCCCCATCAAGCTCATGCTCGGCGACAAAATCCTCAGCCTGGGAACGGGCGATCCCATTCTCGGCGCAATCCTCCTGTTCGTAGGCCTGTCCCTGCTTTACACCTACATCGGCGGAGTGAAGGCAGTGATCTGGACGGACGCGGTGCAGTTCGGACTGTTTCTTGCCGGCGGATTGTTCACCCTGTTTTATGTGCCCACACTGATTGAGGGTGGATGGACGGCGGCATTCCACACGGCGGCGGCGGCGGGCAAGCTGCATTGGTTTAATGGCGGGTTTTCGCTGGCGATGCCATTCAACATTTGGATGGGCGTCATCGGCGGGACGGTTGTGGTGCTGTCGTCGCATGGCGCGGAGCAGCTCATCGTGCAACGGGTTCTGGCCTGCGGCACCGTCAACGAGGGGCGCAAGGCGCTGGCGTTGAGCGCGGTGATCATCCTTCCGCTCTTCCTGATTTTTCTGCTGTGCGGCGTGTTGCTCTGGGTCTTTTATCAGGCGCATCCGCTCCAAATCCCCCTGCCCGACGCGCGCCCCGGCATCCGGGCCAACGACTTTATCTTTCCCATCTTCATGATGACCGAGGTGCCCCACGTGCTCAAGGGGTTCCTGATCGTGGCGATCCTTTCGGCGGCGATGTCCTCGGTCAGTTCGGCGCTGACGTCACTGGCGTCGGTTTCAACGATGGATTTGGTGAAAGGGTTGAAGAAGGGTGAGCAGAGCGAGGAGTATTTTCTAAAATTCAGCAAATACTCGACGGTCTTCTGGGCGGTCGTGTTGATTCTGGTGGCGTACCTGAGCCGCGAAGTCGTCTATGTATTGAACGCGGCGTTCACCCTGCGCGGCCTGACCAGCGGCGCGTTGCTGGGTGGATTGATCATGGTGTTGCTCTGGAAAAAAGGAAGTCCGTGGCCGCTGATCACCGGGATGGTGGTGTCGCTGGGCGTGATGATCGGCGTGAGCCAGCTGGAATGGAAAGCGGTCGTGAATGGCAGCGAGGTCGCGCACAAAATAGCGTGGCCCTGGTTCACGCTCATCGGCACCACCGTGACTTTAAGTGTGGCGTGGCTGACGCGCTGGCTGATGGGCGACCGCAAATCCGGTTGACCGGCCTAGTGTAGTGTTCACTAAATAGGTGTACAAAACGAGAAAGGGCGGTATGCTCCGTGGAAGGCCCGACCTATTGCCCGGATCGAACTCGATTCCCAACAGCGCGAAAGCCTGCTGGAACTGTCGCGCCGGCCAACCACATCACAACGCACGGCCTTGCGCGCCCGGATTATTCTGTCGTGTGCCGAAGGATTCTCCCAAGCGGTCGTGGCGGCCGAGCAGAAGGTACGCCGGCGCATCGTTGGCAAGTGGTGCACCCGTTTCCGCAAACGTGGGTTGGCGGGCTTGCTTGACGCCAAAGGCCGGGGCCGCAAGCCGACGCTGCCCGAGGATCGCCAAGCCCAAGTGCTGACCATGGCCACCCGCCCCCCGGCGGGATTCACCCGCTGGAGCATGCGCCGCATGGCTCGGGCAGCGGGAGTGTCGGTAGGCAGCGTCCACGCCCTGTGGCAGGCCAACGACATCAAACCGCACCTGACGCGCTCCTTCAAATTATCCAACGACCAGGAGTTTGAACGTAAATTCTGGGATGTGATCGGCCTCTATCTGGATCCGCCAGACAAGGCCCTGGTGTTGTGCTGCGATGAGAAGAGCCAATGTCAGGCGTTGGAATTGACACAACCGAGCCTGCCTTTGGGTATGGGGCATATCAAAACGCGCACCCACGACTACATTCACCACGGAACATTGACCCTATTTGCCGCGCTAAACTATCTGGACGGGAAGATTCTCAGCCAGACGGCACCCCGCCACACGCACCGGCAATGGCTGGGTTTTCTCAAGCAATTGGACCGGGAAACCCCGTCGGACTTGACCTTGCATCTGATCATCGACAACTACGGCACGAACAAAACCCCCGCAGTCAAGAGTTGGGTGAAATGGCGCAACGCCCGGCAGCAGAAGCAGCGCGGTGTGGAACGGTTGGTGATGCATTTCACCCCGACTAGCAGTTCGTGGATGAACCTGGTGGAATGTTTTTTCCGGAACTTAAGCGAAGACGCGTTGCGCGAAGGCAGTTTCAGCCATGTCCGCGAACTGGAGTCCACCATCGAAACATTTCTGGCCCAACGCAACCTGACGCCGAAGCGTTACGTGTGGCGGAAGAAAGGCGAAGACATATGAGGAGCACAGATAGCCGGGATCGTAATACCGCGCCCCGCCGCGCAACACGCGCGCATTACGTCTTCATGATGTGTTTTCTTCGGTCATTCTTGCGTTGTTTAGCGCGAGCTTAGCAGGAGCCTTCCTCGAGACAAGCTTTCGGCCTGCAGGGTGGGGCGACGCTACGGCGGAGCCAGTGATTGATTTATGGAACCACGTTTTTGGAAATTGTTTCTGCCGGGAAAAAGGACAGCGAACCGAAGCGCACAAAGACATCTTCAGACCGCACCTGCCCACATTATCTGCCATCAACAAAATGTTGACCGTTTTTTTGGCCTCCAAGCAACCGTGATCCCGATCCTGTCTGAGTCGAAACAATTGAGTTATCAATAATAAGAACCGACCCATTTTCAAACTCTCGTAAAGATCGGCCGGTTCAGCGCGATGCTTTTCCGCATTGGGAAAATCTTCAGCCGTTAAATTGGTGACGATGAATCGTGGATTGGGTCCTGCTTTGGTGATCTCCGCCTTGCCGATCACCCGCCGC
>JAYTXL010000374.1:0-3203 GCA_043742955.1 Verrucomicrobiota bacterium | reverse complement strand
TGGCTGAAACTCACGGGCGGGACGCCCGTGCCACTACGCTCTTCCAAAATCCATTTTTCCAAAGCCCCGCTTTTTTCTTTGGCTTGCCGCGCGGCTTGGCCCACAATCACAGGACAATATGATGAACCTGTTTGATTTGAAGGGTGAGGTGGCCGTCGTGATCGGAGCCACCGGTGTGTTGGGTGGTGCGCTGGCCGAGGGCCTAGCCCAAGCGGGCGCCCGCGTCGCCGTGCTGGGTCGCAACGCCGAACGCGGTGAAGCCCGTGCCCAACAGATCCGGGCGCAGGGCGGCGAAGCCCACTTTTTCCCCGCCGACGCCATGCAACGGGACAGTTTGCACCTGGCCCATCTGGCCATCGAAAAAGCGTTCGGTCCGCCAACGATTCTCCTCAATGCCGCCGGCGGAAATGATCCCAGTGCCACCGTCACGGCCGAACGTCCGTTCGAGCAACTGACCAGCGAGGCATGGCGAAATAATTTCGATCTGAACCTGGTCGGTGGCGTGTTGCTACCCTGCCAGGAATTTGGCCCGGGCCTCGTCGCCCGCCGCAAAGGCAGCATTATTAATATCGCGAGCGTTTCCGCGCATATCCCCCTTTCGCGCGTGGTCGCTTATTCCGCCGCCAAGGCCGCCGTCTTGAGCCTCACCCAATTCCTGGCGCGGGAATGGGCCATGAGCGGCGTGCGGGTCAACTCCCTCACCCCGGGGTTTTTCCCCGCCGAACAGAACCGCCGGTTGCTATTCAACGAGGATGGCTCCCCCACCCCGCGGGCGCAGGCAATTCTGGGACATACCCCCATGGGTCGGTTTGGCGAGGCTCGCGAATTAGTGGGAGCGGCGGTTTTTCTGGCGAGCCACCAAGCCAGCAGCTTTGTCACCGGCACCGACCTCTGTGTGGATGGCGGCTACCTCGCGCAAACGATTTGAGCAGACGCGGCGTGAGTGAGGGGAGGGGGGAGTAATCAGGAATCAGAGGTCAGTGATCAGTGATCAGGAATCAGTATTGAGTAACTCGTGGAGCGGACCGCCAGCCGGGTCCCTGATCCCTGCCCCCTGACTACTGACCTCTGACTACTGACCTCTGCTCCCTGCTCCCTCCCCCCCTCCCCTACCGCGGCGCGAATTCGAACCCGATCTTCTTCTCCTCGTTCACCACGAGATACGCGGCGAAGGGCCGGCCTGCTTTGGAAATAAATTGCGGTAGCAAATCGCTCTTGCCGGTCGCCAACAGCTTGGTTATCTGCGCGCGCTCCACGGGTTGTTGCAACACGACCTTGCCGGTCTTGAATTTGCAGGCCTTCGCTTCGATCTGGGATTTTTCGCAGACGTAATCCGTCGGGCTTTCGAACACTTTTCCTCCGCACTTGGGACATTTGCCCAATGGTTCCTGTCCCGTGAAGTCCACTTTTACGGGCGGTTCCTTTTTGGCGCGCGGCGCGCCTGCCTTGCCCTTGGCCTCGCGCGGGGGAAACTCGAACGCTGTCCCGCCGTCCTTGAGGACAAGGAATGCCTTGAACGGACGGTTGTTTTTCTTGGAGATGAATTTGGTGAGCAAATCCGTTTTGCCGGTTGCCAGCATCTTTGTCACCTGCGCCGGTTCGATGGTTTGCTGCAAAATGATTTTGCCCGTTTTGAATTTGCACGATTTATCCGGGCCAGTTGCCTTCTCGCAGAGATAATTCATCCCCGCATCAAACACGCGCGCACCGCACGCGGGACATTTGCCGAGCGGTTCCTTGCCCGTGAAATCAACGGCCACCGCCGCCTCGCCGTCCTTGCCCTGGTCGTTGCCGAAATCAAATTCCGGCTTGAACTCCGCGCCCATCTTGATGACGGCGGCAAAGGGAAATCCCTGTTTGCTCCGAAAACCCTGCAGCGGCCCGACCTTGCCCGTGGTGAGCAATTCCTCGATCTCAGGAATCTCAAACTGTCGGCTGGCGACAATTTTCCACAGCGCAAAGTCGCACTTCTGACACTGAAATTTTTTGTAATTCTCGTGAATCTCGCCCGCACACTTCGGGCAGGTCACCGCAAGTTTACCAAAGTCGCCGGGCACGGTGTCGCTTTCATGCCCCTTCGCCTTCGCCACCATCTCGCGGGTCGCGTCGGTGATTTCCCGCATGAACTCCGCGCGCTTCATTCGGCCGCGCGACATCTGGTTCAGCTTGAATTCCCATTCGCCCGTGAGCTCGGGCGAACAAAGCTGCGGGATGTCCAGCCCGCGCAACAGCGTGATGATCGAGAATGCCTTCGCCGTCGGCTGCAACTCGCGGCCATTGCGGTGCACGTATTTTTCCCAGATCAAACCTTCGATGATGGTCGCGCGCGTGGCGGGTGTGCCGAGCCCCTTGTCGCTCATCGCCGCACGCAATTCCTCATCCTCGATCAATTTGCCCGCGCTTTCCATCGCGCCGAGCAGCGTCGCTTCCGAGTAACGCGCCGGCGGCTTGGTCACGTTGGCCTGCACCTCCACCTTCGTGGTCTGCACGGTTTCGTTGGGCTGCACCGGCACGAGGCTTGGCGTGTCCTCGCGCTCCGCTTCCTTGCCATACACCGCCAGCCAGCCGGCGTTGACCATGACCTTGCCTTCGCTCTTGAATGGTTCGCCCTCGACGCGGGTGATCCGCGTGGTCACTTGAAATTCCGCCGCCGGATAAAACACGGCGAGGAATCGCTTCGTGACAAGGTCGTAGAGCTTTTGCTCGGGCTCGCTCAGGCCGCGCGGCAACACCCCCGTCGGAATGATGGCAAAATGGTCGGAGATCTTTGCGTTATTGAAGATGCGCTTGTTGGGTCGCACCCAATCCGCTTTTAAAATCGTCTCCGCGAAAACCCGATATTGGGTGTCGCCCAGCATGCCCAGTGTCTGCTTTACCGTGGCCAGATAATCCTCCGGCAATGCGCGGGCGTCGGTGCGCGGATACGTCAGCACTTTGTGGCGTTCGTAGAGTACTTGCGCGAGACCAAGCGTGTTCTTCGCGGAAAAACCAAAGCGCCCGTTCGCCTCGCGCTGCAAACTCGTCAAATCATATAACAACGGCGAGAGCTGGGTGGTCGGTTTGCTCTCCTCCGTGACCACGCCGGGCTTGCCCAGGCACTTGGTGCGAATGGCCTCGGCGTGCGCCACGTCCCAGACGCGCTCCGCCTTGAGCTGGTCGTCGCCAACAATAGTGGCACGGGCGTCCCGCCCGTGCGTTTCTGA
>JAYTXL010000373.1:0-17451 GCA_043742955.1 Verrucomicrobiota bacterium | reverse complement strand
TCGAAGGGATCACGGAGTTCTTGCCGGTGTCCTCCACCGGACATCTGCTGCTGGTCGAGCGCTGGCTGCACGTGAAGCAGAGCGACCTGTTTAACATCGTCATTCAAACTGGCGCGGTGCTGGCCGTGTTGCCTTTGTTTTCCGCACGCTTGAAATTCATGGCGCACTGGCGCGAACCGGCGGCGCGCGATTTCCTGCTGAAAATCCTGTTCGCCTTCGGCTTGACGGGCGTGGGCGGATTGATCCTCGAAAAAAAACATTTCAAACTGCCAGAAGAGGCTGCGCCGGTCGCTTGGGCCCTGTTGGTGGGCGGCGTGCTCTTTCTCGTCGTGGAGCGCTGGCTGCGCGGCAAGCCAGCGCATGCGGAAGTGACCTGGCAGGTGGCGCTGGCGGTCGGTCTTGGCCAATTGGTGGCGGCGATTTTTCCCGGCGCATCGCGTTCCGGCACCACGATATTGCTCATGCTCGCGATGGGCCTGGGGCGTCCGCTGGCCACGGAATTTTCGTTTTTGGTCAGCATCCCCACGATGCTGGCGGCCGGCGGCTACAAGATTTTCAAGGCCTTGCGACACACACAAGAATTCAACAGCCCGTTGCCGTCTGAGAACTGGGGATTGGTCGTGTTGGGCACGCTGATCGCGGCCGTGGTCTCATTCATCGCCGTGAAATGGCTCCTGCGTTACGTGCAAACGCACACGTTCAATGCCTTCGGCTGGTACCGGGTCGGGTTTGGAATTCTGATTCTGCTCCTGGCCTGAAGAAACCGGGCGGTTGGATCGCCGCCGCACCCCCCGGTCACAACGGGCGCAAGGGCCAGCGGGATGATTCGATCGAGAAAGGAGCCACCCGAGGAGGAATCAGCCGTGGATCCGCGAACTCCAGTTTCAACATTCTGGCTGGCGTGAGGATGCAATTACTTCGATCCGGCAAGCCTGCAAAGCGCGGCGCTCAGGGCTTCGGTTCCAGAGTTGGGTTGGCGGGCGGGGGTTTGGTTTCGGAACCGCCAAAAAGATCCTTCAAGGTGCGGAAGGGATGGAACGGAAACAGCATCACCTTGGGGAGGAAATAGAGCGGCTCATGTTTGGGATCGTTCAAGGTGCCGGTGACCTTGTATTCAAATATTTTGGTGAAGGGCAGCAATGCGATACTCACCAACCGGCCCACGAGCCAGGTGTTGCGAAACAGGTCGGCTTCCACGCGGGCATTCACCACGCCGTCAAAGTCCACGGTGCCTTCGTAGCGGAGGCGCATGGCCGGCTCGGTTATCTCCAGATCCTTCGTCCGGATGACACTGTCCGTTATGGTGTAGGTGGCTGCGCCGCGGCTGGCCCGGCTGCTGCCCAGGCCGGGGTGAATGCCGTTCAAGATCGGCGAAAACAGACCGAACATGGGCACGTCCCACAGAAATCCATCGCGCAGGGTGACGTAGCCAAATCCCTGCCAACTCTTCCAGTCGTCGCTATTGGCCGCCGTGATGTTTAGTGAACCGGTGAGGATTCCTTCCGAGTGGTTTGTCGGCGATGCCAGGTCGTGCATCAGGGGCTGCATGTTGGCGTCCGTAAAGTCGCCGATGAAACGAAAAGCCGGGCTGGCCTGCTGGGCGAAATCAAACACCCCCGCCCACTTCAATTTGCCGCCGTAAAAATCCGCCTGCACATTGGTAATGGAAAGGGTGTTGGTCACCCAATGAACGGTGCCGGTCACGGCGGGCAGATTGAATTTCCAGTAATGAAACGCCCCCCCCGCAATGTCAAAATGCAGGTCGGTGGTGGCAATGTCAGTCAGGTCAATCGAGCCGTTCACGCGCACGGTTGGCGGCATGGCGAACTGGTATGGTTCGATGGCCGCGCGGGCCCCGGGATCAATGGCCCCGGTGGCCACGTAGGGGTCCATGGTGCTTAACACATTCGTCACGAACAGGCGGTGACGGCGCAAATCGATGCCCGCACCGGACACGTTGATCCGTTGCTCGCCACGCGCGATTTCAATGCCGGCGAAATCAACAAATTGATTCGTGAACTGCAGGGTCGTGGCAAAGCGGCTGCAGGATTCGCCCCGAAAAACAAAGTTCGTGACCGCGACTTGCGCGGTCACGCCCAGCCGGTCGAGCCCGTCCCAGCGGCCCCATATTTCGCCCTGCAACGCGGGCAGGCTGGTGAATTGAAAGAAATCATAAACCTGCAGGGCTTCCTCCCCGGCCAAAAAAGGCTTCACCAACCGCGGATCCACCTGGGTGCGGAAAGCGGCGTGAAAGTCGCCGCGGGCCAGATCCGTGCTGAAACGCAAATCGGTGGGGCCCTCCGGCCGTTGGATCGCGAGGTTGGCCAGTCGCCAGACTGAATTCGAGTAGGCGAACGGCGTGGCCAGGGAGAGCAGGTTGATTTCGCGCCAGCCGCAAGGGCCGAGTTTTACGTCGCCGTCCAGCGAGGCCGCTCGCCAGGCCTCGGTCCACTGCGCGGGCTGGGCATTGGTCCACGAGGGGATTACCATCTTTCCCGACAGGGTAAGCTGGGGCGGGGATTGCCAGGTGAATTGTTTGAGCCAGTACTGGCTATTGGTATCCAGCAGATGGCCGATCTGGTGCGGATTAATATCCTGCACACTTTTCAACGAAAGTACGCGCGTGGCAACATCCAGCTGGAGCGCACCCTCCGCCTGCCCCTCATAAAGTTCAGCCTTGAATTGGGGAATGGTGAGTTCCGGCGCGCGCCACTGACCGGAGAAAAATAATTTTTGCGCCTGGATTTTTCCGGCCTCCAACTGCGTCAAGCGGCACTCCCAATCCAGGCGGATCGGCGCCAGTTTGGCCCAACCCGCCCAACTGGCATCCGCCGGGGCGCGAAACCCTGGGCCGGCTTCGGAAAACCTGCCGACCAACTGCGCGCGCTCGGACTTTCCCCAGGGCGTTTGTGGCCGGCCGAGGGTCAGGTCGAAATCCGCCGCGCGGGGAATGAAATTGGTCGGCGAATGGCTCATGCTTCCGAAGAGCCGGACGGAGTCAGCCCGCCCCCACTGCTCGGTTTGCACACTGGTGCCGGACAGGTTCAGCCGCGTTTGGAAGGAAACCTGGCCGTTGGTAGTGGGGGCGGTTTGCCCGCCAATTTGGATTTGAGCCGCCTTTCCCCAGCTCGTTTGGGCGTCGCGTAGCTGCACCTCCCAGTCCGCCTGCAGCGGAATGGCATTGGTCCATGACTGGGTGGTGCGCAGCGACACCCGCGCATGACTCGCTTGGCCCCATTCGGTTTGGAGACGATCCAAGGTGAGCTTGACGTCGGTTTTCACCAGCCCGCTGGCCTGAAACCGTGAGGTAAGCAGCATTTTTTCCAACTCACCCCACGGCGTGCCCGCCCGCCCGGCATCGATCTTGAGATCGGCCGTAAAGCTGTTGGTGTCACGCGCATCGCCATAAACCGTCAGGAAAACCTCCGGCGGCGCTTGAAAGTGCAGCCGGTCAGCCCAGGCGCGCGCTTCAAGCAACGGATTTTGCCATGCCAATGCCGGTCCGTTCGTTCCACGCGAGGCGGACAGCTGGCGCAGAAATCCGGCGTTGGTCAGGGTTCCGGTCAGGTGCAGGTTGGCGCCCAGGCATTGGGCCTGAAACTGTTCGAGCTCCCACCGGTCTCCGGTGCGGAAGTGCAACTCGGTCTGGATGCCATCGATGGCCAGCGGTAATGCCGGCGCGTTACTGGCGTTGAGTGGCAAAAGGAACCGACCCTGGCTCAACAACAAGGAGTCAACCTGCACGCGCCGCTGCTTGAGCGCATCCGCGTTTAACCGCAGCTGGACCTCCTGGACTTGCAGCTGCGGGCCATTGGTCTGCCCGGCGGGGCGGAGACGAACACCCTCGGCGACGATGCCTTGATACCAGCGAAGACGAACGCGTTGAAATTCCAACTCCAAGCCGTGCGAGCGCACTTCGGTGAGCAGCCGGGTTTTGAGAAAATTTGGCAGGCCCACGCGGTTCAGATAGATGAACGCGCCAACCGCGAGCAGCAACAGCAGCAAGAAAATGATCCGACACCAGCGAAAGCTGCGCCGTACAATTCGCCAGAGCCGTTGCAAGTCCAGCCTTGGCATGGCTTATGGGCGTTTGCGAGGCGGCGCGACCAGATCCCTCAGCACATCCTCGTGCAAGGCCCGCGGAAATTTGAAAACCACGGGCTGACCGTCAAGCGTCATGGCGGCGTAGGGTTGGCGAGTGGGTGACAGCCGCCCGAATTCCAGGGTCAATACTTCCGGCGGTTCGCCCGGGCCGATGGTCAGGGAAATCTTGTGCGCAGTTTCCTGGAGGCCGTAAGCGGCCAGCTTGTCCGCGCCGCGCGCGACCCATTCCTCGGCGCGCAACTGACCGAGCCGATGCAGGGTTTCTTCCAGGGAAAAGTCGTTGAGAATGCCCTGGGAATCGGGCGCGAATTCCCATTGCTGCTTGGCATTGCGGAACAGATTTCGGACACGCCCTTCCTGGGTGACGCGGATGCGGGTGACATTCGTCCCGGCAAAATTCCAGAGCCGGCGGTCACGCAGTTCAAAGGCGGCCTTGGGCAGCCGTTCAATTTCGCCGCGCGCCACGGCATACACGGAATCCTCGCCCGCGCGCCGGACCAGGACCTTATCCAGTTGAAAGTTACTGCCCAGCACGATTTGCGCGAGCACCTGGTTGGTCGGCATGACAGCCGTGTTGGTCAGGCTGGAGAGCAAGGTAAACTGGCCTATCGGCGGGGCCAGGCCGTAATTGACGAAATCGGCCGGCGTGACGACATCTTTCACGAAGCCATCGCGCTCCACGACCTCAAGCCCGCCGAGCGTGGCCAGGAGGTCGTTGACGAGCGCCGGATCGGCGGGAAAGTTATTGGCCTCCCCCACGCGCCAGCCCAGGTTCGGCTGGCGCAACAAGGTGAACGTCTCCCCGCCGCGAACCTCAATCCGGTTCACCGCCTCCGGCGCGAAGGTGAGCAAACGACGATCCCGAAATTCGGTGAAGGGCGCCCGCAACATTTCCAGCCACTCGCGGGGCACGAGGACAATGTTGGTGTGGCTCAGCCGACGGGCATATACATACGCCGGATAATTAGTCGGGCTGCCCCCGAACTGCACGCGGATCAAATCGTTGGTGCCCTGGCCGAAGGTCAACTCCGCCTCCGGCGGCTGCAAACCAAGCGGCTCCAAGTCCTCGCGCGGGTCGTCCGTTTCAAATCGCTGCACGCGCCAGGTTTGAAATTGTTGCAGCAGATAATTAATCTTGGGGTTGTCCGCGCGCGTCTGCATGGGCTTCGTGAGACGCCACGGCTGGTTGGGTTGGTCACGTTGCACCTCAAACCCGCGCAGGCCGGAACGCACTTCCAGCCGGTTGAACGGCAACCCGCTCAGTGACAAGAGCGCGGTATCCCGCCAGTCATACCTGGTGCGCGGTAGCACGTTCAGGAAGGCCGCCTCGGTGACATGCACCTGGTTCACATCGCCCAGTTGCAGATACAACTGGTCACCGACCGGTGTGTGCGCACCGACCTTAAGCTCCAACCGCTGGCCGCCCTGCTGCAAGATCAACCGGGCGGTGGGTGGTTGCAAACCGTAGTCCGCAAGGCCGCGCGGTTGATTGGCCAGCACGGTGGCCGGAATGGTGGACGACGTCGTCAGTTGCCGGCAGGCGTTTAAAAAGGCGGCGATGCTGACCTGCTGGGCCGGATAGCTTACGGGCGCCGTCAGGGTCCAGACGTCGTTGATTCGTTCAGCGCGGACCGACTGGGGGCCGGCGATGATTTCGATGCGCGTGACCTTGGCAACTTCGAGGTCTGGGAAAAGCCTGGGCGCCACCGCCGGGCGCTGCTTGTCGTCGTAGAGATGTCGCTCGAAAAAATAGATGAAGGCAAACAGCCCCAGGGCCAACATCACCAGTGCGCGTGTTTGTTTGGGGTTCATCGGCTCAAAAACGGCGGCGGAACCAGACCAGCACGCCCAGCAAGAGGATGGCGCCCGGCACCGCGCCGAGCAATATCCAACGGAGCGATATCATCTGGGCGGGGGTCATGGTGATGGTGTATTCCTTGATCGCTCGCGGGCCGATCGCGCCGAGCACCTGGGAGCGGTCGAGCAGCCAGTCCACCGCCTGCCACGCAAAGTCGCGGTTGGCGAGTTGATCAATCAATTGGTTGTCCAAAAAGTAGGAATCCCCGATCACCACCAACCGGGTGGAACCCTGATCCAGGTTGATGCCTTTGATGCGGCCCTTTTCCACCGCCACCATCAACGGGATGGCACCCCGGCGATCCTTCGCCGGATTCGGCCGGAGGACGCCATCGCGAATGTCGGTTACCGCCACGCCTTTCGGACAAGTGGTCGCGAGCTCAACCACCTGGGCCACGTCGGCATTCTGCGGACTATCCAGAATCTTACCCACCGAACGCGGCAGGACGAGGCGTAGGGGGAGATTGCCCTGGGCCAGCGATTTCACAATCGGATGCCCACTGTAGGCCGTCACAATCACATCGTTTTCAGCCGAGCGATGATCGTCATCGAGGACGACGTTTTCTTCCACGGCCACGCCCCAATTCGCCAGGGTTTTCTCCAAGCCGGCATGGGAGCCATAGCGCAGCAGGATGAGCACCCGGCCGCCCTGGTTTAGGTATTTTTCCAGTTTGGCCGGTTCCTCCGCAGCCAGGGATGCCCGGGGCCCGGGGATCATCAATAGCTGGCAATCGGCCGGCACTTCATTGGTGCCCAACAAGGTGCATCGGCCCAACTGGATGTTATTCTCTTGCAGCAATGCCGCAAACTTGCCGTAGCCATCATTGAGGGCGTCGTTCGTCGGGTCATGCTCACCGTGACCCAACAAGAAATAGGCCCGCGGTTTTCTGGCGGTGGTGACACCAACAATTTTGGAGGTGAAAAACCGCTCGCCCAGGAACGCCTTGCGCTTCACCTCGTGGCTCGACCCGCTCATCAGCTTGGAAAGATCCAACTCGGTGAGGCTGCCTGGTTGCACGACCTCGGTTTTGCCATCGCATTCAAATATCACCACGTCCTTGGCCGAGCGGGGCAATTTGTATTTCTCGATGATGGCGTTGGCCTTGCCTGGATCGCTGACATAATTAACGGTCTCCACCGATATCCGCGGGCTGTTCAACTTGTATTCATTAAGCAGTTCCGTCACCGGGCTGTAGAGCGGCTCTTCCGGGTCGAAGAACACCACCACGCGCACCTGGTTGGTCAGGGAGTGGAGCACCTGCAGCGTGAGTCGGGATAGCTTGAAAGAGGTTTCATCCTTCCATGAAACACGCACAAAATGTCGCGCGCCGAGGTAGTTGACCATCACCACCAGCGCGAGCACGGCCAGCGTGGAAACCGTCACGTTTAGGACGGTGCTCCATTTGCGGCCGATGGAGTAACTGGGGGCGGATGGCGAATCGGGGGGCATGTCAGGTCATTTCCACCGGCGGCTTTCCACCACCTTCAAGGTCAGGAACAGAAAGAAGATCGTCAGGCTCACGTAGAAGACCACGTGCCGCGTGTCCACCAGGCCGCGGCTGAAATCCCGCATGTGCTCGATCATTGACACCTGGGCGAGCAGCTGCGTCTGCCACCCCGGCTGCGGCGGCCGCAGCACCGACAGGAAGCTCAGGAGAAACAGACCCAGACCCAGCGCCAGCGTATTCATCGCGGCGATGATCTGGCTGCGCGTCAGCGACGAGGCGAAACATCCGAGCGCCATGTACAAACCGCCGAACAGGGATATCCCCAGGAACGTGCTGGACAACGTCCCGGTCTCCACCTGCGCCAGATCCACGGAGTAACGACTCAGCAGATACGGATACGCCAGCAGCGGCAGCCAGGTGGTCAGGAAAAATAACATCGCGCCGGTGAATTTCGCCAGCACCACCTGCAGATCGCTCACCGGCGTGGTCATCAGCGTTTCATACGTGCCGGTAAATTTCTCGAGGGCGAACGAGCGCATGGTGATCACCGGGGCGACGAGCAGAAGGATCAGCCAGAAAAGCCCGTTGTTGAAAAACGCCTCCGTGAACGGCGCGTCAAACGGCTTGCCGTTCAGGTCCGCCAGTAAAATGACGAAGCTCAGTCCCACCAGCAGTTGAACCGACGCGATAATAGTGTAGCCGGTGAGCGAAACGAAATAAGCGCCCAGTTCCCGGCGCACGAGTGTCCAGTAGGGTTGCATTAGAGCTCCTCCTCCTGCTCCGCACGGGTGACGTGCATGAAAATGTCTTCCAGGGAATGCCGGCTGCGGGTCAGCTCACGCAACGCCCAGCCCCGGTCCCGGACCAGGGAAAATATTTGCGGCCGCAAGTCCACGCCCGCCCGGGGGGTCAGCGCGCAACGCTGATACTCCCCTTCCGCCGGCGAAACATCGAAGTGCTCGACCTCCGCCAGGTGCTCCCAGCAGAGCTTCAGGTCGGCGGGTGGGGCGGCGATCTCCGCGATGACCTGGCTGCCTTCACTCATGATCTTACGGATGTTATCCAGCGTGTCGGCCACTTTGATCCGGCCCTCCAGCAAGATGATGACGCGGCTGCAGGTCATCTCGACCTCCGGCAGGATGTGGGTGGAAATGAGCACTGTGTGACGCTGGCCCAAATCTTTGATGACCTGGCGCACGGCGCGAATTTGATGCGGATCCAGCCCGATGGTTGGCTCGTCCAGAATGATCAGTTCGGGTTCATGCACGAGAGCATCGGCCAGCCCAACGCGCTGCCGGTAGCCCTTGGAGAGTTGGCCGATGACTTTGCTGGTCACATCACCCAACCCGCACTGATCCGTCACCGTATCGACCCGCTCCCGGCTTTGACGAACGCTCAAGCCTTTGAGGCGGGCGCGAAACTTCAAATATTCCCGCACCCGCATGTCCAAGTGCAACGGGTTGTTTTCGGGCATGTACCCGATCCGGCGGCGCACCTCGTCCGCCTGGGTGAACACATCAAAGCCAGCCACGCGCGCGGTGCCCGCCGACGCCGGCATAAAGCCGGAAAGCATGCGCATGGTGGTGCTTTTTCCCGCGCCGTTGGGGCCGAGAAAACCAACAATCTCGCCTTTGCCCACCTTGAATGAAAGCCCCGCCACGGCCGTGCGCCCGGCATACCGCTTGGTCAGGTTCTCCACTTCAATCATCGGCGTGTCGCTCATGAAAAAAAGGTTAGCGCACCGCCAGCGTCACATGGGCCTCGCGATAGGCGGCCAGGTTGCCGCGGCGCACCGGCACCACCACATTCAATTTCACCGGCTCGCCCTTGCTCTTTTCATAAACAATTTTCGCCGCGTCCACCAGGTCCGCAGTGGCCACGCCGTCCAAACCCCGGATCAACGTGCGCGGCTGCAAACCCGCCGCCGCCGCCGGTCCGGCCGGCTCGATGGCAGTGATCACCAAACCGCTGCCCCCGCTGAAGCCCAGGCTCTCCACCAATTCCGGCGTCACTTCCTGCAGCGTCATCCCCAGCTTCCGCTGGATCAAGCCCGCGTTAAAAAAACTTTTTTCCGGCGCCATTTTCAGCGCCAGTTTTTTTTGCTCGCCGTCGCGCTGAACCACCAGCGCCACCTCGCCCTTCTCCCCGGCCGCGATTAATTCGCGCGTGAGCCCGAAGAAATTCCTCGGCGTCAGCCCGTTGACCGAGAGCACGATATCACTCAGCTTCAGCCCCGCGGTTTCCGCCGGGCTGCCGCGTTGCACGGCCCAGACCTTGAGCGGTGGTGCCCCGGCCTTGACGCGCGCGCCGAACCAAAGTTGTTTCAGCGCCTCGGGGGTGAAAATTTCGGACAGCGCTTCGGACACCCGTTTGATGGGAATGGCAAAGCCGATGCCCTGGCCGCCGCGAAACACCGCCACGTTAATCCCGATGAGTTCGCCGCGCAGGTTGATGAGCGCCCCCCCGCTGTTGCCGGGGTTGATGGCGGCGTCGGTTTGCAGCCAGTCCGGGAGCTCGAGCGGCTCGTCGCTGTTGGTGGACGGCCGACGGCTTTTGGAACTCAATATTCCCCGGCTGACCGAGCCGCCCAGCCCGAACGGATTCCCCAGCGCGATCACCGTCTCCCCCAGCAGTAAATCGTCATTGGCGGCGAACTTGACCGCCTGAAATTTTTCGCCGGGCTTGCCGCGCAACTGGAGCAGCGCCACGTCCGATTTGCGATTGCCCATGATGGGCTTGGCCTGAATCACCCGGCCGTCCGACAACCGGACCCAGATTTCATCGGCCTCCTCCACTACATGCACATTCGTCAGCACATAGCCGTCCTCATCGATAATGACGCCCGAGCCGGCGCTTTCCTGCGGCGGCAGTTCCTGCACGAACGGCGCGACGTTGTCCCGAAACCAATCGTAGTAATACCCGCGCCGCTCCCGGCGCGTGCGCGTGCCGATATTGACCACGGAGGGCAGCACCCGCTCGATCGCGTTCACCGTGGCGTCGCGCCGCGCGTCGAGCTCCGCTGCCGGTGCAGATGCCGCCGCGGCCCCCCCCAGAATACCGCCGACCAGAAGCACCCAGGTCAGCCGGGTAATCTGATCAATTTTTTTGTTTGTCCGCTGGTTCATCGTCAAAATCAACGCGGCGCGCCTCGATTCGTTCATTTTCTTTTCCGCAGCGCCATTTACATCGGGTCGGATCCGGCGCAGGATGACGCGTAATGTTACGAGGATTATTTTGCAAGAGCACCGGCTGAAAAGCAATCGCAAGGTGACTTTCATTTCGCCCCATGTGTATTCGGAGTGGCGCCAGCGGATGGCCGCGCTGCCGGTGTTGCGCGATGAGGTCGGCCTGCCGCCCGAACGGCTGCTGCAAGCCGTCTGGTATCACCAGCGCCTGCGGCGTGACCAATTGCAGACCCTCGACGGCCAGTCATTGCGCGTCTTGCATCCCGGCTTTTGGAACCACGAGGCCGGACCAGACTTTCAAGGCGCGGTGGTGCAATTGGGCGACCAAGCCCCCCGCAGTGGCGACGTGGAAATCGATTTGGTGCCGGGCGGCTGGCACGGCCATGCTCACGCCGGCAATCCCGCGTACCAAAAGGTCCTGCTCCATGTCGTTTGGGAATGGCCGCGGAAACCAGCCAGCGCTTTGCCGACCCTTTCACTCAAACCCTATCTCGACGCACCGCTGGCCGAACTGGGTTTGTGGCTCGGCAGTGATCCGGCGAAACAAATGCCCGGGGCGGTGCGCGGCCAGTGCGGCGCCCCCTTGAAGAATTTGCCCGCCGCAAAGGTCGCCGAACTACTGCAGCAGGCGGCGCAGACCCGGTTGCAAGCCAAGGCCGCTCAATTCGCCGCGCGCGCCCGCCAAACCGGTTGGGAACAGGCGTTGTGGGAGGGTTTATTCGGCGCGCTGGGCTACAAGCAAAACGTCTGGCCGATGCGGTGCCTGGCCGAACTTTTGCCCCTCCTGCGGGAGCCCGGGGTCAGCGCGCCGCTTACGGTCCCCTCGGTGCAAGCCTGGTTGTTGGGCGTGGGCGGGTTGCTCCCCGCGGATTTGATGCGCCACCAACCGGATGGAGCTGGTTATCTGCGCCAGACTTGGGATCTCTGGTGGCGGGAACGCGACCGGTATACCGACGTCATCCTGCCTCGCAGTCTCTGGCGTTTCCATGGCCAACGACCGGCCAACCATCCGCAACGCCGGCTGGCGCTCGCCGCGCACTGGTTGGCTGCGGGCGATATTCCAGCGCGCTTGGAACAGTGGCTCGCGACCCCACGGACGGGCACTGCGGTCATGGCTTCCCTGCTGGAAATCCTGGCGGTGGAACGGGATGAATATTGGTCGTGGCAGTGGACGTTCCGCTCCGCGCGCCTGGCCAAACCGCAGCCCCTCCTCGGCGCAGCGCGCCTCACCGATCTGGTCATGAACGTGATCCTGCCGTGGTTTTGGGCGCGGGCGACCAGCGGAAAAAATGAGGCTTTGCGGCAAGTGGCAGAAAACCGTTACCTCGCCTGGCCCGGCGCCGAAGACAACACCGTCCTGCGCCTCGCGCGCCAGCGTCTGCTGGGCGGCACCAGCGCGCGGAGCTTCAAGACGGCCGCAGCCCAGCAAGGGCTGCTGCAAATCGTGCGCGATTTCTGCAATCAATCCAACGCGGTCTGCACCGACTGCCAATTTCCGGAACTGCTGCGCACGATCCAAAGCTAACCACGAATGGAAATGGTTCCACCCGCCGGGCGCATTGAGCAACAGGCCGATTTTCAGGTTTTGCACTGCCCGTTTTTTCGGGCCCGAATGATTCGTGTTCATTCGGGCTGATTCGTGGTTAACCTGTCCCGGCCATGATGATTTGGGATTTGCACTGCCATCTGTACGGCGTTTCCGGCCGCACCCCGGACGAGCGAATGGCGCAGCTGATTGAATTTGCCGATCGCATGGGTATCGAGCGGCTGTGTGTTTACATGGGCATGCCCTGGTCGCGGGATCCTTCGCCGGAAGCGTTGCGCACGGAAAATGACCAGGTCCTGCAGGCGCTCAGCCATTGGCATCATCGCGCGTTCGGCTTCGTGTATCTGAATCCCAGGCACGTCGAGGCGAGCCTGGCCGAACTGGAGCGGTGCGTGAAAAATGGTCCGATGGTCGGCGTGAAACTTTGGGTCGCCCGCGAATGCCGCGCGGCGGAACTCGATCCCCTCATCCGGCGCGCCGCGGAATTGAAGGCGGTTGTTTTTCAGCATACCTGGCTCAAGGTCGCCGGCAACGACCCCGGCGAATCCACGCCGTTTGATCTCGCGGAACTGGGCGCCCGCCATCCGGCCATCCCCATCATCTGCGGCCACACCGGTGGCGATTGGGAGCGCGGCCTCCGGGCTATTCGTGCCCACCAGAATTTGTACGCCGACCTCGCGGGCTCGGATCCGGTGGCGGGTTTCACCGAAATGGCCGTGCGCGAACTGGGCGCGGAGCGAGTTCTTTACGGCAGCGACGCCGGCGGCCGCAGCTTCGCCTCGCAACTCGGAAAAGTTTTCGGCGCCAATCTTTCCGAGGCGGCGAAAAAACTCATTTTCGGCGAGAATTTGAAACGGCTGATGCTCCCCATTTTGAAAGCGAAAGGGGTGAAACTATGAGCGCCCTCATCGACACCAATATCACTCTTTCGCGCTGGCCGTTCCGGCGTTGTCCCCTGGATATCACCGCCGAGCTGGTCGCCCATTTGCGCCGCCACGGCGTCACGCAAGCCTGGGCGGGAAGCTTTGATGGTCTCTTGCACAAGGACCTCGCCGGCGCCAACGCGCGCCTTGCGGACGAATGCCGCCAACCGGGCCAGGGCATTTTGCTTCCCTTCGGTTCGGTGAACCCAAAACTGCCGGACTGGGAGGAGGATCTGCGTCGCTGCCAGGAAGAATTCAAAATGCCCGGCATTCGGCTGCACCCGAATTACCACGGCTACCGGCTCGACGATCCGGCGTGCGTCCGCTTGCTCACGCTCGCCGCGGAACGCCGGCTCGTGGTGCAGCTCGCCGTCATCATGGAGGACGAGCGCACGCAGCATTCGCTTCTGCAAGTGCCGCCCGTGGACACCTTGCCGCTGGTCGGCCTCCTGCCGCAGTTGCCCAAATTGCGGCTGGTCTTGCTCAACGCTTTTCGCACGTTGCGCGGCGAACCGCTCCTGCGCCTCGCCGCCACTGGGCGGGTCTGGTTTGAAATCGCCATGCTCGAAGGTGCGGGTGGGGTGGCCAACCTCGGGGCGCAACTGCCGGCGAAACAAATACTTTTCGGCTCGCATGCGCCGTTGTTTTACTTCGAATCGGCGCTGCTCAAACTCCAGGAATCGCCCCTGACAGACGCACCCTTACAAGCCATCCGCGCCGGCAACGCCCGGCGGTTGCTCTTGGAACTCTAGCCCGCCCCGGCGCGGCCGGCGGCTGAATCCGGCACTCCATGCTCCTGGCGCTGACTCAGTTTTTCGGCACCTGATTCAACGTATAGTGAAAGGTGTCGTTTCGCAGTTTCTTGCCGTCGGCGTTCTTCACGTCGAGCGCTCGGACCATGATCACGTGACGGGGCAGGCAACCCTCGGCGTGCAGGCGCACGCTGCGCCGGTCGGAGGCCACGACCGCCTTCGTCACGCGCAGGGGCGGGCCGGGAATCTTCTCATCGCGATCCTTTTCCGGGGCGTTGTGTCGGCCGTCGTAGGCATAGGTGTATTGCGCGGCGTCCCAGTTTTCCAGGTTCCCCGCGCTCGCCGCATCGACGGGCTGGGTGAATTTTAATTCGAAACCGTTCGCGCGCGCGTGGACTTCCTTGATCTCAAACGGCATCTGGCCGGTGAAGCTCACACGGTCAAGGGAGTAGGGTTGCGGCGCGATGCTCGTCCAATGACCCAGGCGGAGGCCGCCGACGTAAAGCTTGCCGTCGGGACCAAAGGCGAGCCGGTTCACGCCGGATGCGAAGCCCTTCACGAATGGAAAAACCGCGCCCTGCCATTCGCCATTGACCTGCTCCAGCGCGACGCGGAACACGCTGGCATTTTGAAATTCCCCGACGAGCATCTGCCCCTGGAACAGTCCGAATTGGTCATTCGTAATCGTGGCGATGCCGCTGACCGAGCGGATCCAGGCATACGGGAACCACACGGCGGGCGGCGCGAAATTTGAATCACCCTCAAATTGTGCGCTGGGCGCGGGTTGCGCCGACGGATGGCCGTAAAATCGGCCGGGCTGCAAATGATTCAATTTATTCGCCGCAATCCAATGGCCCTGGTTGTCCGTCATGAAAAGTTCGCCGTTAAACTCGCCAAAGCCATTCGGCACCCGCAGCCCGGAACAGAAGGGTTCGGTTTGATACCGCGTCGAAAGGGGCGTGCCGCGGGCGCTCAAATTCTGAACCTGGGATGGTGCGGCTGTGATTTCGGGCTTCACTCTTACGCACCAGCCCATCAGGGGCACGTCATAAATCGTGCGATGGCCCGTGATCATGACGTAGAGATTTCCCCGCGCATCGAACGCCGGGCCGGTGGCGAACGAATGGTAGTTGCCGGTGTAACCCCAGCCGTCGCTGAGGCACTCAAAAAAATCAGCCTCGCCGTTGCCGTCGGTGTCCGTCAGTCGCGTCAGCTCGCCTTTCTGTGTCACGTAGATCTGACCGTGGATGACGCGTAACCCGCCCGACTCGTTCAACCCGCGCGCAAAGCGACGCCAACGCGCCTGCGCCGGTGCGCTGGTTGCGCCCGCGACGATCCAGACCTCGCCCGCGTAAGTGCACACGGCCAGGTCCCCGTTCGGCAGGAAATCCATGCCGCCCACCATTAGCTTGAGGTCTTTCGGAATCGGGAAGTGTTCGACCGTGAAGGCTTCGTCGCCCGCCGGTTTGTCCACGAAAGATGCATCGGCGGAGAGGATTGTTGGCCATCTGGAAGGGAGGTAAGTAGGTCGGTTGGCAGCGGCCGCCAATCTTGCCTGAACAAGTCCAGCCCGCACATTTTTTGCGAGGGTCGGATTGGCAGCCACTGCGGTGTCCACCTCGAGCACGGCCACCGACGCGTGCGGGGGAATGCCCAGCCAAATCCTCGCCTCGGTTCCGTGCACGTGGTTCGTGCGGCGGGCGCTGTAGGGGCCCCGGCCGTCCTTTTCCGCGATGCTCGTGAATGCGTAATCGACAACTGTCGGCCGGGTGATGGTGGTGACGCCGCGCCCAGCCGGAGCCGGTTGGCCAGTGGATCGCTGGGGATGATCGCGCTGAGTTCGGGTTGTGGGCAGGAGCAGGAGGCCACTGCTTTCAACCAGCAGGCAGTCCTCCGGTCGTTCCACCAACACGCCGGAGAATTCCTTCGCGAAGGTGCCAGGTTCGGCGCTGGCGAGGTAGTGCAGATAATTGGTGGTTGGGTCGATCTCGAAGCGCCGCGTGATGACGGCAACGCCTTCGATGTTACGAGCGGAGGGAGTTTCCCGCACGCGCACGGATCGACCATCACCCACGCCAATCTCGTAGATAAAGGACGTTGCGCCGCCCTGGGTGCTGAGGCCAACGAAGCGCGAGCCGGCGGTGGGTTCACGAAGGTCGTTGGTGGATAGTGTTCGCGGCTGTCGCGGGGCTTGGCTTTTTAAATTACCGGGGTAAGCTGACCCCCATGGCCAAGCCGCTGCCGATGGAAACACCACCCCTCGACAAATGGGTGGCGGATTTCCTTCAGCATCTTCAGGTCGACCGCGGCGCCTCCCCGTACACACAGCGCAATTACCGGCAGGCACTGACGGATTTTTGCGGCTGGCACCAACAGGATCGCCACCAGTCACCCGCCTGGTCCGAGTTGCAGCGGGATGATTTCCGCGCTTACCTGCGCTTTCTTGGGCGCGGCAAGCTGAGTCGCGCCGCCATTCAACTTCGCTTCAGCGCGCTCCGCACTTTTTACAAATTCCTCGTGCGCCAGGGGGAAGTGACAACCACACCCATCAAAAATCTGTCGCTGCCAAAATTGGAAAAGCGCCTCCCGAAGTTTCTGACCGCCGCGCAAATGCTCGACTTGCTGGCCGCACCGCTGCGGGAGCTGCAACGGCGGCAACAGAATGACGCGGCCCCGGCCGATCCAAGCGCGTTTTATCGGGATGTGGCCATCCTGGAAACGATTTACTCCTGCGGCCTGCGCGTGAGCGAACTGTGCGGCCTGCAGGCGGGTGACCTCGATTGGGACGAACAGCTCATCCGCGTGCGCGGCAAGGGTAAGAAGGAGCGGCAATTACCCATCGGCCGACCAGCCCTGGATGCGATCAAGCGCTATTGGCAGTCGGCGAAACACCCGGGCGCAGGGGAACTGCCCGTATTCCTCGCCTATGTGCATCGCCGGGAACCGATGTCGCCGCGCATGCAACAATTACGGTTGAAACGCTGGCTGGCCGTGGCCGGGCTCGATCCGGGATTGACGCCGCATAAACTGCGGCACAGTTACGCCACCCATCTGCTGGATGCCGGCGCGGATTTGCGCAGCGTGCAGGAACTGCTCGGCCATGCGCATCTGGTCACCACGCAGGTTTACACCCATCTCACCACCGAGCGATTGAAACGCGCCTACGACGCGGCCCATCCCCGCGCTTGATTGATGGTTGAAGGAGTGGAATCCGGTGCTGAAATGATTTTTCGCCTTTTGTTTTGCCACGCCAACTGATTAATTGCGGATTATGAACGTGGACCTTGGCATTTGGGATAAGCTCACCAAGGCGATTATTTTTCTCCTGCTCGCGGCCGTGGTTCTGGGAGTCGCCGTTTGGTATCTGCCCTTGATCAAACAAAACGAGCGAATGCGCACCGAAGATCTGCGGCTCCAAAAGGCCATCCGGCTGGAAGATGAAAAGCTGCGCCAATTGAAAGCCTCCAGCGAAGCGGTCCGCTACGACAAAAACACCGTGGAGCGGCTGGCGCGGGAAAAGCTGGGCTACGCCAAACTCGGCGAAACCGTCTTCCGCTTTCAAGAACCGGTTACCAACCTTCCACCGGTCCGGCCGTGACTGGCCGCCCATTGAACCGGTCGGAGCCGGCGCGAGGA
>JAYTXL010000372.1:0-9103 GCA_043742955.1 Verrucomicrobiota bacterium | reverse complement strand
CACTGGCTGGTGGGAGACATCGAATGCCTCCCGCATCCGACCGGCAGTTTCGACCTGGTTGTTTCCTGCGAGACGATCGAACATGTCCCGGATCCGCAGTGAGCCCTGGGTGAACTCGTCCGCGTGCTCCGGCCGGGTGGCCGGCTTTAGCTGACGTGCCCAAACTATTTCAGTCCGGTGGGGTTGCACCGGATTTACCGGTGGTGCTGCCGGCGCCCCTTCACGGAGGAAGGCCAGCCCATCAATCAGTTTCTGTTGCTGCCCCGGACCCGGGCCTGGGTGAAACGCGCGGGGTTGCGCGTGTTGACTGTGGATGCCGCCGGCTTTTATCTTCCATTCCCCGGACGGCCGCTGGTGGAAGTGCCCTGGCTGGGATCACCGCGCTGGTTGATGCGCTGGCTGGGGCATCATTCGCTGATCATTGCAGAGAAACCCCGGGCGATCTAATCTCTCCCCATGCGTATTCTCCGCATCGCGGACATCCCGAACAACCGCACCGGCGGCATGTCGCGCACAATGCACTGCACCGGCGATGTCCTGACGGCAGCAGGACATCAGGTGCATTATTTATTCGGGGAAGATTTTGATGTGGCCGGCCCCGTTCAACTGCGACGATTCACCGTGCCCCTGAAAATTCCCGCCCTCATCCGCGATCACGCGCAACGCGGGCGACGCTATGATGTCGTGGAAATCCATGAGCCGCTGGCCGCGCCCTATTCTTGGCAGCGGAGGCGAAATCACGGCCTGCCGCCGCTGGTCGTGTTTTCTTATGGACTGGAGGAGCGTTCGCATCCGGCTCTGTTGAACTATCGCCGACTCAAAGGTCTGCCGGTCTCTTTAAAAAATCGTTATTCGCCGTTGACCGTGGTCTGGCAGGCGAAATACGCGGTGCGCCACGCCGATCATGTGATCTGCTCGAATTCCGAAGATGTCCGTCATTTGCAAGCGGCCGGAGTAGGCTCGGAGCGGCTCACTCAGCACCACAGCGGCGTTGAGCCGGAGTTCCTCGCGGCGGGCAACGCGGAAGCAAACCCGCACCGCGCCGGCATTCTGTTTCTCGGGAGCTGGCTGCCACGCAAAGGGATCCTGGATTTGATCCCCGCCGTTAGCGCGGTGATGCGCGACCATCCGGCGCTCCGGTTTACTGCGGCCGGATGTGGCGTGGCGGCGGCTCAGGTTTGGTCCAACTTTCCAGTGGCGTTGCATCCGCGCATCCAAGTCGTGCCCTCCATCACCGATAACCGTCGCTTGATCGAATTGTACCGCACGCATGCGATTTTAGCTTTGCCCTCCTACTTTGAGGGTCAGCCGCTGGTGATGATCGAGGCGGCGGCGCTGGGATTGGCGATTGTCACCACGGCCATTTGTGGCATGGTTGATTTCGTCACCGATGCTGAAAATGGACTGACCGTGCCGGTGGGTGATGTCGCGTCCCTGACCGACCGACTGAACCGGCTGGCCGCCGATCCGGATTTGGCGCAACGGCTGGGCGCAGCGGGGCGGCGTAAAGCTGCGCAATTCACCTGGGCAAGCGCGGCCCGGAAAATCCTGGGAGCCTACGAGCGGGCGCTGGGTCCGCCATCACGCTGAGGCAGGGCCGGCATTGGAGAAGCACCGACATGGAATTCATCACTTTAACCGAGTTACTGCGGAGGCACTGGCCAGATTACTCCGTGCCTCAGAGGGGGGCCGGCGTTGGCGATGTGGAAACGCTGCGCGCCCGCGAGCTCTGGTTGCGCCAGCTCCTGCCCGCGGCACTGGTGCGGCGGATCGATTCCTGCTTTGCCCGGTCCAACACAACCCACCCGGAAACCGGGCGGGCGCTGTACACCATTTGCCGGGCGAGCCAGGCGCGACGGGTTTTTGAGACGGGCACCTACTGGGGGTATTCCACCACCTACTTGGCGGCGGCGGTGGAGCATTGGGAGGACGGCCGGGTATGGACCTTTGATCTCCACCCGCAGGCCGGCCGGCATATCCCGCGCCGCTTCGGCCCGCGCATCGAGGTGCATCGGGGAAAGCCCTCCACGGAATCCCTGCCGGCGGTGCTGCGCCAGGTCACCCCCGATTTGTTCTTTCAGGACAGCCGGCATGATTACGCGGGGGTGGTGGAAGAATTGCAGCTCGTCGTCCCTGTGATGAAATCAGGGTCAGTCTGTTTGTTTCATGATTTTGTAGTGCCCGACGTGCGGCGGGCGGTCGCCGATCTCTTGCCGGGTCGTCTGAGTTATGTTTTGGAATCCGGAGACCCCCAGCAGCTGGGTGTGGTAATCCTGTAGCGACAACCGCGCCGCGAGTCCCGGTCGGAAGAGCCAACGATGCCACTGGGCTGATGGATCCCCGTGACCTCAGTTCGTTAAGCCCGCGACCGCCAGCTGCGCAGAACGAGCTGGTGAGCTTTTGGAACTGGGGCTACGTTACCTCGGGAATCGATTCTAGAATGAGAGCTTGGTTCAAACACATGGCGGAGATCGGGGGCAGCGCCTGGCGCTTGCGGCCGTATCTGCGGGGGGGGCGCTACCTAATTCTGGCGGTCGTGATGAGTTCGCTGATTGCCGCGGTGTTGGAGGGCGTGGGGGTGAGTTTTCTGGTGCCGTTGCTTTCCCTTTTGCTGGGCGGCGAGGGGGCCACCCCCATGCGGCCGATCCGGTGGGTCCAGACCGCGCTACCGGACCACAGTCCGGCCTTTTACGTTGTGCTGTTCTGCCTGTTCGTGCTGGGGGCGATTGTTGCAAAAAACGTGGTTCTATACGGTAGTCAGATCCTGGCGGCCACGCTCAAGCGGCGGATCTCGGTGAACCTGCGGGACGCGCTCTTCCGCCGGCTGCACAGCGCCGAGTTGCAATTATTTGAGCAACGCACGGCCGGCGAACTGGCGAATGTCTTCTCCACCGAAATCGGACGCACGCTTAGCACCATTGACTTTCTCCTGTTGCTAGCCCAGCGCGTGAGCATTGCCACCTTTTATCTCGTGGCGCTCCTGGTGATTTCCTGGCAATTGACGCTCATCACCATGCTGCTGGCCGGCCTGATTGGATTTCTGGCGGCGTTCCTTTACCGGGGCATGGGCAAGCGCGGACGACAAATCACCGAGGTGAACCAGCGCCTCGCCTCGTGCCTGGTGGAGTCTTTCGCCGGGGTGCGATTGATACGGGCCACCGACTCGCAAGCGCGCGTGATTGGGAACTTCAATGCACTGAGCAAACAGGAGGCGGAGTTGGAAGAAAAAGTGATCCGCATCAACGCCCTGGCGGTGCCCATTACGGAAACCGTGGCGGTGGCTGGGGCGATGAGCATCGTCGGCTTTGCCTACCTGTTCTTCGTCCGGACGCATCTCATGTTGAGCAGCTACTTGCTGGGTTTCGGTTTTATCCTGCTGCGTTTGCTCCCACTGGTGAACCAGATTTATCAATTGCAAAGCCACCTGGTGTACCTGGCTTGGGGCGTGAAAGAGGTGGAACGGTGGCTGGCATCCCCGCAGTACCCCAATCGTCCGTTCGGTGCGCTGAAGTTTGATGGGGTCCGTCAATCCATCCGCTTTGAGCAGGTCAGCTTCGCTTATCCTAACGGCACGCAAGCACTGCAGGACTTGACCTTTGAAATCCCGGCAGGCAAGACCGTCGCGCTGGTGGGCGCTTCCGGCTCGGGCAAGTCGACGGTGGCCACGCTGTTGTTGCGGCTGCGCCAGCCCACCACCGGTCGGATTTCGCTCGATGGCAAAGATTATTGGGAATTCTCCGCCGACTTCTGGCACAGTTCCGTGGCGGTGGTGGAGCAGGAGGCGTTTTTGTTTTGCGACACGCTCGCGCGCAATATCGGCTTCGGATTTCCCGAGGTCTCCGACGCCGCAATCCGCACCGCAGTTCGGCAGGCTCAATTGGAGGACGTGGTGGCCGGCTTGCCGGAGGGACTCGAAACCGTCGTGGGCGAGCGGGGCATGACGCTGTCGGGGGGGCAACGGCAACGTCTGGCCATCGCTCGGGCGCTGGTGCGTGATCCCAAGATCCTGATATTGGATGAAGCGACCTCGGCGCTGGATCCGCTTTCCGAACGGCTGGTCCAATCCGCGCTGGAAGATGCCACCCAGGGTCGCACGGTGCTGGTGATTGCGCACCGGTTGTCCACCATCCAACACGCAGATCACATCGTGGTGCTGGATAAGGGTCGGGCCGTGGAACAGGGGACCTGGCGGGATCTGCATGCCAAGGGCGGACGTTTCACCCAACTGGTAAACTCCTCATTGATCCTCAAAGAAACCGCAGCCCAACCGATCACGCTCCCTTAACCTCCCGCCCCCGCCGATAATTTCATCATGAATGTGATCCGCGATAGACTCCGCCGCTGGCTGGCTCCCGACCCGTTTCGGCACCTTCGCGGCAGTGTGGTTGAGGTGAACAATGTGGTCGAATTGAGCAAAATCTTCGGCTGGCAGCAGGAAGCGCTGCTGGATGATCCGTCGCTGCTGGATTTTGAATACCTCGAGGATGTCAATCAGCGACGGCTTCGGGATGCGGAATGTCTGGCCACGGTAATGCGCAACTGCCAACCGCGGGTGGCGCTGGAAATTGGCACCGCCACGGGACATGCCACCGCGCTGATGGCACTGAATGCTCCCCAAGCCAAAATCTTCACGGTGAACATTCCGCCCGAGGAAATACTTTCCGGGGCCGGCGGCGAACACACCACCATCGCGTTGGAGCGCGACCAGATTGGTTCCTATTACCGGGCACGGAACCTGACCAACATCACTCAAATTCTGGCCAATACCGCCCGTTGGGAGCCGGAGTTGGAAGGCATCGATGTCGCCTTTGTGGACGGCTGCCATGACGCCGAATTTGTGTATAACGACACGCGAAAAATATTGAAGAAAATGAAACCTGGATCGTTTCTTCTCTGGCACGATTTCAACCTTGAATTGATTCATCAATATGACTGGATCCATTCAGTTTGCACGGGCGTTGAGCGTTTGTTTGCCGAGGGGTTACTCCACGGGCGCGTGCTCCATGTGCGTGATTCCTGGATGGGGATTCATCGACTTGGCTGAATCGGACCAAGCACTTCCGCCGATGCCTGCCACCCGACCCCTAAAAATTCTGCTGGGTTACAGCCATTATCCCTATCATTACGACGTCGGGTTGTGGGTGGAGGCGTGGCTCGGACGATTGCGCGCGCAGGGCATTCCGGTGGATGGCTTTTGCCTCACGCTCAACCCGCCCGGTCCGTGGCTTGATTGGCGCGAATTGGACGCCCGCTGGCGGCGGGGCGACCCGGAATTACTCCGCTTCTACGAGTCCCTCGCCCGGCGCGTGACCGACTATGATGTGCTGGTCAATTGGAACGGCATCAACCTGCACCCCGAGTTTGTCCGCCACCTCTCCACCTTCAATGTGTTTGGCTGCTTTGATGATCCCGAATCTTCGGACAAACTTTCCCGGCCCGTGGCGGCGGCGTACGATCTTGCGATGGTCGGCAACGCGGCGGAGGTGGCAACCTATCACGCCTGGGGAGTGCGGGAATCCCGCTTCTGGCCGCTGGGATTCCATGCCGAGGATTTTGATCGGACCCTGACCCGCGAGGAGATTCTCCAGGGCAGCCGCGACGTGGATCTCGCCCTGGTCTGTGAACGCGCCACGACATGGCGGGCGGAACGGCTGGATCGCTTCGCGGCGGCGTTTCCCGAGGGCGTTTTTCGGGGTCGTGGCTGGCCGCGCGGATTTCTGCCCGAGGAACAACGGCTGCCGCTGTATCGGCGCACCAAGATCGGTGTCAACTTTCACAACTCCACCGGCCCGATTAATTTTCGCACCTACATCCTGCCCGCCAACGGCGTGATGCAGCTCTGCGATAATAAATCACATCTCGCCCAAATCTACAAACTGAACAAGGAAGTGGTGGGCTTCGACACAGTGGAGGAGGCGATTGAGCTGTGTCGCTATTATCTGGCGCACGATGTCGAGCGTCGCCAGATTGCCGCCGCCGGCTGGACGCGCGCACTCCATGATTACAATGAACTGGCGGTGTTTCAGCGGCTCGTCGATTACGTCCAGCAATTGCGGCCCGCCGTGCCGAGGCGGCCCGCGAGCGCGCTGGAGTTTTTGCAAGGTCATCGGCGGCGCACGGCCACATTGCGCGGCTGGCATCACTTGAAAAGCCGCCTGCGGCCCGGCCTGCACAAAATACGATCGCTCCGGCGCTGACCACGAAACCACCGACGAACAACCTGAACACATTATGTGCGGCATCGCCGGAATACTGAATACTGATGCAGCGCCTGTCGCACGCGACGTGCTGTCCGCCATGACGGCGGCGCTCGCCCACCGCGGCCCGGACGGCTTCGGCCTCGAACTGCGCGACTCGGTCGGCCTTGGTCACCGCCGATTGGCGATCATTGATTTGGAAAACGGACAGCAACCATTGTCGAACGAAGACGGCCAGGTGTGGATCACGTTCAACGGCGAGATTTACAACTACCGCGAATTGCGCACCGAGTTGGAGTCGAAAGGCCACCGCTTTCGCACGCATTCCGACACTGAAACCATTGTCCATGCCTACGAGGAATGGGGCGATGCGTGCGTGGAGCGGCTGCGCGGGATGTTTGCGTTCGCAATTACTGACTGGCGTCGCCGCCGACTTTTTCTGGCGCGCGATCAACTCGGCATCAAACCCCTTTATTATTTCCAGAGTGCGCGGTGTTTCGCGTTCGCCTCGGAGTTGCAGGCCTTGCGTCCGATCCCCGGCTTTCCGGCGGAGCTGGATTTGCAAGCCCTTGACGAATATCTCTGGCTGCAATACATCCCCGCGCCGCGCACCGCATTCCGGGGCGTTAAAAAACTTTCCGCCGGGCAACGCCTGGGCATTTCGTTCGACGGCCAGCTCACCGGGCCGGAGGAATACTGGCGGCTGGATTTTTCAATCAAGCGGCAGCGGACGGAGGCGGAGTGGCTCGAGGGGCTTGAGGAAACCCTGCGGGATTCCGTGCGGGCCCACTTGGTTTCCGACGTTCCTTTCGGTGCGTTTCTTTCTGGCGGCGTGGATTCCAGCGCCATCGTCGCCTACATGGCACAGCTCCTCGACCGGCCGGTGCGCACGTTCAGCATCGGCTTTGACGAGGCGGAGTTCAACGAATTGGAATACGCCGCGAAAGCCGCGCAACGCTGGGGCACCGAGCACCACGTCGAACTCGTCAAGCCCGACGCGCTGGCAATCCTGCCGCAGCTCGTCCGGCATTACGGCGAACCCTTCGGTGATAGCTCGGCGGTGCCGACATATTACGTTTGCCAGATGGCGCGGCGTTTCGTGCCGATGGTGCTTTCCGGAGATGGGGGCGACGAGGCTTTTGGCGGCTATGGCACGTATTGCGCCTGGCTCGGCTGGCTCAATTACGACGGGGTGTCTTTGCCCCGTCAGGTGTTGCATCGACTCAAGCAGGCGGCGCGCCTAAATTTCCAACCCCGCCGACCCACACTTCCGGCGTGGTTGGAGTTCATTTATTATCTGAATATTCCGCAACGCCAGTCCCTCTGGCGGCCCGAACATCAACAATTCTGTCCCTCACCCCTGACGGAGATTAAGCGCGAGTTCGCCCGGGCGGCGCCCTATTCCAACGGCAATAAAGTGCAATCCCTGGATTTCAAAACCTATTTGCCGAATGATATCCTGACCAAGGTGGACGTGGCCAGCATGATGCACGGTCTGGAGGTGCGCACGCCGTTCGCCGATGTGCGGGTCGCCGAATTTGCGGCCTCAATGCCGGAATCCTTCTGCCTTGCCCGCGATGAACAAGGGCAATGGGAGGGCAAGCGGATGCTCAAGCAGGCCATGCAGAAGTATTATCCGCCGGAGTTTGTGCGCCGGCCGAAAAAGGGATTTGCCGTGCCGCTCAACCAATGGTTTGCCCCCAATGGGGCACTGCGGCGCGACCTCGAAGCACGCTTGACGGAACGCAGCTCGCCGTTAAACGGACTCTTCGAGCCGGCTGGGATCCGCGCCTTGTTCGCGGCCAATGCCAGTGGTCCGCTCTGGCTGCTGCTGTTTTTGGATGAATGGCTGCGGCAAAACCAATCCGCAAAGCCTTGAAATGTTCGCCCCGCCTGGCTCGGCTTCGTCACGGCCGCTTGGCAGGACGACGGATCGCGTCCATCGGACCCGGACGACGTTTGAAAAATTGCTTTTCGGACGGCGCACAATGCCTAGACTCAGGCCGCCATTATGACGGCTCGGGCCGCCGGGTTTGACGAAGGCACTGAAAGCGAACATGGATAGAATCGAGATCATCCAACATTGCCTGGATCCGGCGCGAGGCAAGACCTACTTGGAAATAGGCGTCAGCGAAGGGCGCAGCTTCTTTCCGATCCGGGCCAGTCGAAAAATCGCCATCGATCCGAATTTTAACCTGCACCTCCGCGGTCATCCACTGGGTTCGCGCCTGAAAAGACTGTTTACCCTTTGGTTTTCCCAATTCATCGGGGCGCGCTATTTCAAGGTCACCAGCGATGAGTATTTCAAGCGAAATCCCGTCGGCAAAATAAGGATCGACACGGCCTTCGTCGATGGCTCGCACACCTACGATCAAACATTGCGAGATGTATTGAATTGCCTGGAGCGTTTGGCCCCGACCGGCGTGATCGTGGTGCATGATTGCAATCCGCAATCCGCTTCGACGGCCATGCCCGCCGCTTCGTACAATGAGGTCAAGCGAAATGCCGCCCCGGATTGGGATGGCAATTGGTGCGGTGACGTGTGGAAGACCGTGGTCTATCTGCGATCAGCCCGTCCCGACCTGAACGTCTTCGTGTTGGATTGCGACTTCGGAGTCGGCATCATTACTCGGGGAAACAACGCGGGGGCCCTGAGCTTCACACGGGCGGAGGTCGAACAGCTGAAGTATTCAGATTTGGAGGCCCACCGTCAGACCTGGCTCAATTTGAAACCAGCGGCCTATTTGCACGAATTTTTGCGGAACCGCAGTGCCTGAGTTGCGGCGCGGCGGCACATCCTCTCGGAATGGTGCAGTTCATGAAGCACGGCTATCTAATCACGGCTTACGATCAACCCAGCCAGCTGGCCCGGTTGGTGGCCGCGTTGCAAACCGATGGGGCGTGTT
>JAYTXL010000371.1:0-10780 GCA_043742955.1 Verrucomicrobiota bacterium | reverse complement strand
CCGGACACGGACAGAAGGACCGCCGCCCGGCTTGTCCGCCGTAGCTTTAGCGAAGGTGGGAGGGTTTTCGCGGATCAGGCCGGCTGGCTTCGTTGCTCCTCAGTCGAAGATCCACCAGGGATATTCTCCTTCGTCGCGCCTCGCCAGCCAACCTGCTCCCCAAAAGCAGCACCCCTCGGAGTTTTCAAACCGGCTCTAACTCTTCCAATCGAACGCGTGTTTCTTGACTGCGTAAATATATCCGACAAACAAGATGCCGAGGAAAGACAGCATGGAGCCAAAGATCAGATTCGTCGTGGCCGGATCCCGCAGCATCTCCTTGTAAACCACCGCCCACGGATAGAGAAACACCACCTCGATATCGAACAGGATGAAGAGCATCGCCACCAGGTAGAATTTAACGGACAGCCGGGCATTCGCCTCGCCGATGGGGAGCATGCCGCATTCGTAGGCGGTGTCCTTGATTTTAGATGAATGGATCTTCTTATTGGCCAGGCGACCGACCACGACCGAGGCCACGAGGACAAAAGCGGCGAAGCCAAAAGCGACCAGGGCCAGCAGCAGCACCGGGACATATTGCGCCAATTGCGTATCCATTAAATCACCTTAGAAAACACTCCGGATTGTTGGCAAGGAGAAAGCAAGCGATGCGCACCGCCATCCAAGACGCAAGTCCGCGCACCCGGGCTTGGGCATTAAGGCAAAGAGGCGGGATGATCGGAACACGGGCGGGACCAAAAGCGGGTGGAATTTTAGTCTGCGTCCGGTTTAAACTCAACCACCTTCAAACCGGCGGCCCGCGCCCAGTCGGCCTGCACACCGTCGCAGGTCCAAAATTCATCCGCCGCCAGTTGAATTGCCCCCGCCACATGCAGCACATCTCCCGCACCAATCAGGTCAAGCTTCCGGCCGTGAGCTTCGCTTAGTTTGTCCGCCTGCTGTAATTGGCCCAACAAATCCAAAGTCAGCCCGTGCAGCGCGTGCGCTTCCGCTGCTTGAAGCGCCCGCCAGGCGGCTTCACCATCGGCATCCGTCCGGGTCCGCCGCAGATTGTGCCGCAGTTCGTAACGCAACCAGGGCGGGTAAAGGAAGCGGACGGCTGATTTCCGTTGGCGCTGGTTCACCGGATTAAAAAACTCGTCGCGCGGATGAAACAGCGCAAACAGGGCCGAAGTGTCAGCGTAGGCGTTGGGCATGCTGCATTCTTTCCTGGCGGCGCTGCTCGATCACGGGGTTGGGGTGTCTTGCCCTGGACTTGAGCTGCCTGGCCCGCGCCCTGACGGGGCTGAGAATCTCATCCCAGGTCAAAGGGGCGTCCGACTCGGCGGCGCGCTCTTTTTCCAGCACAGTGCGGACAAAAGCCCCCTCAGCAACACCTGCCTTCGCGGCCTTCGCAAGGGTCCATTGCTTCAACTCTTGGCGGCATCTCAGACTGATGGTACATTCCGTCATACAAAAAATGTCTTACACTTCCCCAGCCTTGTCAACTCCCGGCGAACCTCCCTGCGGAATGCGGCTTACCTGAGGTGGCGGAACGGTTGCATGAGTTTGATGCTATTGACTTCCGAGCCGAATGTCAGCCACAAGTCGGCGCAACCTACTGCACCGTCACCGACCGACGCTACTTTGCCAGCACCACTTCCAGCGTTTCCTCCCGGGCGTGGGGCGCATCCTCCTCCTCCTCGATGTTGTGCGGCGGGAGGGGCTCCAATTGGAGGGGATGCTGGCCGATGGCCTGGTCGTCGGTTTTGTGGAATTTGACGCTGACAATCCGACTGACGCCGTGTTCCTGCATCGTCACGCCGTAGAGCACGCCCGCCATGCCGATGGTGCGTTTGTTGTGCGTGATGATGACAAACTGCGAATGCACGAGAAACCTTTGCAGCACCCGGATGAAACGGTTGATGTTGGATTCATCGAGCGGCGCATCCAATTCATCCAGCACACAGAACGGGCTGGGCTTCACCTGATAGATCGAGAAGAGGAGCGCCACGGCCGTCATCGTCTGCTCGCCGCCGGAAAGCAGTGAAATGGTCTGCAGCTGTTTACCCGGGGGCTTCGCCACAATATCAATGCCGCTCTCCAGCACATCGCCCTCGTTCACCAGCACCAGATCAGCTTTGCCGCCGCCGAAGATCTCGACGAACATGGTGCGGAAGTTGTCGCGGATTTTCTCAAACGTCTCCGTGAACATCTGCTGGGTCTGCGAATTAATGCGGTTGATGACTTCGAGCAACTGCTCCTTCGCCTTCACCAGGTCGTCATATTGCTGCGTGAGGAAAGTGTGTCGCTGTTCCGTTTCCTCATATTCCTCGATCGCCACCAGATTCACCGGCCCGATCTCGTCCAGGCGCTGCTGCAAGGCGGTCACCTGGTCGGTGACCGCACTCCAGTCGGTCGCCGCCCCCACCGAGGCCATCTGCTCCGGCGTGAGCGTCTCCACTTTCGCCGGACCTTCATCGGCATACGTGATGGTGATGCATTCGCTGCGCACATTGTCGAGGTTGACCTGATACTTCTGTTGAATGCGCTCGCGCAGATTTTGCACCGCCATGCCCTTCTGCGCCAGCTCGACATCCACCGTGCCCCGCTGCTGCTGCAACTGCGTATGGCGATTCCGCTGGGTGCGCAGCGACTCCTCGCGCGTGGCGATGTCGCCCTCCTGCGTCCCCTTCTGGCCCATCAACTCCGCGGTCTGCGCCCCGACCTGCTCGCGCTCATGCCGCAGCCGCTCGATTTGCTGCTTGGATTCCTCCACCTCCGCTTCGGCCTGGTCCTTGCGATGAATGGCCGAGCCAATTTCCACGCGGCGCTGTTCCATCACCTGGCCCAGCTCACGAATACGCTGTTCCAGCGGCAGCTTCTGTTTCGAGAAAGAAGCGACCATTTGCTCCTCGGTGGCCAGCGAAACCTTGGCCTCGGTCAGGGCCGTGTTCGCCGTGTCACGCTGCAGCCGCAGGGATTCGATGCCCGCGTTCAACTCCGCCCCACGCGCCTGGAGCCCCTGTTCGCGGCTCTCCTGTTCCCCGATCTGCGCCGCCAGCGTGGCGCGCTTCTGGTTGCCCTCCAACTCCTGCGCGGCCAGGCTCTGAATTTCGTAGACCACCGTGTCAATTTTTTGGTGCAATACCCGCCGGGAATTCTCCAGCGCCTTGAACTCGCCCTGGCGCGTGGCAATGGCGACCTCCTGCTCGCGCAGCTCCGTCTGGGCCTGCTGCAAACTGGCCTGCAAACCGGTCTGCTCACTCTGGAGTGCCCCCTTGCGCCGGCTGACCTCACCCACCTGTTCGTGCAATTGTTCCAGCTGCTTCTTGAGCTCGGCGATCTGATTTTTGCGACCCAGGATCGAGGACGGACCAGCGCTGGAGCCTTTGCCGTTCAGATAGCCGCCGGTGTAAATGCCGTGTCGATTCAAAAGGTCGCCGGTCAGCGTGACGAAATCAAAAGCACCCCGCGTCTCCCGCAGCGCCACGGTCGCCGCCGCCAGGTCGGGCACAATCAGTGTCCGGGCCAGCAGGCCGCCCACCAGCGCTTTGACGGCGTCATCCGCGTCCACAATCGGCAGCGCCGCCTGGGCGTTCGCCGGCAGCGATTCTGGATTCTGGGTTCCGGCTTCCGGATTTTGCAAGCCCAAGGCGGCGATACTCGCGCGGCCCTTCTTGTTCGTCACCAGATCGGCAAGGATTTGCTGCGCGGACTCCGGCTGCTCCGTAAGCACCAGCTGAAGGTTGTGGCCCAGCGCGGTTTCCACGGCCACGACATACTGGTCGGGCACGCGCAGCTTGTCCGCCAGCGACCCCAACACATGCTGCGATTGCTTCAGCGCCGCCAGCGCGCCGCTGCTGAAACCCTCGTGCGAGGTCTGCAACTGCTCCAACACATTCAACCGCGAGCGTTTCTCGGCCTGCTGTTGCAGCAACCCGTCCAGCTCCTGGCCGGTCTGGTTCAGTCCCAGTTGAATTTCACGCAAGCGCGCCTGGCGCTCTTCCACCGTGCCGCGCTGGGTCTGCACGCTCAATTTTTCCACCTCCACATTGGCGGCGAATTCCGTCAGCCGCGTCTCCAGGCGGCCCCGCTCCTCTTCGAGCTGGATTTTCTCCGACGACAGCTTCTCCAGCCGCACGACGTTCCCCTGCTTTTGCAAATCGAGCGCGTTGATCTCGTTGCGGGCGCGGGTGAGCTGCTGCAGGGCAGCGAAGGTCTCCGACTGGGCCTTCCTTAGATCATCGGACAACCCCAGCAACTCCCGCTCCACCTGGTGCAGAGCGTCGCGCTTGGTCTCTAGTGTCTGCCGATGCTGCGCCAGGGCGGCACTCGACGCGGCGAGGCGTTCCGTCACGGTCACCAATTCCTCCTCGGCCATGCGCTTGCGCTCCTCGGCCTGGGTGATGTCCGAGAGCGCCTTGGAGTTGAGCGCCTCAATTTCCTTGAGCCGTTCCTGGTTGAAATGAATACGGCTTTCGTGGCGGTCCGTCTGGCCTTTCAGTTCCAAACCATGCTGCTGCGCCTGGCTGATCCGGTGCTCCAACTCGGACATTTGCTGGCGCAATTGCAAAATTTCATCTTCGCAACGCAGCAGGCTGGCCGAGCACGCCTCCATTTCCGCGCGCAAATTTTCGGCTGCGGCGGTGCGCGCGGCGATCTCCGTTTGCAGCACGTCGAACTGATGCCGCGCCAGTTGCGTGTCAAGATGCTGCAACTCCACCATGAGTTGCTTGTAACGACGCGCCTTGCCTGCCTGCCGCTGCAGCGAGCCAATCTGCCGCTTCACCTCCCGGATCAAGTCCGCCACGCGCAATAAATTCTGATCCGTGTGCTCCAGCTTGCGCAGAGATTCCCTTTTCTGGGCCTTGAACTTCGTGATCCCCGCCGCCTCCTCGAACACCATGCGTCGGTCCTCGGGCTTGCTCGAAAGAATCTGCGTGATGTTCCCCTGCGCCATGATGCTGTAGCTGGTGCGCCCCACCCCCGTCCCCATGAACAACTGCTGGATATCCTTCAACCGGCAGGGGGTCTTGTTGATAAAATATTCGCTCCCGCCATCCCGAAAGACGCGGCGTGTGATCGTCACCTCGTTGTAGGCAATCTCCACCCCGGCCGCCTTCAAATGCTCACCGTCAATGTCCCCAATCGTCAGCGAAACCTCGGCCATGCCCAGCGCTTTGCGACCGTCAGTGCCATTAAAAATGACGTCCGCCATCTCGCCACCCCGCAACGCCTTGGCGGATTGCTCCCCCAGCACCCACCGAATGGCATCGGCAACATTTGATTTTCCGCAGCCATTGGGCCCCACAATCGCGGTGATGCCGGGCTGAAAATTAAGGGATGTCTTGTCCGCGAAGGACTTAAAGCCCAGGACGGTTAGGTTTTTCAGATACATGCGCACAAAAAAACACCATAATAAGTTTGGTGTAAAGCGGAAAACCACAAGATACGGTAGTGACTTGGAGTTTAGAGCGCTACTAATGGGAGTATCCTCGACGGTCAAAACCCGGAAAAAGGCGACTTTTCGACCCCAATTTTGCCAAATTTACCCGAGCTAGCGCTACATTTTTTACACCCAACGAGCGCCCATGACATGGAGCCGGAGCGCTGAATTTGAAACCTCAAATATCGCGGATCGCAAGGATTAATCTCTTGCCAGTCGCCGCCGTTGCACTACGATTTGACTAATTCACAATCCGATAACTAAACAGTTCGCCCTCAGGAAAGCCATGAAGACACTTGCCAAAATTTCCGTTCTCACCCTGCTCACCGGCGCGCTGACACTCACCGCCGATGAACCGGCCAAGCAAACCGTTGCCCCGCTCGTCGTCGGCCAGCTCGCGCCGGATTTCACGATCAAGGACGCCACCGGCAAGCAGATCAACCTCGCGGAGTTGACTGCCAAAGGCCCCGTGCTCGTGCGCCTGACCTGTGGCTGCCTGGGTTGCGACAAGGAATTGCCCTACTTTCAGGAAGTGCAACGCGCCTACGCCGGCCAGGGGCTGACCAGCCTCGCCATTTTCCGCGAGCCGGATGCGAAGGTCGAGGCCTACGTCCGCGAGAAGAAACTCAACATGCTCTACGCCGTGGATACGAAAGGGGAAAGCTGGGGCGTATTCAAGACCACGACCATGCCGTGTAATTTCCTCATTGAAAAAGGCGGCAAGATCTCCGCCATCGCCGCCGGCTGCGACACCAGCGGTCTGCTGGCGAAACGAATCTCCGAGAAAGCCGCCATCCTCACCGGTGGCCCCAGCGTAGACGTGAAAGCAAAGGTGGATTCGCAGCGAACCGCGCAAGCCGAAACGAAGACCGCGCCAGCGAAATAATCCAGCCCGCCCCCCCGCACCTTGCGGCCCTGGAAACCGGCGTGAGGAATGTCGAATTCGACCTCCCCGTGCGAGGCGATTTGATCGGCCTTGGCTCGGCTGCCGCTCGTGTTCCGGCTCACTAAAGCTTCCTGCCCGTCAACCACTCGTAGGCCTCCAGGTATTTCGCCTGGGACTTGGCCACGATTTCAGCGGGGAGTGAAGGCGCGGGCGGCTGCTTGTTCCAGTCAAGGGTCTCGAGATAGTCGCGCACGAACTGCTTATCAAAGCTCGGTTGACCCTGGCCCGGCCGGTACTGGTCGGCAGGCCAGAAACGGGACGAGTCCGGCGTGAGCACTTCATCAATCAGGATGAGTTTACCCCCGAGGAGACCAAACTCGAACTTGGTGTCGGCAATAATGATGCCGCGCTGCCGGGCGTAATCACGGGCCGACCGGTAAATGGTCAGGCTCAGCTCGCTGGCTTGACGGGCGATATCCACGCCAAGTATCCGTTCCGCTTCCGCGAAGGAAATATTTTCATCGTGCCCCGATTCCGCCTTGGTGGACGGCGTGAAAATCGGCTCGGGCAATTCGGATGACTCCTGCAACCCGTCGGGCAGCGGGAGTCCGCATACGGTCCCATCCCGCCGATACTCCTTCCAGCCTGAACCCGCCAGGTAGCCGCGCACGATGCACTCCACGGCGAGCGGCTGCGCCTTCTTGACGATCATGCTGCGGCCCGCCAACTGGGCGGCGAAAGGTTGAAGGGCGGCCGGCAGCGGATCCTGCGCGCGCGCCAGCCGGTGATTCGGCACCAATTTCTCCGTCTGCTCGAACCAGAAGTGGGAAATCTGCGTGAGCACTTCGCCCTTGCGGGGAATGCCGTTGGGCAGCACGCAATCGAAGGCAGAAATGCGGTCGCTGGCAACGAAGAGAAAGCTGTCTCCGAGATCGAAGACCTCGCGGACTTTACCGCTTTTTACCTTGGGGATGCCGGGCAAATCAAGATGGAGCAAAGGCTCGTTGTTCATGGCGTAATGATGGGAGGCAAACCAGAAATATCAAGGGGGAAAAAACCTCCCCGCATCCGTGGCCGCCGTCGCCGTTTCACCGTAACACAATTGTAACAATTGGCTTTTGTTTGGCCCGATGGCTCCTTAGAGTCTCTCCTTAATTGAAAGAAATACCGACACGATGATCTCACTCCAAAAATTGCTCGGCCAGGACGACAAGTTTTTCAATTTGCTGGAAGCCAGCGCGGTGGAGGCGCGGGGCAGCGTGCAACTGCTCGTGCAGATGATCAAAGCACCGGACGCCTCCAAGATCATGGATGAGTTCGTGCTGATGCGGCGCAAGGAGAAGCGCATCACCGAAGACATCACCGAGGAGCTGTGCAAAACCTTTGCCACCCCACTGGAGCGGGAGGATATCGAGGCGCTCTCGAGCGCGCTCTACAAGATCCCCAAGACGGCGGAAAAATTCAGCGAGCGGTTCATGATCAGCCGGCAGCACTTGCAGGGAGTCGATTTTTCGAAGCAAAGCGCGCTGCTCGAACAAGCCACGGACACGGTGCTGCTAATGGTTCAGTCCTTACGGGCGCGATCCAATCTGGAAATCGTCAAGGAGCAAAACGACCGGTTGCAATACTTTGAGGGCGAGGCTGACAAGTTGATGCTGGAGCTGCTGCGCGAACTGTACAGCGGCCGGCAGGACCCGCTCCGCGTGGTGGTGCAACGAGACCTTTACGAGCTGCTGGAAAAAGTCATCGACCGTTGCCGCGACGTCGGCAACATCGTCTTTCGCATCGTCTTGAAACATTCCTAGCGCCCCGCCCGCTCATGACGCTGATTCTGACCGTCGTTCTCGTGGCGTTGATTTTTGAGTACATCAACGGCTTTCACGACACGGCCAACTCCATCGCCACCGTCGTCTCGACGAAGGTGCTTACCCCGCGCCAGGCGGTTTTGTTGGCGGCCATTTTCAACCTGTTCGGCGCGCTCTACGGCACGGCAGTGGCCAAGACCATCTCCTCCGGTCTGGTCGATAATTCATTTGTCAGCTCGCAAACAATCATCAGCGCCCTGCTGGGAGCCATCCTCTGGAACCTCTTGACCTGGTGGTTCGGCCTGCCTTCCAGCTCCAGCCACGCGCTGGTGGGGGGCTTATGCGGGGCGGCCCTGGCTTCGGCCCATGGCAATTGGAGCGTGCTCATCTGGTCGAAACCCTCCGCCAAGCATTGGTGGGAGGGAGCCGGATTGCTCTACAAGGTGGTGATTCCCATGGTCACCTCCCCCATTTGCGGCTTGGTGGTCGGTTTCCTGTTCATGTCGCTGCTCTACATCCTGCTCCGCGATTTCCGGCCCGCCGCCATCAATTCCGCCTTTGGCAAACTGCAATTGTTGAGCGCGTCCTACATGGGGTTTGCGCATGGTAGCAATGACGCGCAAAAAACCATGGGCATCATTGCGCTCTCGCTCGTCGCGGCCACCAAAGCGGGTTCGCTCGATCAACTGCCGGGCTGGCTTTCGTTTTTGCACACTCCCGAGGCAGCGAAAGGACAAACGCAGGAAATCGCCCTGTGGATCAAACTCACGTGCGCCGTCACCATGGCCGCCGGAACCGCCGCCGGCGGCTGGCGGATCATCCGTACTCTCGGCCATAAGCTGGTGAAGCTCCAGCCCGTCCATGGTTTCGCCGCCGAGGCCACCGGCGCCACCATTCTGTTTGTCACGGCCCAGATGGGCATGCCCGTCTCCACGACACACGCGATCACCACCTCGATCATGGGCGTGGGCATGGCCAAAAGCCGGAGCGCGCTGAAGCTCAGCGTGGTTCAAAAAATCATCTGGGCCTGGATCCTTACCTTGCCCGCCACGGCGACCGTTGCCTACCTGTTGATGTCCGCCTCGCAGATGCTGGGCTGGGCCAAATAGTCCGGCCCGCGCGGCGCACCCCACCCCATCCCGCCGTTGATTCCCAATCTGTTCCCCGCTACCATCCCGCCATGAGCGAAATTAAACCGCAGATCCTGGCCGTCGTCGGCAGCTTGCAGCGCACCTCGGTGACCCGCATCGTCGTGCTCCACGTGGCCGAGCAGCTCCGCGCCGCTGGTTGCACCGTGGATGTGCTGGATTTTCAGGCCGAACCGCTGCCCCTCTACAACCCGGAAACCGCTTACGCGGCCGCCGGTTTTCCCGCGCTCAAAGCCCGGGTGGACCGCGCGGACGTGCTGTTGCTTGGGACGCCGGATTACCACGGCAGCATCAGCAGCACGCTAAAGAATTTTCTCGACCATTTCTGGCCGGAATTTGCCGGCAAATTGTTCGCCACGCTAGTGGCCTCGCACGAAAAAGGCCTCACCGTGACCGACCAGCTCCGCACCGTGGCCCGGCAATGTTACGCCTGGTCGATGCCCTACGGCGTTTCGTTCGTGGACAAGCAGGACGTCAAAGAGGGAGTAATTGTCAGCGAGGCGCTCCAGCAACGGCTCGCCATGCTGGCGCGGGATGTGCGCGTGTACGGCGGGCTGCTCGCCCGCCAGCGGCAGGCTGATCTGGCGGGGGCCGAGGCTGGTTTTCTGGCGCGACACCGGAAGTAGCCATCGCTCCACCGGTAATCCCGCTGGCTAAACTGGTGGAATTCGTCCGGTTGACGGTAGCCGCCAAGGCCGATAACTTGTGCTCATGATCGACCAGACCGAAGTTCAGCCGCGCGACGTAAACCGCCTCGAATTGCGCCGGCCCATGCCGTCCGTCCAATTCGATCCCCTCGCCCGCGAAATCCTCGCCCTCAAGACAAAACAAAACGCCGTCATCCTCGCGCACAATTATCAGGTGCCGGAAATCCAGGACGTGGCGGATTATGTCGGGGATTCGCTGGGACTGGCGCAACAAGCCGCCCAGACGAACGCGGACGTGATCGTTTTTTGCGGGGTTCATTTCATGGCCGAGACGGCGAAGATTTTGAACCCCGGAAAAATCGTGGTGCTGCCGGACCTCGCGGCCGGCTGTTCGCTCGAAGCGAGCTGCCCGGCGCCGGAGCTCGCAAAGTTGCAGGCCACCAACCCCAACTTTTACACCGTCACCTACATCAATTGCAGCGCGGCGGTAAAGGCGTTGAGCGATGTGATTTGCACCAGCGGCAACGCGGTGAAAATCGTCAACGCCGCACCCAAAGAAAAGGATCTGTTGTTTGTCCCCGACGAAAATCTCGGGGCGTGGGTGATGGAGCAGACGGGGCGTCCGATGACCTTGTGGCGGGGTAACTGCTATGCGCACGTCGAATTTCGCCGCGACCAGATCCTCCGCATGCGGGCGGCGCATCCGGACGCGAAAATCGTGGTGCACCCCGAAAGTCTGCGCGAGGTGCGCGACCTCGCGGATGCCGTGTGCTCGACGGAGAAGATGATCACCTACTGCAAAGAGAGCCCGGCGAAGCAGTTTGTGATCGTCACCGAGTCGGGCATCATCCACCGGATGCAGAAGG
>JAYTXL010000370.1:0-8935 GCA_043742955.1 Verrucomicrobiota bacterium | reverse complement strand
CGACTGGACGAATTCTGGAAAGACCGCCTCAACCAGCGAGCCGCACGCAACGACACCCTGCCCTTGGCAGCTTAATGGAAGAATTTTGTCTCACACCCCGGCCCGCGCCAAAGGAGAATTACGCCTTGCAATTTGGAGCAGGCTGTTCTATCACTTCATAACAGTCCCATGAATGCTTCTCGTTGCTCCCGACCCGCAGCCATCATGGTGGCATGGCTTTTCCTTTCCCTCGTCCGCTCACTTCCGGGTGCATCGTCCGCGCCGTCGCCGGCGACGCAGTATCAGGCGCTGACCGAGGAATTTCAAAAGGCGCAGGCAGATTTCTTCAAAGTCTATCAGGCGGTCAAGACCGACGAGGAACGCGGGAAGATAATGGCGGCTTACCCGCAACCGCAGAGATTCGCCCCACGATTTCTGGAACTTGCCCGGAAGAACCCCACGGACCCCGCCGCCGTCGATGCCCTGGTCTGGGTGGTCAGCATCGTCCGCTTCGGCGCGGAGGCCGATCAGGCCCTGGGGACTCTGCTGAAAGACCATCTTCAGAGCGACAAACTTGGTCCCCTTTGCGAGAGCCTGGCTTACTCGCAAACGCCGCAGACCCAGAAGCAGTTGCGGGATATCATCGCCCGAAACCCGCACCACGCGGTGCAGGGGCAGGCCACGTTCAGTCTGGCCAAAATCCTCCAAAACCAGGCCGCCACCGCCCCTCAGGCGGAAGAGTATTTCGAGCAGATCCTCAGCAAGTTTGGTAGCGTTCAAGGGAATCGCGGCACGCTGGCGACCCTGGCCCAAGCGGAACTATTTGAAATTCGCACGCTCGGCATCGGTAAGCCGGCGCCGGATATTGAAGGGCCGGACGTGGAGGGAAAGGTATTCAAGTTGAGCGATTATCGCGGCAGCGTGGTGCTGATTGATTTTTGGGGCGATTGGTGAGGACCGTGCAAGGTGATGTATCCCCACGAGCGGTCGCTCGTGAAACGGCTGGCGGGCAAACCTTTTGTGATCCTGGGCGTCAACAGCGATCCCAAAGAAAAGCTTAAGGAAGTGTTGAAGAAAGAAAACATGACCTGGCGTTCCTGGTGGGACGGCGGAAATACCGGCGGCCCCATCGCCAGGAAGTGGAATGTCAACGGGTGGCCAACGCTTTATCTCATCGACCACCAAGGGGTGATCCGCCACAAATGGGTTGGTTCACCCGGCGATGAGATGATGGATCGCTCCGTGGAGGCGCTCGTTAAACAGGCGGAAGCGGGCACTGCTAAAAAATAGTTTTGCACGCGCACCAACCAAAACGAATCTCAGCCATGAACACACCTTTCTCTTTTCGGTTCGCGGCGCGAATCGGGCCGCTGCTCCTCCTATGTAACGCTCTTTCACTTCGGGCGGCGGACCTCGCGTCACCCGCCGACCAATATCGTGCCCTGGTGAAAGAGTACAACGCGGCCGCCCAGGAGTATTCCCAAGCCTACCGCGAAGCCAAGACCGACGCGGAGCGCAAACAGGTCACGGATCAGCGGCGGCCGCAACCGCAAAAATTGACCGGCCGTTTCATGGAGTTGGCCGGGAAGAATCCTGCCGACCCGGTCGCGGTCGATGCCCTCATCTGGGTGGCCACCTTTGGCTACCAATCGCCCGCCGCCGCCCCGGCGATGGCCCTGCTCGCGCACCACCATGCGGCGAGCGAGAAACTCGCCGGCGTCTGCCCGCGGGCGCTACAAGAATGTCCGCAGCGAAGCGATGGACCAGGCGGTGGACGCCTTGCTCAAGGAAATGGAGACGGCAGTCGGGGACAAAAAATGATTGCTTTGTTGCCATGAACCGCCCGAGATTATCCCCGCACATGCGCCGCCCTTTTCCGAACCAAGCCTCGTCGCTCCTGCTCGCGCTGGCGCTGTTGGCCGTCGTGCCGTCGGTGCGCGCGGCCGAGACCGCGGCGAATTTGCAGGCATTGCTCCAGGAAATTCAAGCTGCGCCCCGGACGGTTAAGTTTGAAGCTCACGCCCGGCGCATCCTCGAAATGGCGCGCAGCCACCCCCAAGATCCGGCCGGCGCAGACGCGTTGATCTGGGTCGTGACCAATGATGCCGACGGCTCGGAAATCATGGAACAGGCCTTGGAGTTGTTGCAGCGAGATCAGGCCCAGAGTCCGAAACTGGGGGCGATCTTCCGGCCGCTGGCGGAGCTGCCGCCGACGGTCGCGGTGGAAAAATTACTCCGCGCCATCGTGGGAAAAAATCCCGACGCCGGCCTGCAAAGCGAGGCGACCTTTTATCTGGCCCACACGCTCAACCAGCAGTTTCAACTTTGGGTCAAATGGCAGCAAAGCAAGGAAGCCGTGGACCGGGAAGCCTTGGAATTGGTAAACGGCAAGGAGTTGATCGCGAAAATCAAAAGCACGGCCCCGGCAAAATTGAGCGCCGAAGCGGAAAAACTTTACGAGCAGTTCATCACGACTGCCGCTAGTGACAAAGGCGGTCGACGCAGCCCGGTGGAGATGGCGAAGCGGGAATTCTACGACCTGCGCTATCTGAGCGTCGGCAAAGTCGCGCCCGAAACCGAGGGCGAGGACGTCGAGGGAAAAAAGCTCAAGTTGAGCGACTATCGTGGCAAAGTCACCGCGATCGTGTTTTGGGGGGATTGGTGAGGACCGTGCCGGGCTAATTACCCCCACGAGCGGTCGCTCGTGAGACAATTTGAAGGCAAACCGTTCGCGCTCGTCGGCGTGAACACGGATCCCAAAGAGCGCGCCCGCTCAGCAATGATGCGCGAGCAAATGACCTGGCGCAACTGGTGGGACGGCGGCAACACTTCCGGTCCCATCGCCACGCAATGGAACAACCTGGCCTGGCCAACCTTTCACGTGCTCGATGCTAAAGGCGTGATTCGCTTCAAGAATGTTCCCGGCGCCGACGTGCACGAGGCGGTGGCGGCGTTGCTCAAGGAGATGGAGTCCGGCGGTCCGGCGAAAAAGTGACACTAACGGAGAGCCCGCCGCTTGCTGCTTCTCCCAATGGAGCGTGGACTGCTTGCCATAATTCATTTCTGCTGCCTGAAATCCTCACGACGATCACCAAGGGGAAAAACTACCATGCGCGTCACGGTTGAAAGCTCAGGCCGAACAAACCGCTGGCTGGATGTGCCCAGTCGTGGTTCTTCTGGTGGCGCTTTACACCAGTAATATTCCATCCATGGTGGATGGGCTGTTGTGCAAATTTGTGTCAATAGTGAGGACTGACACTTGGTTGACACTTGGTCTTGCTTGATCAGTGCCGGTGCGGTCGCTTCGAACCCCGTTTGTGCTGAAGACTGCGGACGGTCATTTCTAAGCCGAGACGGTCGATGTTCACTGCGGCCCCCGTTTCGTCTGGACTCAATCCCGCCAAGGTGGCCGCCGCCTGCGGGTCGGCGAGAAAACGCGTGCGCGCTTCCGCATCGACATAGATCCGGGCGAGGAAGGCTTCAAATTTCGCGCTCATGATGCGACCGCCATTACCCGGCGCGCCCGGCCCCGCGCCATGGCTCCGCGAGCCCGGTCGAGCTGTGTGACAAGGTGCTCGATCAGCGGGTATTCGCCATCGCGCTCGATGATCACGGTCAGCGGTTGCGCCACCCGTGACGCTACTTCTTCGAGCAGGGCAAAGACCGGATCGGGCACGTCGTGGAGATGATCGTCGAGCAAGCGCTGGCGGCCTTTGGGTCCGATCCACTTGCCGCCTGCGAGGTGAATCATCGCTACTTTTTCGAGCGGCAGCGCGCAGAGGAACTCGATTGGATCGCCGCCAAAGTTGAGCGTGTTCGCGTGGACGTTGTGCAGATCGAGTAGCAGGTCGCTCGCGGAGTGCAGAGCGATGGCGCGCAGCCACGCGGCTTCGTTGAGCGCGCTGCCCGGCGGGTCGATGAGCGTGGAGATGTTCTCGACCTGCGGGGCTGCACCCACGACGCGGGCCGCGTTCGCCAGATTCGCCAGCGTGGCCTCGACCGCCTCCTCCGTCCTCGGCGGCGCAGCGAGATGGCCGATCTCGATGCCGCCGGCGCGGACAAAGGCGAGGTGCTCCGACCAACACTCCGGCTCCACTTCATTCACGAGGCGCGCCATTTTCTCGATCCGCCACGGCTCGACCGGCAAGCACGAGGCTAGGCCGAGCGCAACACCGTGCAGGGTCACTGGCACTTGCGCGGCGAGCGTGGTCAGCGAGCGGCGGCGCTTGCGGGAGGCGTCGAAATAATCGTCCGCGATGACTTCCACGACGTCGATTGCGTCGAGGCGAGAGAGAATTCCCGCCGCCAATTCCGGCCGCCAGCCGAGTCCGACGCGATCCTTCATGCGCTCAGCTCCCGCAGCCTCCGCATCCCCCGCCGCAGCCTCCGCCGCAGCCTCCGCCTCCACAAGAACTGCCGCACGAACTCCCGCAACTGGAGCCTGACGACCCGCCGTTCGCCGCCTGTGGGAAAAGCGTGCGCGTGTAGGCGAAGCCCGTGGTCGGCAGCAGCGTCAGGCCGAAGACGGAGGCCAGCATCAGCGCGTCGATGGTCTTACCGCCGGGCTCGATCGTCGCAGCGCGGGCCGCCAATCCCGAGTAGAGCATGCGCAAATCTTCCAGCATGGCCTTGCCACGGGCTGTCAACCGCGGGCAGCAGACCTTCCACGTGATGTTGGTGACGACGACCGTTAGGACGATGAGGAAGCCCTCATTTGTCCGGCCACGCGAGAGGGCTATGAGGAGTTTGATGAAGCCGGTTCCGAGTAGCAGCCCCGCGGCGACGACGAAGACCGACGAGCGACGTTGCTTTGCGCCGGCGTCCGGCAGGAGCCCGTATTTTTCGAGGGTGGATTGCAAAGGCTCGCAGACGGCCTCAATCATTTTGTCTTTGAAGATGTCCGCAGGCTTCTGCTCGACGATCAGTTTTTCCAGCAGCGCCTTTTCCAGCGGACGCCGGACCGATGCTGGATCGCCCTTGCTCGTCCGCACGACCTTCTCGGACTTCGCGGTGAGCAGTCCACGATCGATCAGCGAGACCATCGCCACGCGGGCTGCCTCGTTTTTTCCGCCGCGCAGATACGCGATAGCATACGGATCTAGGTCCATTTTTGGCGCCGACCCGCCCTCCTGCGTGCGCCGACAGAGCCAAGCCACGATGAGCACCGCGATCGAGAGACCGAGGTAAAACAACAGGAATTCGGGGCCGCGCAGGTCGAACGGATTCATCGTCTCGGGCTAGAGATTTTGCGCCGTCACCCACATCGCGTGGGCGAGATCGGTTAGTTCGCCAAAGGTCGCAGCCGCGGTGCCGGGCGGCAGCGCGCCGTCCGTCCGAGCCTCGGTGATCCGAGCCATCAGCGCCGCGCCGGCCGGCCCGGCCACGCTTTCCAGCGCCTCTTTTGGCGAGGTGACCGTCTGGCCCTGAAGCTCACGCAACGTGGCCGCGCAGGAGCGCAGCGGACCGGCCATCTTGCCGATCGTCGCCACGAGCTGTTCCTCGCGCAACCCGCGGGCGATGTAAGCTTCGCGCATCCGCAGGGTCAGGTTAAGCAGCGTCTGCTTCAGGCGCGTGATCGCGGCCGCCTGCGGCACCGTCGCGATCGAAAAGGGATCAGCGCCGTAGAGAAGATGATGCCGCCGCGCGATGTCGCCAAATTTCACCGCGAACGCCTCGCTCGCCGCCGGGAGTTCCACTTCGAGGAGAAACATCGCTGAAAGCTGGATCGCCGCGTGCGCCATCCGCAGCGGTTCGCGCAAGCGGTCCGCCTTGGCCCGTTCGAAAGCCGCCAGCAGGACCATTACATTCACATCCGACGCCGGCCGCAATCGGCCCTCCACCGCGCTGCCAAAAAGCACCACCGAGCGCAGATCGTCGCCAAACGCGCCTCGCGCCGCCGAGACAAAGGAACCGAGCACCTCGCGGACGGGGTCGGGAAGATTCGGCGGAAGAGACGTGTTCAAATTGATAGGCATTTGCTTTTGAGGCTCCGCACGGAAGTGGAGAATTGCTCTTCCAGCGGGTTCATTGAGGGGAATTTTATGCCGGTTTTCGCCGATGGCAAGCTCGTTTTTGCAGCTTTTGAAAAGGGCGAGTTGACTCAAATTAAAAGACACCGGGGGAGGGAAACTGGGGGGAGGCCAAAAGGGTCGTTGACTCATGGAAGAAAGACACCGGAGAACGGTGGGAATGAACATGAGTGAGGAACTAAGGAAAGAGTGGTTGCCGAAACTGCGGGAGCCCAAGAACCTGTCAACATTTTGTTGGTGGCGGATGGAGTGGGCAGATGCGGTCTAAAGGTGTCGTGGTGCGCTTCGGTTCGCGGTCCTTTTCCCGTTAGAATTAATTTCCAAAAACCCGGGACACGGTTTTTCCACGTCGGCCTGCTCACCATGGTGGTGAGGGCGCACGACCGGAAGGACACACACCTGATGAATGACCTCGAAGCCGTGGCCCGCTTTATCATGATGCGTTCGCAGGGCCGAGAGCCTGGATGAAAATTGTGCGGGCGCTACGGTGAGGGATTTTGGCTGTGGCCAAGGCGGCGAGGTCCGCGCCTGCCTGACCATCTGAGCAACCCCAAAGTGGGCAGTGACGACTGCGCCAACGCCGGCCACGGACAATTGAACCGCCACCCGGAAGGTTTCGGCGCAAAAGGCCGTCTGCCTTCGTTGCTTCTCGGTCGAAGACCTATAAAGGGTATGCACCCTCCTTTGGTGGAGGAGTGGGAGATGAGGTGCGCTGCCGCAGGACCGAGGCGGATGATCGGCCGAACACCACTGGCAGCGCGCTGCGCAAACACCGGTAACTGGTAAAGAAACGGTAAAGAAACGGTAAACCCACGGTTGGAGTCGCGGCTTAACGAGGCCGTGGGAAACCACGAATTCGACACGAACGGGAACGGTCGGGCGGACGCGTTCGGGGACGCAACCTGAAGGTTGCGGCTACAGGGTGGATTGGTGGCCGGGGCGCGCAAACGCGGTCCGCTGCGGAGTGTCGCTTGAATTTATCCAGAATTCCGCCCATGCTGCGCGGCTGTGAACAAAAGTGACCTTATGAATCTGGTTTCGCAGACCGCCCCCCCCGAGCAAACACTCTCACATCAACACGTGGAGGCACTGATCGCGCAGGCGTGTCCCGCGGATAATTACCAGGGCAAGAAAATTCTGCTGATTGTGCCGGATGCCACGCGCACCGCACCGGTGGGATTGATGTTTCGGACGCTGCACCAACAAATCGCCGCCGCCGCCCAATCCGTGGACGTCCTGATTGCGCTCGGCACGCACCAACCGATGAGCGACGCGGCGATCTGTCAGCGCCTGGAGATTTCCGAAACCGAGCGCGCGACGGTCTATCGCCGGGTGCGATTCTTCAATCATGAATGGGACAACCCGGCGGCGTTACAACGCGTCGGCCAATTTACAGCCCAGGAAATCAGCGAGCTGTCTGGGGGGGTATTCTCGATGGACGTACCGGTCGATATCAACAAACTGGTGTTTGCCTATGACCAGATCATCATTATCGGCCCGGTGTTTCCCCATGAGGTGGTCGGCTTTTCTGGTGGCAATAAATATCTATTCCCGGGCGTGAGCGGGCCGGACATTTTGAACTTCTTCCACTGGCTGGGTTCGGTGGTCACCAACCCGATGATTATCGGTAACAAATGGACGGCCGTGCGCAAAGTGGTCGATCGGGCCGGCGCGATGGTGACCGTGAGTAAACTGTGTTTGAGCATGGTGGTGCGGCCGGATCAGACCCTGGCGGGTTTGTTTATTGGCGCGCCCGAAACCGCCTGGGACGCGGCGAGCGAGCTGTCGAAGCAGGTGCACATCACCTGCAAGGAAAAGCCCTTTCACACCATCCTCTCCTGTGCGCCCGCGATGTACGACGAGCTGTGGACCGGCGGCAAGTGCATGTACAAGCTGGAACCAGTGCTGGCCGACGGTGGCGAACTCATCATTTACGCGCCGCACATCGCCGAAATTTGTGTGGCGCACGGCAAGTATCTGCATGAAATCGGCTACCACTGCCGTGATTACTTTCTGAAACAATGGGACAAGTTCAAAGACTATCCCTGGGGTGTGCTCGCCCATTCCGCGCATGTCCACGGCCTGGGAACTTATGAAAACGGCATCGAGACCCCGCGCGCCCGGGTAATCCTCGCCACCGCCATTCCGCCGGAGACCTGCCGCAAAATCAACCTGGGCTACCGCGATCCAAAGAGCATTCGCATTGAAGACTATGCGAACCGCGAGGACGAGGGCGTGCTGCTGGTGCGCAAAGCCGGCGAGATGTTGTACCAGCTCAAGCAGCCACCGAAGTGGGCCGGAGGGAATTGAGCCATGTCAACCACCGAAGTTGGCATTGCCACTAGAGCGGTTTTAGAAATTCAGTAGCCGTCGCAAGCGTCGGGCGCGGATGAACCACGCGGCAGAGGACCGCCGCAGTCCAAAACCTCCCGGAATTTCCCCGCCAGCCTTCGGGACTCGGCCATCGACTTTATCGGCCGCTATTTCTTCTCCACGAGCCAGACGTTCCGGTAGAACACTGGGTTGCCATGTCCTTGTAGTTGGATCGCGCCGCCGGAAGGATCTTCCTTTTTGCCGCCACCGGTCGGGCCCGTGATCTCCTGGTTCTCGTGAATGACGCCCCCGTTGTGTTTGACGGAGATGACGGCGTTCTTGGTTTTCTTGCCGTCGCCATCAAAACGCGCGGCCTGGAAGTCAATGTCGTACGTCTGCCATTGCAAGGGCGGATAACACATGTTGACCGCTGGCGCGACCTGGCTGTAAATGCCGCCGCACTCATTGTTTAACCCCTTCAAACCAAAGGAGTCGAGCACCTGCACCTCGTAACGGTCCTGCATATACACGCCGCTGTTGGCGCGGTCCTGACCCCGACCCGTCGGCTTGAACGGCAGGAGGAACTCCGCGTGCAGCGAGTAATTCTGAAAGGT
>JAYTXL010000369.1:0-2040 GCA_043742955.1 Verrucomicrobiota bacterium | reverse complement strand
AGTTGGTGGTAAATGCCCTGCCAGCGCAGGTACGTGCGGTAATCGAACAATCCCTCCGCGGCCGGCCCTTTAGGCGTTTGCAGCACGCCGGTGACCTCGACGGTTTGCCCGGCGAAAAAAGTTGGGCCCAGCATGCCCGGCACGCTGGCCGCCACGCGACCAAAGGCGGGTTCCCAATCGCTGTCGCGGCGCCAGGCACTCACTTGCAGTTGGGTTAGCGAGCGCCAGGATTCCTGTTCCTCCCGCTCATAAATCCGCTGCGTGGGAGTGGCGCAAAGCGTGCCCCGCAACTGGACCAGTTCCACCTGGCCGCCGCCGAGCCAGCGCAGGTCGTGTGGGGAAAGTATGGCGGTGCGCGTCGCTAGGTTGGTCCAACCGGCGAACAGGGCGAGCGGCAGCAACAACCAGGCGCGGCCGGAGGCACAACCGAGGGCGAGCAACGCCAGAGCCAGCGACGCGGCGAAGAGCCACCACAGCGGCGGCGCGACGGGCACATAACGGGCCAGCAAGCTGCCGCCCGTGTACGCGAGCGCCACCGAAATGAACGGGCGATTCATTCCAGGCTACCATCGTTTCCGTATGCGTCCGAGGATCCAGAGCAACCCCAAGCCGAGCGCCGCGCCCAGCGAATCCAGCAGGACATCCGCCACGGCGGATTCGCGGGACGGCACGAAGGCCTGATGCAATTCGTCCGTGGCGGCGTACAGGGTGGCCACGAGCAGAGCCTGCCTGGCTTCGGGCCAGGCCCACGGCCGTGAGTCGCCGGGCATTGGTTGGCGCAACGCGCGCCAAAGCAACAATGCCAGCAGGGCATACTCCGTTAAATGCCCGGTTTTGCGGATCGTCAACTGGGCGAGTCCAATCGCATCCTGGGAAATACCGGGAATCAGCCAGCGCATAAATGGCCCGATGAAACGCGACGTGTGCGGAGCGGACATCAGGTCGGTTGAGGCAGAGAACACCAGCAGCATCCAGCCGAGCACGGGCGACCAGTATTTTAGGAATGAGCGACTTGCCAGCACGCGGGGATCAAACCAAGCCGGTTTTGGTCAAAGCAAGCGCGGACTTTGGTGGATAAACGTTTGTCACTTCGCGGGAAACCATTACGAACAGGAAACTATTTCAAAATTGAATTGACTCGCACCCGGTAATTTTGATAGGCGTCTCTCAGCCATGAGAGTTAAGGGACACCCTATCGCCGTCCGAGTTACGCCGTCTAGTACATCGCACTTTCGCTCCGTCTTTTCCCTGCGTCCGCCGCCTCACGTCTGCGGTGTCGTCTCTCACTCCGCCCCTCTTTCAACTTTCATGTTTCAACTCTCAACCTCCTTCCCCCATCGCTCAACTCCGAACTCTAAACCCTAAACTCAACCCAATCCATGAAACCATCCCACATCGCCGGCTTGCTCTGCCTCCTGATTGGATTTACGGTGTTCCATGATCCTTGCCACGCGCAAGAACCGCAGCCCCAAATTGTCGTGTTTGGTTACACCGAAAACTCGCAACACTTGAGTACCCAGTCAATGATCAGCGGGCAGATTGTTTACTTGTCGTGGGGCTATAATTCTATGGGCTGGACGCTTGGACAGCCCAGTGAGCAGCATCTTGCCGGGTGCTCCGGCTTCGGCCCTTTCCCACGTCCCCCACAATACCCCATGCAGACGAATTACGTGGACACGTTCTGGCCCGCCACAGGGCAGGGCGTCAGTTACTCGTATGCGCTTCCCGGTAGTTACTACAACGCGGGCATCACTACCAATGCGGTAAATCAGCCTGCCTTTCCGGCACCGTGGGCCTGTGCCAGCACCAATTGGATAACCATTTCCAACGGCTATGGCGGCTACGGTCAGGTGATTTTGCAAAGCGTTGGAACCAAGTCCAAAAGCACCACCATCAAGCTGATCACTGGCGGTAGTGATACAAATAACGGGTCTTCTCGGAGTCGTGTGGGTGAATTCAGGTGGGAAAGTCGCATTTGAGCCCCTGTTTATAGGGTAAATAGGAGCTTTTCATGCCGTGCAGATCGGTTAAGATTTGTCC
>JAYTXL010000368.1:0-3564 GCA_043742955.1 Verrucomicrobiota bacterium | reverse complement strand
CCCATCTACGCGGCCCAGGCGCTCGGCAAACGCTTTCACGTATTCTGCAATGAAACCCGACCCCGTTCCCAGGGCGCGACCTTGACCGCCTGGGAGCTGGCGCAACAAAAAATTTCACACCAAATCCTCGCCGATAACGCCGCCGGTCACCTGATGCAACGGGGAGAAATTGATTTGGTCATCGTCGGCAGCGACCGCACCCTCGGTCGCACCGGCGAAGTGGCCAACAAAATTGGCACCTACACTCAGGCCGTGCTGGCGCGGCGGCACGGTATTCCGTTTTATGTGGCGATTCCGCTTTCGACGATCGATTGGAATTTAGCATCCGGCACCGACATTCCGATTGAGGAGCGGGACGAACGCGAGGTTTTAGGTGCCTGGGGAGTGACCCGCAAAAACCTGCGGGAGTGGGTGCGCGTGGCCAACCCCTCGAGCGGCGCGCGCAATCCTGGTTTTGATGTGACGCCGGCGGATTTAATCACCGGCATCATCACGCCGGTGGGCATTTTTGAGCCGTCGGCTTTGTGGGCGCACCGGCGCGAATTGGGATTTCCCGGTTGACGGGAGCATTTCCCCTGGAAAAGTAACGCTTGCGCTGACCGCGAAGTTTATTATTGTGAACCATCTGGGACGGCGGGGTAGCCAAGTGGTAAGGCGCGGCTCTGCAAAAGCTGTATGCGTCGGTTCAATTCCGACCCTCGCCTCCAGTCAAATCGCCTTTGTTTATAGGGGTTTGAGTGGGGTCAAAGGGAAACCTTCAACGAAATCTTCAACGGTTTTAGCTCTCGTTCACTATCCGGCACGGGCACGTCGCGGACTCGTCCACTGCACGGATGCGAGACAAAGTCGGTCGCCATATCCTTACAAGATGAAAGCAGTGGATATGACGCAACGGTATCGGAAGTTCAAACGTTCCTGGGGCATGTGGTACGCCTTCGACACGGCCACGGGCAATTCGGTGTCGCTCAAGACGCGGGTGAAAATTGAGGCGGATACAAAGGTCAACGCCATGAACGAGACGGAGCGGGTCCCGTCCATCAGCCTCGGCCTCGCGCGGGTTTATCTCAATGCCACAGATCCGAAGCTGGCGACGCGGACTTGGCAGGAGGTCATGGAACATATCGTGGCCAAGAAAACGGATGAGACGCGACGACGGTGGGATACTGCCATCAAGGATCACAACTTTGATTGCATTCGCAAACGGGCGGTGGCGGAGACGCGTCCGGAACATTTCGACCGGGCGTTGGCGGATGGGAAGGTGTCCACGAACGTTTACTTGCGACGGATTCATAATCACGCGCTGGGTATGGAATGGCTGCTGAAATCGGTCATCCCGCGGCTGCAATGGCCGAAGCCGGTGTTCAAATCGAAACGGGCGATCACGGCGGCCGAACACACGGCGATCGTGGGCCGGGAGTTGAACGCGGAGCGGCGGGACTTTTACGAGCTGCTCTGGCACACGGGGGCGTCGCAGACGGATGCGGCCTGCCTGATGGCGGAGGATGTGGATTGGGCGCAGCGGACGATTTGTTATTCACGTAAGAAACTCAAGGGGCGCACGGGGGTGAAACCGGCGCTGATTCGGTTCGGCGCGGAAGTGGAGGTAATCCTGCGGCGGCGTCCGCAAACGGGGGCGCTGTTCCTGTATCTGCGGACGGTGCGGCCGGGTGACCGGGCGACGGAGTTCAAGCAGCGGTGCGATGGGTTGGGAATCAAAGGAGTGTCGCTGCACTCGTATCGGTATGCCTGGGCGGAACGGGCCTTGAAGTGCGGATACCCGGAGCGGTTCGCGCAACAGGCGCTGGGGCACAACTCCAAGGCGGTGCATCACGCGTACTCGAAGCACGCGGAAGTCACTGTGCCATCGCTTGATGACTGGGAGAAGCAGTGGAAGAAGAACCCGCAAGAGCTGGCCAAGCCAGCGGTGGTCCAAGTGGACTTCAAGGGGCCGGCGGAGATCGTGGGGCTGGGAGATTTGAAACTTGGCGCTGTCTGAATCGAAGTCTGGGGGTGCTCGACAGCCAGTAGGGTCCGGTCTACTGTGGGGAGTATGAATGCCGATCAAAAAAAGAAAGCCGAAGCACTACATAAATTGAACAAGAAATTCCGGCTCACGATCAATGTGCTGGATTCCGATGTAGAATTCGCAAGAAATCAGTGGCAGCAAAATCCATCCAACCAATTTTGGTCACGCACGCTCATCCGCTGCCACTGTGCATCTGTTGAAGGTACGTTGAGCCTGCTGAAAAGTGTTACCTGCGAGAGCGCGGGTTACTTCGACATTACTTTGACCAAAGAAGATATCGAAGTGGCAACTGAACAACGCACACATAAACAAACAGGCCTCCCGACGAATGCTTTCTTACCGATGCGCGATAGCGTAAAGAAGACCTTCCAAGTGTTTGCTAAAGCCCATGCTACCCAGGTTGATGTTAAATATGATGTTCCAGGATTTATGGATTTCAAAAACACGTTTGAATTACGGAACAACCTGATGCATCCCAAGAAACTTTTTGATCTCGAGGTAAGCGACAAGGCACTCGACGCAGCAGATCGAGGCAGCAAATGGTTTCGCGCTGCACTTGAGAAAGTTTTAGAGGAATGTGGCAAAAAGCTACCGTTTGCGCAGAATCGTTCGTAGGCTCCTGCACCGCACGCTTGCGGGTGAGATGCCGGGTTTGCTACTGTTCGTGGCGTGCCTATCTCCTGGAACGAAATTCGCCATAACGCAATCCGGTTTTCACGCGACTGGACGGGCGCGCGGAGCGAGAGCGCGGAGAAACAAACCTTCTGGAATGAGTTTTTTCAGGTTTTCGGCGTGTCTCGTCGGGCGGTGGCCAGCTTCGAGGAGCCGGTAAAAAAGCTCTCCGGCGACTACGGCTACATCGACCTGTTCTGGCCGGCCATCGTCCTGGTGGAACACAAATCCGCCGGCAAGGACCTGGGCAAGGCGGAATCCCAGGCGTTCCGTTACATTCAGGATCTCGCGCGGGAAGGCCGGCACAAGGAAATCCCACGGTACGTCATCGTGTCCGATTTTGCGCGCGTGGCGTTGCATGATCTCGAACCCGAAGACGGGGAGGCCCGGCCGCTGTCCGGCAGCGGCCGCGTGGCCACAATCCAGTTTTCGCTCGCGGAATTCCACAAGTGCGTCCACGCCTTCGCGTTCATTCCCGGCTACAAGCAGCACAAATTCCAGGAGCAGGACCCGATCAATATTGAAGCAACCGAGATGCTCGGTGATCTTCACGACACGCTCGAGGCGGGCGGTTACACCGGGCACGACCTCGAACGCTTCCTGGTCCGCATCCTGTTCTGCCTGTTTGCTGAGGATACCGGGTTGTTCCAACGGGAGGCTTTCCGCCTTTACCTCGAAAACCGCACCGCGGCGGACGGCAGCGACCTTGGCGCCCGCCTCGCGCAACTCTTTTCCGTGCTCAACACACCCGAAAGCAAGCGGCAAAGGAACCTGGACGAAGAACTGGCGCAATTTCCGTACGTCAATGGCGACCTGTTCTCGGAGAATCTGGGTTTTGCGGAATTCAACTGCGACATGCGCAACGC
>JAYTXL010000367.1:0-13018 GCA_043742955.1 Verrucomicrobiota bacterium | reverse complement strand
TAATGGGGCTGATGGCGGCCGAGCTCGGTTTGGACGCCACGGCGGCCAAACGTGCGGGGTTGCTTCACGACATTGGCAAGGCACTGAGCCACGAAGTCGAAGGCGCGCACGCCATCGTGGGCGCGGATTTCATTAAACGCCATGGCGAAGCCGACGATGTGGTGAATGGCGTGGCTTCGCACCACGATGAAGTACCCCACACTTGCCTGCTGGGAATTCTTGTGAGTGCCGCCGATGCCATCAGCGCTTCCCGTCCGGGGGCCCGTTCTGAATCGATGACCACTTACATCAAACGGCTGGAGGATCTGGAAAAATTGGGCCTTGCATTTGCCGGCGTGGAAAAGTGTTACGCCGTGCAAGCCGGCCGGGAACTGCGGGTGATGGTTCAACCGGATGCAGTTACCGATGAACAGGCCTTCGTTCTGGCGCGCAACATCACGCGGAAGATCGAGGATGATTTGCAATATCCCGGTCAAATCCGGGTCACCGTTATCCGCGAACGGCGCGTCGTGGAGTTTGCGAAATAACGAAACGAGCGTGACAACCAGTGCCAGGAATCCGTCCTGAATCGCTAAAAATCAAGACTGGATGGGAACAGAAACAGAGTTGCGGAGTTGGATTGGGCCTTGGAGAAATCCACCGCGACGGGAGAAAAAACCGGGTGCCTGCTTAACGGCGTTCTTCCATGAGTCCACCGGGCAAGCCATTTTCCCAACCTTTGGGTGTGTTCCATGGTCGAGAGGACATGTTGCCCGGCTCCCCGGTGGCGCAACCGCCGACCAACAGGCTCGTCAAGACCAACAACAACCCCAAGGCCAAGGGCGAAACTGATTTGAAATCGCGCTGGTTCATTCGGTGGCCACCACACAGACGTCCCCTTCGAGGACATCGATCTTCTTTTCTTTCCGGAGCACGTTGGCGATGCATTGATTGTCTTCCACACTGGAAATTCGCACCTTGCCCACAAATTTGCCATCGCGGCTCACGATCATCACTCCGTTTTGTTTTACCCCCTGATTGTTCCCAATATCCAAAACGACAAACTCATACTTGGGATCGTAGGCCAACACTTTGCCACTCAATCCCGGAGGAAGCTCAACGCGCACATCCTCGAAACGCGACTTCAAATTGATGATATCATTACCCAACTTTACCACCTGCGTTTGCAATATCTTTTTCTCCTGGGCAAAAATATCGCGCTCTTCCGTGGTCTTAGCCAGGCCGACATAGGTCGATTTAATATCCGCCACGGTCTTGTTCAGTTTGGTAAACTCATCGTTCTCGCTCTTGGCCGTCTGCGTCTCTTTTCGTGACTTGTCCAAGTCGGCCGCCAACCCATCTTTTTCCGTCTGCAATTGGGCCGCCTCCTTGGTCTTGCCATCGAGGTTGGTCTTGGTTTCCGTCAACTCGTTGTTCGTCTTGTCCAATTTCGCTTGGGTGTCTTTGGCTTCCTTTTCCGCCTTGGTTTTCCCGGCTTCAGCCGTTGCCTTAGCCGCCTCCACGGCAACCTTCTCCTCCTTGAGAGTGACAATTTTCGGTTCAACTTGGAGGTGAGCGATCACCAAAGCCCCGATGCCGGCAAGGATGGCGATGACCAATAAAATTCGTGTAGCGATGCGCATGTTTATTGTTAAACCGGGTTAAATACGACCGAAATCTAATCGTTGCTGGGAGGCGTGTCAACGCCAGCTTTGGTGACCTGCAAAATAAGGCGACCGTCAATACACCACAGCGAACCCACCATCGGGGCGCGCATATCCCGAGATCAAGCTCCATACCGGCACGCCCTCCCCCCCGCCCTTCTCACTGGTGGGCCGGCCGTTCGGGTCAAAAACCTGCCACGCCAGCGCGCCGCCTTTTTGCCAGCCACTCCCTTCCACCCACGCCAGCAGTGTTTCGCCCCGGTGGTTGCCCACCACCACGGGGTGCTTGCGCCGGCCACTTCCGGGAGCCGCCACGGGTGGGGAAAATACACCCGTCACCGGATTAATGACGCTGAAATAGACCTGACCCGAAGTCTCCCACGCGGCCAAAATCCGCGCCCCGCTGGCGGTGAGCGATTCACTGCTCATCGGGCATTGGGATATTTTCCACTTGTGCAGCGTCACCGTTTCAAAACGGCTGGCCTGATCGCGTGACGTCAGCAACATGAGATCGCGATTCAGCTTTTCGCCAGCCGCCCGATAAAGCGCAAAGAGATTTCCCTGGCCGTCCGCAAAGGCCCGCATGCCGCAGCAACCGCACGCCCCCGTCGATTGCGAGCTGGCCGGAACTTCGCGGGAGAACGTCTTGCCGACATCGCCCGAGCGGGCCACAAAAACTGCACGATTTTCTTCACCACTCGTGCCCATCGGCGACGCGTGCCAGGTTACATAAACATTCCCCAACGGATCGGCAGCCACCGAACCGCCCCCGTCTAAACCAGTGGTGATTGTCATCAGGTTTCGCTGGGCTTCGAAACCGGAATGATCGTCATTCATCCGCGCAAACAGCATCGGCACCCCCTGTGGTGGCTTGGGCTCGGCCGATTGGGAACCGTTCCACGCGACCTGCAGGCGGCCATTCTTACCCAAGGCCACTTGCGCACCCCGGATGGTGCCGATGGCGATCGCACTCCCAGCCTGACTATTTACGCGGAGCGGTTGGGTGGTTTCCCGGCCGGCTTCCTGACGGACATAATAGATATCCGCAGCCGCAGGATCGCCTTTCAAATAAATCAGGTGGACCGCCCCGTGTTCATCCACGACCGCCTGCGGTTGAATGCCACCCTGGGGAGTACGCAGCAACGTAACCTGCGTCGCCGCGAAGACGGATCCCGGCCGCCAAACAAGGGACAGCACGGCAAGCACCACGGCCGCAATAACCAACTTCATACGCGGATTCGAATTCAAAATCTAAGAAATGACCACCGACCACCGTCGCCCAGCCTTGCTTGGGCTCCCTGTCGCCCCCCGAAAAAAGCACCGCCGTTTCAGGCGGCGTTCAAAAGAGAGGCACTGCCCTCGCCCCGAGCCACGTTACCGGGTCTCGCGCACGGCTCTGATCAGGGCTTCCGGCTCGGGAAACCGCCCCGTGGCGAGTCTGGAATATATCTTCCGGCCGTTGACGCTGACTTCAAAAGCGCCGCCGCTAGCCGGAACCAGCGTGAGTGAATGGATGCTTTGTTTGAACTTCAGCAACTTTTCCGCCAGACCGACGGCATACGGCTCATAGTTTCAAGCCGTGCAGTATTCGATGGTGATTTTCCAACTCATGATATTTCCAGTGTCGCTACGCTAGGTCAACCACCTGTTGCCGTCAAGCCGGGGATCGATCGCGGGCCAGCATTTCCAAGGACACCGGAAATGCCACTTCCCAAAACCGAGCTGCGCCCGAACAATCTACTCTCCGCCGGAAAGTGCTTTACACCTCCCGCAATAAAACCTAGGGTCGGTGCCTTGTTATTGAAAGAGAACGCAACTATGGAAGCCAAAGTTAAAACAAAATTTATCGAAGATTTTCGGATTCACGAAAAGGATACCGGATCGGCGGACGTGCAGATTGCCTTGTTGACCGAGCGGATCAATGAGCTGACGCAACATCTGCAAAAGAACCTCAAAGACCACAGTTCCCGGCGCGGGTTGCTGAAAATGGTCGGTCAACGCCGTCGACTGCTGGATTATCTCCACACCACCGACACCACCCGCTACCAGTCGATCACGAAGAAACTGAAGCTTCGAAAGTAATTTCGTTGCGCAGCGGATTGGTTCAGGGCTTTGGTTTTACACCTCCCGTCCGGGCCTCCTTCTACTGTGCAATTCATCGAATCCAACCGCAACCGGCGGCGCGGTCTGATTCCATTCCCGAAAAAAATGCCGCCACCAAACGCGCCTGTTAACCAGGGGAAATTTCATTCAGCGACTGTCCTCAGTCGCTGAATGAAGTTCCTCCCGGGTTGATGGGCCAACCACAGAAAGTCTATGTCTGAAAAAATAACGGCCCAAGTCGGAGGCAGTTCCATCCACATCGAAACCGGCAAATACGCCAAGCAAGCCGACGGTGCCGTCACCGTCCAACTCGGTGAAACAATCGTCATTGTCGCCGCCGTCGCCGCCACCAAAGCCAAGGAAGGCCAGGATTTCTTCCCACTCACCGTCGATTACCGCGAAAAAGCGGCCGCTGCGGGAAAATTCCCCGGGGGCTATTTCAAACGCGAAGGTCGCCCGACGGAAAAGGAAATTCTTACCTGCCGCCTCACCGACCGCCCCATTCGCCCGCTCTTTCCGAAAGGCTGGTACAATGAAGTGCAGGTTCAAACCGTTCTTCTCAGCGCCGATGGCGAAAATGATCCCGACATCCTCAGCATCATCGGCGCAAGCGCCGCGCTGACCGTCAGCGACATTCCATGGGCCGGCCCATTGGGTGCCGTGCGCGTGGGCCGTGTGAATGGCCAGTTCGTCGCCAATCCCACCCATGCCCAGCAGGCCGAGAGCGATCTCGATCTCGTCTATGTCGGCAACGAGCGGGACATCGTCATGTATGAAGGCGGCGCTGATGAAATCACGGAAGCCGACTTCATGGCCGCGCTGAAATTCGGCCACGACTCCTGCCAGCCAATCATTGCCGCGCAAAAGGAACTTCAAGCCAAGGCCGGCAAGCCCAAGCGCCAGATCACCGTCAATATCGTCCCCGAGGAAATCCTCAAGGAAGCCAAGGCGCTCGCCGGTGACCGCATGGTGCCCGCGCTCCTGACTCCCGGCAAACTCGCCCGCGAAGGCGCGTGCAAGGCGATTCAAAACGAAGTCGGCGCGAAGCTCATTGAGAAGCACGGCGCGGAGAAGATCACCAATTTCCTTCTCAACAACGCTTTTTATTACATCCAGAAGGAAGCGGTTCGCAGCTTGATTCTCGACAACGGCAAGCGTCTCGACGGCCGCACCGCCGATCAGATTCGCTCGATCTCTGGCGAAACGAGCATTCTTCCGCGCGCCCACGGCTCGGCCGTTTTCTGCCGCGGCGAAACCCAGGCCATCACTTTGGTCACGCTCGGCACCACCGAGGACGGGCAGAACTTCGACAGCTACACTGGTGGCGCGACTGAAAAGCAATTCATCCTGCACTATAACTTCCCCAATTTCTCCGTCGGCGAAACCGGACGCATCAGCGGCCCCGGCCGCCGCGAGATCGGCCACGGTGCGCTCGCCGAGCGTTCCATCGAACCGATGGTGCCATTGAAGGAATTCCCGTACGCCGTGCGCGTCACCAGCGAAATCATGGAATCCAACGGTTCCACCTCGATGGCCTCCGTCTGCGGCGGAACACTGGCGCTCATGGATGCGGGTGTTCCGCTCATCCGTCCGGTCGCCGGCATCAGCATCGGCATTTGCACTGATCACGATGAAAACGACGCCATCACGCGCTACTCGCTCCTCACCGACATCATCGGTTGGGAAGACGCCTTCTGCGACATGGATTGCAAAATCGCCGGCACCGAGAAAGGCATCACCGGTTTCCAGCTCGATTTGAAACTGCGCGGCATTTCGGCGGCGCTCATGACCGAGACGGTCGAGAAGGCCCGCATCGCCCGCATCTTCATTCTCGGCGAGATGGCCAAAGTCCTCGCCGCACCCCGCAGTAATCTGAGCAAGTATGCCCCACGCATCCTGACGCTTAAGATCAATCCGGAAAAGATCGGCGCGCTCATCGGGCCGGGCGGCAAGAACATCAAGCGCATCGTCGAAGAATCCGGCTGCGAAATTAACATCGAAGACGATGGCACGGTGAAGATCTACTCCATCGCTGAGGCCGGCATGCAAATCGCCCGCGAGGCGATTGAAGGCATGACAGCGGAAGCCGAGATCGGCAAGGTCTACCGCGGCCACGTGGTCACCATCAAGGAATTCGGCGTCTTCGTCGAATTCCTGCCCGGCCGCGACGGCCTGGTGCATGTCAGCGAACTGGCCAACTTCCGCGTCAACAAACCCGAGGACGTCGTCAAAATCGGTGATGAAATCTGGGTCAAGTGCCTCGGCGTGGATGAAAAGGGCCGCGTGAAGCTCTCCCGCAAAGCCGCCATGGAGGAGAAGGATCGCGAAGCGGGTGGAGCTCCGGACGACGCCGCCCGCGCCCCTGCCGGCGACGCCCCGGTTCAACCGCTGCGCGAACGCGAACCGCGCGAAAAAGCCCCCAAACGCAACAATGAACCGCCCAACCCCGAGGATATCGGCAAGGTGTTCCGCGGAAAAGTTGTGACCACCAAGGAATTCGGCGCGTTCGTCGAATATCTCCCCGGCAAAGAAGGTCTCTGCCACGTCAGCGAGCTGGCGAACTTCCGCGTCAAGCAGACCGAAGACATCGTGAAGGTCGGCGACGAAATCTGGGTCAAACTCCTCGGCTGCGACGAAAAGGGCCGCGTGCGCCTTTCACGCAAAGCCGCCATGGAAGACCGCGACAAGGAAATGGCCCCGAAAGAATAAATTCCTTCAAACTTTGGGGCAGCGGTTGCAGTCCGTTGTTCCACCAGCAAGGCGATCCGGCAACGGATCGCCTTTTCCATTCACCCAAACGCCGGGGTTCGCAGATGGACTCGAGTGAGCTCAAGACCATTTCTCAAGTGGGGCGAGGCCACGCCGAGAGCCTCTATCTCAATGCCCCTGAAAATCAGTCAGAGGCTCCGCGTAGCGTCGCCCCACCGACGAAAGACACTCTGCTTACTTTTCGTAAGAGATGAGGCGACAAATCTCTAACTTTGGCCGCGCGATCGAAGTTCGAAGTGAGTTTCCTCACGTCGACTCCTACAAGCTCCATTTTGAATGCTGGGAGTTGCTCCCCACAGCCATCCCCGACCGGCCAAAATAGAGTCGGCTTTTGCCAAAAAAATGGGAGTCACCACGCCGTGACGGAATCAGCTTAAGCTTGTGAATATCCTTGCTCTGTCACTTCGGCACAGCCGGGGCGGGGCCAGCAACTGCAAATATATTATGAAACATCCAAGTAAAATATTCCTAGCTGGGGCTGTCGTCTCCGGCGTGGTGGGTTTGCTGAACGTGGGCGATTTGGGATTTTCCGGATTCTGCCGCGCCATTGGTGCGGTATGCTTCGTCCTTTTCCTCATCACAAACTTTCTGGAAGACGAAATGGCCAAGGAGTAACGCGTCGACAGCGCACTCAAGTCCGCGCGGGACAACGCTACGCGGAGCCACTGACTAATTTCGGGGAGAGAGATTTAGAGGCTTGGCTTTGGTTGCGGCGTCCGCGCCCTGGGTTCATTGGCCGCTTGCCAAGCCGCGCCTTGATTTGCTTAACTCCCAGCGTGCTACAGCAGCAGACACTCCAACAACCAGCCAGTTTCTCCGGCATTGGTCTTCACAGCGGCAACCGGGTCCAGATGACCTTTCTGCCCGCGCCGCCCAATAGCGGCATCCGGTTTCGGCGCGTCGATCTGGAGGGTAAGCCGGAGATCGAGGCGCTGGTGGAGCACGTCAGCGAAACCAACCGCTCCACCACGCTGACCAAAAGCAGCGTCAAGATTCATACCGTCGAGCATGTGCTCGCCACCTTCAGTGGTTACGGCATCGACAATGCGATCATCGAATTGGATGCCAACGAACCACCCATCGCCGACGGCAGCGCGCGGGAATATTGCAAGCTGATCGAGACGGCGGGCATCGTGGCGCAGGCCGAACGGCGCGAGCCCTATCAAGTCACCGCCCCGATCGAGCTGCAGCTCGGCGAAACCTTGATGTCGGTGTTTCCGCACGACCGATTAAAGATCACCTGCACCAGCGCGGACAAACAAGGCCGGCATACGCAGTTCTTCAGTGTCGAAGTGTCGCCGGATACTTGGGAGCGGGAAATTGCGCACGCGCGGACGTTTTGTTTTTTTGAGGAGATTGAATTCCTGATCAAGAACGGCCTCATCAAGGGCGGCAGCCTGGCCAACGCGGTGATCATCCGCGACGACGCCATCCTCACCAACGAACCGCTGCGTTACGCGGAAGAGTTTGTCCGCCACAAGATCCTGGATATCGTGGGTGATCTTTCGCTGTTGGGCCGGCCGTTGTGCGGGCACATCGTGGCGGTCAAACCGAGCCACGCCGCGAACTGCGAATTGGCGCGCCAATTGACCGCCCAGATGAACAAGCCGCTGGTCGCTGCCCGGATGTTCGCGCCCCCGTCGGGCAAACCCGCCGGCCCGCCGGAGGCCGGTTCCGCCGAAATCCTGGTCCAGGACGGTGCCACGCTGGACATTATGCAGGTCATGAAAATCCTGCCGCACCGTTACCCTTTTCTGATGGTGGACAAGGTGACGAAGATCGCCGGCAACAAAATTGCCGCGTTGAAAAATGTCACGGTCAACGAGCCCTATTTTCAAGGGCATTTTCCCCATCACCCGATCATGCCGGGTGTGTTGCAATTGGAGGCCATCGCGCAGGTCGCCGGCATTCTCATGCTGCGGCAGGCGGAGAACTACGGCAAACTCGCCTACTTCATGGCGGCGGAGAGTGTGAAATGGCGCAAACCAGTCCGCCCCGGCGACGCGCTGGTAATTGAGGTGGAACTGACCAAGTCGCGCGGCAAGATCGGCAAGGCCCGGGGGGTTTGCTCGGTGGACGGCGATACCGTCAGCGAAGCCGAGGTGACCTTCATGCTGATTGACTCATGAGGTTGCCCGCGCGAATACACCTGCCCGGCGGCGATAGACCGGGTTCACCGGGAAACAGAGCGTGGCCCACCGAGGCCAAATTACACCTGTCATGATCCACCCAACCGCCGTCATTCACCCGCACGCCCAACTCGGCGAGGATTGCCACATTGGTCCTTATTGCGTCCTCGGCGAACACGTTGTCCTCGGCGATCGTTGCCTACTGCATTCGCACGTCGTCATTGACGGCCACACCACGCTGGGCATGGATAATGAAGTTTTTCCCTTCGCAAGCATCGGCTTGCAGACCCAGGACTTGAAATGGCAGGGCGGAATCACGCGTACCCAGATTGGCGACGGGAACACCTTTCGCGAATATGTCACCATCCACAGCGCCACGGGTGACGGCGAAGTCACGACGGTTGGTTCGCGTAATCATATTCTGGCTTACTGCCATATCGCGCACAATGTCACGTTGGGAAACCAGGTGATCATGTCGAATGTTGCCACCCTGGCGGGCCACGTCGCGGTGGAAGATCACGCCGTCATTGGCGGACTGGCGGCCATCCACCAGTTCTGCCGGATTGGAAAAATGTCGATTATTGGCGGCTGTTCCAAGGTCGTGCAGGATGTGCCGCCGTTCATGCTGGCCGACGGTAATCCCGCCGAGACGCGGACGATCAATAAAGTCGGCCTGGAGCGCAACGGCGTTGCCGAGGCGGCCCAGGCAGCATTGAAACAGGCTTACAAGATCTTGTTTCGCGACGGCCTGACCATCAGCAATGCCCTCACGCGCATCGAAGCCGAACTGTCGGCGTTGCCCGAAGTGCAGCACCTCGTGCAGTTCGTGCGGGCCAGCGAGCGAGGCATCAGCAAGTAACTTTTTTTATTCGTGTATCTTCCTGTCTATTAGTGGTTAAAGGAACCTGTTCCGATTCAAAACCTTCCCCATTCGCATGACGTTTTTGCCCATCGTGAATCGGGAGCTTCGCCTGGCCTCACGGCGGCCCGCCACCTACTGGTCGCGTATGACAACGGCCATGATCGCTATCGTGATCACGGGCATGGTGCTGCTGCCGGTTGGTGCCCGGCTTTCACCGGCGATGATCGGCGGCATACTGTTTAAGGCGCTCACGTGGTTCACGATGATTTATTGCCTCTTCCTGGGCCTCCCCGCCACGGCGGACTGCATTAGCTCCGAAAAACGCGAAGGCACCCTGGGACTCCTTTTCCTGACCGACTTGAAAGGCTACGACGTGGTGACCGGCAAACTTGCCGCCAGTTCGCTAAGCGCCTTTTATGGTTTGCTGGCCACTTTCCCGGTCATGGCCATTCCGCTCCTCCTCGGCGGCGTGGCGTTCGCGGAATTCTGCCGGGTGGTGCTGGTGCTCCTCAACACTCTTTTCTTTTCGCTCAACGCCGGCCTACTCGCCTCCGCATTAAGCATCGATGCCCGCAAGGCCGCCGGCCGGGCCGGATTGTTCATGATGTTCTTCACGCTGGGTCTTCCCCTCTTGAGCCTCGCTCTGCTGGCCTATTTGCAAAGCGAACACATCACCGCTCCCCCGGCATTATTTGTCCCGTTCCTCCTGCCCAGCCCCGGCTTCGCCTGCGTCATGGCATTCACACCAGCGGTTCCATTCGGATTGGCGGCGTTTTGGGGTTCGATCGCCACCACGCATCTGCTGGCCTGGATGTTTTTTGCTCTGGCCTGCTGGATCACGCCCAGATCCTGGCAGGACAAACCGGCCAGCGTCAAAAAACTCCACTGGCGGGATCGTTGGCGGAACTGGACGCAAGGCCGCGCGGCCACGCGCCAGCAATACCGCGCACGACTGCTCGATATCAATGTGATCTACTGGCTCGCCTACCAGAATCGCCTCAAGCAAACCTACGTCTGGATATTCCTGGCGACAGTGATCACCGCCTGGTGCTGGGGGTTTTGGAAATTCCAAAAGGACTGGCTGCTCATGCCCATCGGCATCACCACCGTCCTCTTGATGCATCTGGTATTGAAATTGTGGCTCGCGAGCGAATCCGTCCGACGTTTCAGCGAGGACTTGCAAACCGGAGCGCTGGAATTAGTGCTCTCCACCTCGCTGACGGTGGACGAAATAGTGCGCGGTCAACTCCTGGCGTTGAAACAGCAGTTCGCCCGGCCGGTTATGATTGTGCTCGTTTTGGATTTCCTCCTGCTTTTCTTGGGTCTGCGTTTTACCCCCCGGTTGGATGCCACAGAGGTTTCCCAGCTCGTGGGCTCCTTTCTGGCCGGCATGGCCATGCTGGCAGCGGATATGCTGGCCCTGAGTTGGGTGGGCATGTGGACGGGTTTGACGGCGAAAAATATCAACAAAGCCTCCGGCGACGCCATTACCCGCGTGCTCGCGCTGCCTTGGGTCGCATTTTACGGTCTGTTCGCTGCCGGCGCCATCCTCAGCTGGCTGTTCGGTTGGAATTTCAATATGGACGCGAACACAATGTTTTGGATCGGGCTCACGATCTGGTTCGCCTTGGGTATCGGCTTCGATTATTTCTTCTCGGACTGGTCGCGCAACCGGCTGCGCGCGGAGTTTCGCATCATGGCCCTGCGTCGTTACGCGCCCGAGGTGAACAATTCCATCGGGTATCGGATGGGACGGCTTTATGCCCGCTGGTGTAAATGGTGATCCCGACGTGGATTGGTAAGGGGAAAGCGTGGAGGGCCACCGCATTCCAAACCTGACGGAGATAAGAATGCGCATGTGAGCCGCGGCAGCGTCTTGGAGCTGAGCAATACCCACATCTATTCGAGATTTTTTGCGACGCGATTGAGTCCACCGTGCCGCTCACCCGTCCCGACGGAAGGCTTCCCAGACGCAACCTGGTTCTGGGCCGGCCACCCGGGCGAGTCCGCCCACCCAACGTCAGCGTCCCAACCTTTGACAACCTTTTGTTGCATATGCAACAAAAGGTTGTCAAAGGTTCAGGGCAGTCGCGGTCCGCCCGCCACCGTTGGCGCTCGTTGGGCGAGTTGTGCCGCAGGGTTGACGGCCGGTTGGGGAGTGTTAGTCAGAGGCCTCAGCCGCAGCTCAAAGCAGGTGAACCCGTGGCGGTCAGGCCCACGCCCAGCGTCTGGTTTTTCACTCCGATGTTGTAGGTAATGCGCAGGTCCAAGACGTTGTCGCGCGGATCAAGGTACCGCGTGTTTCTGCCAGGTTTTGGAGTGCGCCGGTGCTCCGGCGCTTTTCGGCGAGACGTACTATTTGCCACGCACAGTCTTGGTTCCATCATGCACGCAACAAAGCGGATCGGGCTTCAATCATCCTTCGCTCCAATTCGACTCTGGGCGAACACGTTGCTAACCCCTACTGCTTATGGCTGACCGGGGGGCAGGACGGAGCGGAAGCCAAGTTAGTCGCCGTAGTCGAGGTCCGGGTTGCTGCTGTAGCGATTCGCAGACCGGCAGTCGTAGGCGTAGCCATCCCAACTGCCGCCTCGAATCAACCGAGACGAGCCCGAGTTTGGACCTTGCGGATCACTCTGCGAGCCACTGCTGTAGGAACCATACCAATCCCAACACCACGCAAACACATTCCCCGCCATGTCGTACAGCCCATACCCGTTCGCCGCAAAACTGCCCACCGGACTTGTGTACGGCTGACCACCAGCTTTGAATGCCGGATGGTAGCCCAAGGGTGAAAGGTCATAGCTGTAGTAGGATGGATCAGCAAAATAGTTCGCCTGACTCTGCGAAATCGTGTCACCCCATGGAAAACGCTTCCCGCTCAACCCGCCCCGGGCCGCTTTCTCCCATTCCGCCTCCGTCGGCAAACGGTAGCCCGCATTCCATTTCACAAAACTGTTCTGCACAACCACCTGCCCCGTCCGATATACCTCACTCTGCGCAATGGAGGTGTAGTAGGCTGGCACCCGCCCCTCTTTCTCCGAACGCGCATTGCACCACTTCACCGCGCCATACCACGTAATGTTCTGTGCCGGATGGTTCTCCGCCTTGTACTCCACGCTATCCTCAAATCCGTAACCGTGCGCGATGGCCCACACATAGACCTCATCCCACAGCGCCTGCGTCACTGCATACTTATCCATGTATATCGCGCTTACATAAACCGTATGCACCGGCTGCGCAGACGGCTGACCGTCCAGGGAATCGCCCATTTGAAAGGACCCCGCCGGAATCAATGCCTTGCTTGGTTGAATGTCCAATTGGAAATTGGTGGAGACGGAAATGCCCAGGTTATCCTTCGCGGTCACCGTTACAGAATAGGAATCGGAGGTCAGATTAGTGAACGTAGTGCCGGAGGAGTTGTTGGTTGTGGACACGGTTGCGGTAACGCCGCTCAAACCCCACAAATCGAACGTCAGGTTCGTAATGGTACCATATGTGGAGTTCGCCGT
>JAYTXL010000366.1:0-2462 GCA_043742955.1 Verrucomicrobiota bacterium | reverse complement strand
ACGGATCCGTGTGCATCGAGGTGGAAGATGACACCTTCGGCCGGACCCTGGCCGGGAGGAAGCGCGCCCTCAAGGTGGCGGGGAATGTTTTGCAGCCGTACTTCGGATGAATCCCGCCAGCCGCGCCCAGGAATAATCGCCTTGTATTCTCACGCCATGACACAATAATTTTCGGATTGTCGGCCGGCTTCCCGGCATCATTTTTGAGGTTTCCGCCATTTATGAAATACACCTACGAACAGCTCGCCAAGATGATTGACCATTCGTTGCTGCACCCGACCATGACCGACCAGGAATTGGAGGACGGTTGCAAGGTCGCGGCAAAATACGGCGTCGCCTCCGTGTGCATCAAACCGTACGCCGTGAAGCGCGCGGTGAATCTGCTCAAGGGTTCCGGCGTGCTCGTCGGGGCGGTCATCGGCTTTCCGCACGGCAACAGTTGCACCGAGTCCAAACGTTACGAGACGCAATTGGCGTGCCGGGACGGGGCGGTGGAGATCGACATGGTCATCAACCTCGGCAAGGCGTTGGGCGGCGATTGGGATTACGTCGCGCGCGATGTGCAAGCCGTCTGCGCGGAGGCGCACCAGCACGGCGCCAAAGTGAAGGTCATTTTCGAGAACGATTATCTTACCCGGGGCGGCGCCGGTATGGACAGCGACGACTTCAAGCGGAAGCTTTGCCAGCTTTGCGAGGGTGCCGGGGCGGATTGGGTGAAAACCTCGACCGGTTACGGCTTTGTGAAACAGCCCGACGGCAGCTACAATTACCAGGGGGCGACCGAACACGACCTCGCGCTTATGCACGCCAGCGTGTCACCCAAGGTGCAGGTGAAAGCCGCCGGGGGCGTGCGCGACCTCGACGGTCTCATCAAAGTCCGCGACCTTGGCGCCACCCGTTGCGGCGCGTCTGCCACCGTGGCGATCCTGGAGGAATACCACCGGCGTGCGGCCGCCGAGAACGCCGGGGAGCCGGTTGGAACAAAGCCGGTGACGATCGGCACCGGGGGTTATTGAAGCGGCTTCCCGGCCGCGACTCACATCCTGATCCGGGGGAAACTTCGATGGTTCGCGCGCCGCGTGAATGATAAGCTGGTTTAACGATGACCGAACCCTTCTTTAAAGGCTGGGCCAAGCCGGGACCAGTTCCACCGGGGGCATTGACCGGCGAACCGGCGCTCGCGCCCGGCGAATCACTCGACGCAATCAGCGGACACTACCGGATTTTTCAACTGGTGGACGGCCATCGCTTCTCCACTGATGACGTGCTGACGGCCTGGTATGGCACCAGTTGGTGCCCCTCCGCCCACACCGTCCTCGACCTCGGCAGCGGCCTCGGCACGGTGGGCATGATCGCCGCCTGGCGCCTGGCCGGCGCCCGCTTCGTCACAGTCGAGGCCCAGCCGGAAAGCGTGCGGCTCGCCCGCAAATCGGCCGCCTGGAACGGCCTCGGGGAACGCTACGAGATCCGTACCGGCGATTTTCGCGAGCCCGCCGTCCTGCGACTGGAGGAACGTTTCGATCTGATCCTTGGCAGCCCGCCCTATTTCCCCCTCGGCAGCGGGGTCGAGGGAGATCACCCCCAAAAAATCGCCTGCCGGTTCGAGGTCCGCGGCACGGTGGCGGATTATGCGGCCGTGGCCGCGCGCCACCTGACTCGCGGAGGCGTTTTCGCGTGCGTATTTCCGATCGCCCCCAGCGAGCAGGACGAACGCGTGCGCGCCGCAGCCAACGACGCCGGCCTCGTGATCGTGCGTCGCCGTCCGGTGGTGCTGCGCGAAGGTGAACGCCCCCTGCTCGGCTTGTTCCTGATGATGCGCGCGGAAGATTTGCCCGCGCCCATGCGCCTCCGGACCTGGCACGAACCGCCGCTGATTATCCGCGCCACCGACGGCACTGTTCATCCCGAATACGCGGCCGTGAAGCTGGCGTTCGGCTTTCCGCCCTGAGATCCCTCAGCGCCGGAGAATCCCGGAGTGCCGCTTTAACCACTGCTCCGCTTGGTCATAGTGCGGACACACGTCTTCCACCTGCCGCCAAAAACGCGGCGAATGATTCATTTCCCGGAGATGCATCAGCTCGTGCAGAATGATGTAATCGCGCACGAACACGGGTGCCTGTACCAGCCGCCAGTTCAATGAAATCGTCCCGCGCCGCGAACAGGAACCCCAACGGCTGCGCTGATCCCGCACCGTCACGCGCGCCACCTTGAGCTCATGTCGGACCGCCAATTCCTGCACGCGCCCGGGCAGCTCCCGGGCGGCCAGCTGACGCAACTGCCGCTCCACCGCCAGCCGGGCATCCGCCGCCGGCCCGGGCACCGCCACCTCTTCCCCGCCCAGACGAAGCATCACTCCGCCGCGCGGCACTGCCATTGAATTAAGAAAATAAGCGCATTTTTGTGTGTACAAAGTAAATACAATGTTTACTTAGAATAGGGATGCAGCATGAAATATCCCTTAA
>JAYTXL010000365.1:0-4855 GCA_043742955.1 Verrucomicrobiota bacterium | reverse complement strand
TGGTTTCGGCGGTGGCGGTGAGAACCACCACGAGCTTTCCCACCACGGCGGTGATCCGGCGATGTTGCAAAAACTGGGCGTCATTGATCGCTTCCACCTCAGTCGCCTGGATCGTTTCCTCACCTTTCTCAAGTCCACCAACGAAAGTGATGGCCCCATGCTCGATCGCACCATCGTGGTGTTCGGTTCCGGCATGAACTCGGAAACCGGCGGTGAACATTCACCCAAGAACCTTCCGCTCCTCGTGGCCGGTGGCCGCAAGCTGGGACTCAAACACGGCCAGCACCTCGCCTTCGACAAGGACAAACACCCGCCCCTGTCAAACGTGCTCCTTACTCTGATCCAAAAAATGGGCGTGGAGACGGGCAAGTTTGCGGACGCGAAGGGGACGTTATCAGGCTTGGTATAAAACAGGAACCGGCTCCTTGGCGGTTCTGTAGCCGCAGCCTTCAGGCTGCGACCCGGTCGCGCCGGCTTGGGGATTGAAGCACCCGCTCGACAATCCCGCCGGCGTCTTGTTCTAATCAGCCATGCGCATCATTGGCGGAACGGCGGCGGGTATTATCCTGAAAGCGCCCAAGGGACTCGACGTGCGGCCCACGCCCGACCTGGTGCGCCAGGCGGTTTTTAACAGTCTCGGCGCGCGCGTCGAAGGCGCACGCGTGCTGGAACTCTTCGCCGGCACGGGCGCCCTCAGCCTCGAATGCCTCAGCCGGGGAGCGGCGAGTGCGCTGTGCGTGGAGCTGTCCCCGAAACATGCGCGCTTCATTCAGGATAATTTCACCAGCGCGAATCTCCCGGCGGGCTCGCTCCAGATTCGCGTGCAGAGTGTCGCCACGGCGGTGTCCCAGATCGCCGCCCACGGGCAGCAATTTGATTTGATCCTGGCCGACCCGCCCTACGGTGAAAAAAATGTGGGCCGTCGTTCGACTTCCTTCGCCCAACGCCTGCTCGACGACGCGGACTTACCCAAAGTGCTCGCGCCCGGCGGCCGGTTGATCCTCGGCCACACCAAACGCGACACGCTTGAACTGCCCGCCCCGTGGGAAGAAGTGAAGGTGCTCAAGCACGGCGATTCCTGGATGCGGTTTCTGCAGACAAGTTGAGTCGGGAAGGTGGACAAATTGATACCATACTTGTCTTCTGGCTGCGGTATAGCCGCCATCAAACGGTCACCCAAAAGCGGCGCAGCAGCGCACGCAGTCCAAAACCTGGCGGAAGCATGAGGTGCCCGCCCCGCCCGTTAGCGTCGTAGACTGCCCGCGCTACTGTGCCGCTTTCCGCAAGTGACTTGTCACTGCGCCCCAAATCCTAGTCGCCCGGGCGTGGTTTAAGTGTTCTCCGCCGGGCGTCTCAGATCTGTGTTCCATCCGTGTTTCATCCGTGGCTAAATGCAGTTTCAACATGAACTCCATATTCCGCGCTCCCCTTCTGGCCGCTCTTTTGCTACTGATATTATCCGTGCCGCCCGTGACCGCTCAAACCAACGCGTCTTTTGCCGCACCTTCACCGCGCTTGCAAGGCATCGTGGAGCAGGCGGCCGCCGCCGCACACGCACAGTTTCCCAAACTGCACGCCGATCAAATTGCTGTGACGCTGGTGGATTTGCGCGATCCACAGCATCCGAAATCGGCCAGCCATCGCGGTGACCAGCCGATTTACCCGGCCAGTGTTATCAAACTTTTTTACCTCGCCGCCGCGCAGCGCTGGCTGGAGGACGGCCAGCTCGCCGACACGCCCGAGCTGCGCCGCGCAATGAGCGACATGATTGTGCATTCCTACAACGAGGCGACGCACTACGTCATTGATCTGCTCACGGACACCACCAGCGGCCCGGAGTTGCCGGAGGACGAACTGAAAGTGTGGTTTGAAAAGCGCAACGCCGTGAACCGTTACTTCGCCACGCTTGGCTACGCGAATATCAACGCCAACAAGAAGCCCTGGGGCGAAGGCCCGTACGGCCGCGAGACACAGGCCATAAAAGCGTTCGAGCCCAAGCGCAATGTGCTGACGACCGACGCCACCGCGCGGTTGATGACCGAAATCGTCACGGGTAAATGCGTCAGTGTGAAACGCAGCAGCGAAATGATGATGTTGCTGAAGCGCGATCCGTTTGGTGAAACGAATGATCCGGACAACCAGGCGAAGTTTACCGGCCCCGCGTTGCCGCCGGGCGCGAAGCTGTGGTCCAAAGCCGGCTGGACCAGCGAGACGCGCCACGATGCGGCCTACATCGAACTGTCCGAAGGCAATAAATTCGTGCTCGTCACCTTCACCATCGGCCACGCGAACGAACGCGGCATCCTTCCGGCCGTGGCCAAGGCGGTGATTGAAGGATTACAGGCGGCGAAGTGAATGAGCGGTGGACAGGGAGGGTAGCCACGATGTTCGGGTGCTGAAGATTCGCTGCCGCCTCGGCCCCAGTGTGGAAGCGCTTCACGTCATCAACGCTCGCAAACTTGCCCGCGCGAATCGTTTTCACGGCGACGATGCGGTTGAGACTGGTTTGCCGCGCCCTCCACACGACGCCCATGCCCTCTTCGGCAATCTTATCGAGCAGTTCGTAGTCGCCGAAATAGCGGAGCAGCGTGCCGGAGGGCGGAGCTCCGCGAGGCCCTGAATTCGCCGGCTCGCCAGAGGGAAGTGGGACTCGCGGAGCTCGTCCCTCCGGGTCGCTGCCGAGAGTGGTTTCCAGGCCAGCCTTGAGGAGGCATTGGGGGCAGAGACCTTCCGGTGCGTCCGCCGGGAGCGGAGCCCGGCATTGCTGGCAGATGCGAACGGTGTCCATGAGATCAAACAATCATCCTCCTTTTTTGGAGGGAACACTCATGATCGCCCAAGTGTATCCAAATAAACAACCAACGATAATGCCGGTGGTGATGGGCTCTGAAGTCCCGTAAGAAAAGATGAAAATCTGCCAACTCAAAAGAATCATGAGCCCGGCCAAACAGGCCCACGCAATGGCCAAAAACGAGCTGGCCAATTCAAGTTTACGGCACGGTATGAATGTTATGGACCAACTGAGTGCGTAGCTTACGAACACGGCCGCTAGAAAGGCGGGTTCAGGGCGTAAGATGCCGCAGAACACCGTAAGCCCTATCAGAAGAGGGATCACCGGGCCAGCAGGCATAGGTTTGGATTTGTGTTTGCCCTTTGCGCTCAGCGTTTCAAGCGTGGCTGATCCCTCCGATGTGATGTCGGCCAACGAAACCCGGACAAACTGCTGGTCTTTCTTGTAGGCTGCCAGGGCTTGCTGGCGTTGTTCTTCCGACTTAAATGGAGAAAACTTGTCTAATGGAAGTGCTTCCAAGGCAGCGATGTCTTTCTCTATTGAAGCCAACGTTTTCTGCAATCCTTCTTTTGTCAAAAGATGCAGGAACTTCTCCGGACACTTCCGTTGCAATTGGCGCGACAAATTGTCGATGAATGCCTTGGCTTCCATTGAAGTGTTTGCCGATTTGTCGATAAGTTGAGCCACTTCTTCCCTTCCTCTTTCTGAAGTGTAAAACTGGAAAGATTGTTCAGCCTCATGTCTTTGGTGACAGAAAATGAAATTCTCGATGAGCTGCATTTCCTCTGGAATGAGTCCGTGGCTGTCGATCGAAACCGACAAGGCGGATTGACGTTCCCGCAGGGCCAGTCTCACCAGATCACTCCCATTCCATAGCAACACAAATGTTACGCTAAGCTCAAGCGCCGCACTCAATACACCCAAGAAGCCGGCGAATCCGGCCAGCCCAAGAATAATGATTAAGTGACTTTGAAGCGTGGACGGAATAAATCGGAGCAGTCGGGTCCGGAGACGAACAATGTCCGGATTCCTGCTGCCAAGACTACTAAAATACAAGTAAGCCGTTAATCCTGAAACGACACACAGAAGAAGCAAACCGGGGTGAATAATTCCTATTTTTACGAGAGGATGGTTCTCCCAAACGTGCGCTTCCATCGATTTTAAGGCGAGGTAAACGCCCGCCAGCACCGCAGCCACACCGTACCCGCCGCAAACCCAGAGAAGCACATGAAAATGGGGGTGATATCGCCGACGCCTCGACCTAACCGTGTCATAACTTTGCAACCGAATGGCCCACCCAACAACGGTGCACAGAAGCAACTCTATAACTGGCATCTTGAGTTCTCTGGAAAGTTGGCCGGGGGTCCGGATGTGGCCGGGATGAGTTTGTAACCACGCCAAGTATCTGTTTTGTTGCCACAAGCCGCAGGCGAGTGCAACTAACCCCAACGCGAACAGCGACACAACGCCGGTAATGGCCCACGGACGCTTCCGCAGCCAAAACCAAGCTTTACGAACGGTGCTGGCAGGCTTGGCCAGAATTGGCTCCTCATCCAGGAAACGTTCAAGCTCCTCGGCCAGTTCCCGCGCTGTCGGGTAGCGCTGAGCCGGTTGCTTTTCCAGACACTTCAGACAAATCGTCTCCAAGTCCCGTGGCACCCGGGGATTCAACTTGGACGGTGCCTGCGGTTCTTCCTCCACCACTTTCATCAACGTCGCCATCGGCGTTTCCGCCTCGAACGGCGCATGACCGGTGAGCAGTTGGTAGAGCACCGCCCCCAGCGAATACACGTCGCTGTGCGGGCCGATCCGATCCTGCCGCCCCGCTGCCTGTTCCGGCGGCATGTAGCTGGGACTGCCCATCACCGCGCCCGTCTGCGTCAGGCTGCTCTCCCGCTTCATTTGCTTGGCCAATCCAAAGTCCGTGATGCGCGGTTGGCCGAACTCGTCGATCAATACGTTCTGCGGCTTCAAGTCCCGGTGCAGAATGCCGCGCTGATGGGCATATTGAAGCGCCTCGGCAATCGTCTTGATCAGCGCCGCCGCCTTGGTCGCGGGCAACGG
>JAYTXL010000364.1:0-15007 GCA_043742955.1 Verrucomicrobiota bacterium | reverse complement strand
GTCGATTCCCTATCCGGTGGATGAAATCATAAAAATTCCGATCAAGAAAATTCTCACGGCGACTACTTCGGTGAGTGCGCGCGCGGAAACAGCGGAGGAAGAAGAAGCCCGCGATAAGAGCGAACACATGATGCCCCAGCCCAACGAGCCGCTGCGTAATGGCATCGATGGCTACACCATCACGGGGGACCGCAACATCATTCATGTGCGCGCCACCATCCGCTACCATATCAGCGATCCGCTCGCGTATGAATTGGGCCTGTTAAATGCGCCCGCCCTCGTGACCAACGCGTTGAACAACGCAGTCCTGTTCGCCTCCGCCAGCTTCATGGCGGATGACGCCCTGCGCAAGGACGTCGCCCGCTTCAAGGAAGTAGTGATCGGTCGAATGCAGGAACGCATCAAAGTGCAGAACCTCGGCATTGCCATCGATTCGCTCGACGTAAAAGCCGTTACCCCACGCCAGACCCGGATGGCCTTTAACGAGGTAATCAACGCGGAGCAGGGCAATCAGAAAACGATCCTGGCCGCCCGGGGCTATGCCAGCCGAACCTTGACCGAAGCCCAAGGCGAGGCTGATGCGCGCATCAATGCCGGCAAGACGGACCGGACGCGCCTGGTGCAGACCATCGAAGGTGACGCCGACTATTTCAAGAACCAGCTGCCGTATTATCAGAAAAACCCCGACTTGTTCGTTCGCCAGCGGCAGACGATCGCGCTCCAGCGGGTGCTGACCAACGCGCAGGACAAATTCTTTTTGCCCAACCGCGCGGATGGCCAGGCACGTGAACTGCGCCTGCAACTCAATCGCGAACCACGCCAGGAAACCTTCCGGTAGACCGGCCAAACGACCCCTCAAACCGAATCTTATGAGCCGCGATGAACATAGCCACGACCATGATCACGATCATGAGCCCCACACCCATCATGAGCATGATCACAATCACGATCACGATCACGCGGCCGAGGAGTGTCCCAGTTGCGGCCACGACCACGAACACACCCCGGTGCATCTCCAACAAACTTTGATCGGATTAATCCTGATCGTGAACTCCTTTCTGGTGGATTGGTTATTCCCCAAAGGTGATATGGTTTCGGCGGCCAGCGCCATGCTGGGGGCCATCATCCTGGGCTATCCCATCGTGTGGATCTCCCTCAAAGACATTCGTAAAGGCGTGCTCAGCATCAATGAGCTGGTCAGCCTGGCCGTCCTCGCAGCCTTTGCCTCCGGTGACTACAAAACGGCCGGCATCGTCGCGTTTTTTATGCTAATGGGCGAGATTATTGAAACGCGCACGGCGGACGGCGCGCGCGCTTCCATTGAATCGCTCATCAAACTCACGCCCACCAAAGCCCGCCGCCTCACCCCGACCGGCGAAGAGGAGGTGCCGGTAAAAAATCTGGCCATCGGCGATGTTATCCGGGTGCGCCCCGGCGACAACGTGGCGGCGGACGGCGTCATTATCAGCGGTCAAAGCTCGCTAAATCAGGCGAACATCACCGGGGAATCCCTGCCCGTGGACAAGAAAGTTGGCGAGGACGTTTTTGCCGGCACGATCAACCTCACCGGGGTCATGGAAATCCGCGTCAACCGCGCGGGCCACGATTCCACCCTCGGCAAAGTCCGGGATTTGATTCTCGCGGCGGAAAAAACCAAACTCCCGATCATGAAGATCGTGGACGAGTACATGGTCTATTACACCCCGCTCGTGCTGGTCATCGCCGCGCTGGTGTGGGCGTTCACTTTTGATTTGAACCGGGTGATTGCCGTGCTCGTCGTCGCGTGTCCGTGCGCTTTCATTCTGGCGACGCCCACCGCCATGGTCGCCGCCCTCTCCGCCGCCGCGCGGTTGGGCATATTGATCAAGAACGTCAGCGACATCGAGTTGGCCGCCAAAATTAATGCTTTCGTCTTCGACAAAACCGGCACCCTGACCACGGGAAAACTGGCCGTCAGTCGGCTCGCGCCGATCGGTGAAATCAAACCCGCCGAACTGCTGCACCTGGCCGCCACTGCGGAAAAATACAGCAACCACCCCACGGCCAAGGCGCTGGCTCAACTCGCTGAGGAAGCGGGTGTCACGCTGGGGGAACCGCAGAATTTCGCCGAGACGGCCGGACGCGGCATCAAGGCGCACGTGGATGGGACCGTGGTCGTGATCGGCCGCGCGCAGTGGCTGAAGGACAATGGCATCCCGGAAGACTTCACCAAATCAGTGGATTTGAACGAGACGGAAGGATTCAGCCTGTTGTTCGTGGCCCGGAATGGTCATTGCGTTGGCTGGATCGGATTGCAGGATCAGACCCGGCCCGAGGCGCGTGAGTCGCTCGCCGGCCTGCTGGAGAGCGGCGTGCGCCGCGTGGCCATGGTTTCGGGCGACCGCCAGCCGGTCGCGGCGCGGGTGGCGCAGGAAATTGGCTGCACCGAGGTGATGGCCGATTGTCTGCCGCAAAACAAGGTGGAATTTGTGCACCTGATGAAAAGCAAGGGCTACCGGGTCGCCGTCGTGGGCGATGGGGTGAACGATGCCCCGGCATTGGCGGCCGGCGACATCGGCATTGCGATGGGCGCGGCGGGCAGCGAGGTGGCCATCCATAGCGCGACGATCGCGCTCATGAACAATGATTTGCGCCGCCTCCCGTTTCTGGTGCGGCTTTCGCGCATGACTCGCACGGTGATCAACCAAAATTTTCTGTTCGGCGTTTTCTTCATCATCGGCGGCTTGACGCTGGCCGCCATGGGAAAAATAAATCCCATCATCGCCGCCATCCTGCACAACGCCGGTTCTCTGCTCGTCATTTTCAATAGCGCCCGCCTCGTGCGTCAAGGCGAGGATTTGGAGCCCTTTAATCCGGGGGTGCCGCCGACTGATGATCCCAGCCGCACGCGCGGCCAGACGCCGCAGCCCGCTTCCAACCTGGCACCCAAACTGGCGTAGTATTTTGCCGATCATGATTGCCACCGAACCATCGCCGTCCGCCACCCGGAGTTCCGCCTCGTCCGAAGTGGTCGTGGCGGTGCGTGGGTTAACGAAGATTTTTAAGGATTTTTGGGGCCGGCCCAAGGCCCGCGCCGTGGATAATGTCGATTTTGAGGTGCGCCGGGGCGAGGTGCTTGGTTTGTTGGGGCCGAATGGTTCAGGTAAATCGACGACCGTAAAGATGCTGCTCGGCTTGTTGTACCCGACCAAGGGACATATCGAGGTTTTCGGCCATTCGCCGCGGCACGTGGCCACGAAGTCGCGCATCGGTTATCTGCCAGAGGAATCGTATTTGTATCGCTATTTAAACTCGAGTGAAACGCTTGATTTCTTCGGCAACTTATTTGAGTTGCCCGCCGAGGAACGAACCAAACGCTCCGAGCAACTCCTGCAAATGGTCGGCCTGAACCAGACTCGCACCCGGTTGGTGGGCGAGTTTTCCAAAGGCATGCAGCGGCGCATCGGCCTGGCCCAGGCGTTGATCAATGATCCGGACCTTATTATTTTGGATGAACCCACCGCCGGCCTTGACCCCATTGGCTGCCGCGAGGTGAAAGACCTGATCGTCGCCCTCGCCCGGCGCGGCAAGACGGTGATTCTTAGCAGCCATCTGCTGGCCGACGTCGAGGACGTCTGCGATCGGGTGGTGATTTATTACGGCGGCAAGGTCCAGGCCATGGGCACGTTGAAAGAATTGCTGGCCACACCAGACGTGATTCGTATTACCTCGCCCGTGCTGCCGCGCGCCACCCTGGAGCGTGTTTTGGAAACCATCCGCGCCGATGTGGCGGCGGACAAGGTGCGGATCGACAACCCGACTCAAAATCTGGAGAGCTATTTCCTCGGGGTTGTCCATAAGGCGCGGCAGAGCGAGGCGCAAACCTCCGGTGCGACGGCGGGCAACTTGGTGGCGGCCTATTTGCGCGGGGACGCGGAAACCTCGACCAACCCCGACCGGATATTGGAGCGGCTCACCCACGCGGCCGCCAGTGCGGTTGCCCCGACGGTGGCGGCCAGCTCCGCGCCCGTCGCCGCAGCACCAGTGAATCTGGCCCGGCTCGAGCAATTGACGGCACCCAAGGAAGCGCCGCTTCCGGTTTCAGCTCCCGCCGTGCCGAAGCCGGACGACCTGGCCAAAGCCAACGAGAAATTGTCATCGTTTCTCGGTAAACCAAAATCCTAAACCCACCCACCTTTCCCGGTCCGCCACCATGGAACTACGCCGTTCAATCATCCGACTTCTGCTGAAGTGCGCCTCCGGATTCGGCGTCCTGCCGGCAGTGGGCCGGTTGGTACTCGGGCCGCGACTCGCCGCCATGGCGGGGCTGACGTTTATGGCGGCCTTTCGATTCCGTCTCATCCCCATTTTGGCGGTGATGTTGTTGGGCATTGTGGTTGGGTTACCGCTCATCATCAAGGATGACGGCACCGCGCGCGGTCTCACCCAACTTTTGCTGACGTATACCCTGGGCGTGATCACGGCCTTGTTGGGTGTCGCGACCCTGTGGCTGGCCTGCGGTTCCATGGCACGGGACATTGAGGAGTGCCAGTTGCAGTTGGTGGCGGCCAAGCCGATCAGCCGCTGGCAAATCTGGGTGGGCAAGCTCCTGGGGATTATGCTCGTGAACGCGCTCCTGCTCGGACTGTCCGGTGTGGCCGTCTATCGGTTGATTCTCTGGCGCGCACAAAAGCTGGAGGCAAATCAACAGGCTGTCCTGATGAATGAAGTGCTGGTGGCGCGCGGCAGCGCGAAGGAACCGCTCCGCGATTATGCTACGGAAGCGGAGACAGTGCTGCAGGAGGAACGCCGAAAATCTCCCAATTCCACGCGGGATCCGGAAGCCCTCCGCAAACGAGTCATTGAACAACTAAAGGGGGGAGATCAAGTGGTCGAACCCAATTACCGGCGCCGCTGGCAAATCCCGCTGGGTGCCGGTGCCAAAGCGCAGTTGAAAGATAAACCGGTCTATTTGCGCCTGAAATTCTTCACGCCCCAAGTCAGCCGGGAGAAAACTTTTTTCGCGTTGTGGCAGGTCGGCCCTGCGGACTCGCCCAAAGCCAAAATGTTCACGATGAAACTCGCTCCGGAAACTTTCCACGAGTTCGCCATCACCTCGGAATTGATCGGGGATAACGGCGTGTTGACCGTGGAATTTTGGAACCGGAATGAAATCGCCCTGTTTTTCCCTTTGGAGGACGGCATGGAGGTGCTGTATCGCGAGGGCGGTTTTGGCCTGAATTTTTCGCGGGGCCTGGTGATTGTGTTCCTCTGGTTGTCCCTGCTCGCGGTGATCGGCCTGGCGGCAGCCAGCCAGCTCTCGTTTCCCGTGGCCGCCTTCTTTTCAATGGGAGTGCTGGTGATGGGCCTTTCCAGCGGGACTTTGGCCACGGTGGTCGAGCAAAAGACGATCATGGGAGTGGATCATGAAACCGGGAAACCTTTCTCCAGTTCGCTGGACACGGTCATGGTTCCCATGATGAAGGTCATGTTACAGACCGTCAGCCTGGTCGAAAAATTTTCCCCCATCGAATCCCTCAGCAACGGACGCACCATCAGTTGGTGGGAGCTGGGCCGGGCGATCACGCAAATCGGCGTCCTCATGGGTGGAGGCATCGGGTTGATCGGCGTGGGCCTGCTCTACCGACGGGAGCTGGCCACGGCGCAGTCCAATCAATGAACATGAGCCGCCGCCGATTTTACAAACCGGTCTTGTTGCTGCTGGCGCTGCTGTTGCTGGGCGCCACTTCGTTCGTCCAGCGACGGCTGAACGAGGAGCGTATTTCCCTGGGTTTGACCCGGGAGGTGGACCGCACGGGCATGCCACCGGTGTTGGCGGTCACCACCGTGGCGCTGGGCGGCTTTCGCGGACTGATCGCCAACGCCTTATGGATTCGCGCGCAGGAAATGCAGTTGCAGGACAAATACTTTGAAATGGTGCAATTAGCGGACTGGATCACAAAGTTGCAACCCCATGTCACCACGGTCTGGTATCATCAGGCCTGGAACATGACCTACAACATCTCGGTCAAATTTCCCTCCCCGAAAGACCGCTGGTTCTGGGTGCGGCGCGGCATCGAATTGCTTCGGGACGAGGGTTTGCGCTACAATCCGGAGGAGACGCTGCTCTACCGCGAGCTAGCCTGGTTCTACCAAGACAAGATGGGGAAGAACCTGGACGACGCCCACCTCTATTTCAAACTGAGCTGGGCCGGTGAAATGCACCAGCTTTTCGGTGGCGAAAAGCCGAATTTTGAGGAGTTGAAAAACCCCCAAACCGACGTGGCCCGCGACCGGGTGAAACGGCTCCGGGAAGTGTACAAGCTCAGTCCCGAAATGATGGACCAGGTGGACCGGGAATATGGTCCGTTCGATTGGCGATTGCCGGAGGCTCATGCCGTGTATTGGGCCTTCACCGGGCTCAAATTCAGCCGCAAGGAGGAACAAGTCCAGTTGCGCCGCGTCGTGTATCAGTCCATGCAACTGGCGTTCGAACGCGGCCGGATGATTGAACACAAAATGGGCGGTTTGCCGGATTTTGGACCCAATCTTGACATTATTCCCAACGCCAACAAGGCCTATGAGAACATGATTGCGGAGGAGACCATCGCCGACCCCCAGGGCAAGGGCGAAAAATTCAAACAGGGCCACCACTATTTCTTGAAGAATGTGGTCATGAATCTTTACACCCATAATCGGGAAAAAGAGGCCGCGCGCTGGTTTCAGATTTTGAAGGATAAATATCCGCAAATGATGGTCGGCCTGCCCCAGTCGCTGGATGATTTTGCCGTCTACTATATCATGGGGGAGGTGAAAGATGGAAGCGTGGACAAGGTCAAGGGAATCATCGAAGGGTATCTCACCCAATGGGGCATCGGCCTCGCCGGCGACGAGGAGGAAAAGGCGGTGGCCATGGAAAGGTTGGCGCGCAACATCTGGCGGCGCCATGAACTCAATATCAGCGTCGTCGCGGACAAGCAGCGCATTAACCTGCCCCCGTATGAGCAAATCAAAAAGGAAGTGGTGCAGCGACTCCTGGATCCGCAACGGGGCTTGCGTCCGCAATTCGCCGCAAAACTGCGCACGGAACTAAACCTGCCCGCCCCCACCAATGCGCCGCCGCTGTCGCCCATGTTTATTCAGGCTCCGCGGGTCCTCACCAACTCCGCCCCCGTGGGCGGGCCCAGGAAGTAATTTCCACCGGCAGGCCAACGAGCCGACCGACCAAAGGGTCACGGCTTCCCCTCCCGGAAGGGTGTTCGTTCCTTTTTTTGTCCACGGATTTCTGCGGGACTGCTCGCCGAAGAAACCCTATTCCACCCCATCCACGACCTGGCAGAGCAGCGGGGTAACCCGGTGGCCCGTTTCCTTTTGGTATTGGCCGGCCAGCGATTGCATGAAGTTCTTGACGAGCGGCCGCCGCACCAGATTGACAGTCGCCCCGCCGAAGCCACCGCCGGTCAAGCGCGCTCCCAGGCAGGCGGGATGGGCCCGGGCCAAATCCACGAGCAGATCCAGTTCCGGACAACTATTGTGGAAAAAATCACGGGAGCTATCGTGGCTCTGGAAAAGATACTGACCGAACTGCTCGAAGTCGTCCTCCCGCAAGGCCCGCTCGGCAAAGATCACCCGCGTGTTCTCGCCGAGGATATGATAGGCGCATTGATATTCGCGTTCGGTCAGGCAGGCGCGGGCCGCTTTGAGTTCCGGCAGTTCGATGGAGCGGAGGGATCGGGCGCGGAGTTTGTGCGCGGCGGAGGCGCAGAGTTTGCGCAGTTCATTGTCGGGACCGGCGGTCAGGGCGTGCTTTACACCGGACTCACAGATGACCACGGAGATCTCGCCAATCATCGGCAACGATTCCACGGCGAGGTGCCGGAAGTCAATTTGCAGGGCGTGAAAGGCCCGCCCAAAAAGCGAGGTGAATGGGTCGAGCAACCCGCACTGGACGCCAACGAATTCGCTTTCGGTTGACTGGCACAATTGGGCGAGGATGATTTTCTCCTTTTTACTTAACGGCGGCAAAGCCAGCCGGGTCTTGCCCCGGGTACGCGGGAGCGAGGTGGCCCCGATGCTGGTGAACTTGCACGGATGCAACTGCCGCACGGCCAGAGCCGTGGCCAGGCTGAGGGCACCGGAACTTCCCCAGCCCGCACCCATCGGCAGGGTGCTGTGGATTGCGGCGCTGAACCCGCTAAACGGCACGCCATGGCGGCGCAACCGGTCCAGCATGCCCTTGACATAATTAGCCCAGGGCGCGGCGGGATTCTCCTTGAATTCACTGAGCCAGAAAAGTTCCCGCTGCGGAAAGGCGGAGGAGACGATCTCAATCTTGCCATCGGAACGCGGCGACGTGGCGATGGAAACATATTGGTCCACCGCTAGCGCCAGCACCAAGCCCTCGTTGTAATCGGTGTGGTTTCCCAGAAGTTCGATTCGCCCCGGCACGCGCACGAGGTGTGTGGGCGTAAAACCGAACTGCTGCTTGAACAGGGTCTTGGCGTCGAGCGGGCGGGTCATGAACTACACCAACCCATCAAACTTCTGGGCCAGCGCAAGATCTTTCTCTGTCAAGCCACCCTCGCTGTGCGTGGAGAGCGTGAGCGTGACCTGGTTCCAGCGGATATCGATGTCCGGGTGATGGTTCACTTGTTCCGCAAGTTTGGCGACGGCACCGACGAATTTAATGGCTTGGACAAAATCCTTGAATTGAAAGTTCCGAACGATATTCGCGCCTTTTTTCTTCCAATCCGGGAGTGACGGCAGGGCTGCTTTGATTTCGGCGGGTGTGAGTTTGGGCATCCGCGACTCATGCCATGAACCAAGGCTTTGGTCACGTTTAAAGTGGTGGCTGGAGCCGGAATTGAACCGGCGACACGAGGATTTTCAGTCCTCTGCTCTACCAACTGAGCTATCCAGCCAACCTTTACATTCTACGCAAGGCTGAAAATCAAACGCAAGACGTTTCGCAACGGGTGTCGGCAGGGGTTCAAAAGAGACAATATTTTGCTTTTGTCGCGCGGGCTGGAGGCGACCCGACTGGCCGTTCCTCTGGCTTCAGGCGCGCCCGGATTGCGTCGCCGCAGAGACCAATCCGCCGCCCAAGCAAGGGCGCTTTACGCGCTGTTAACCTGATGCTTCCAGCCAACCCCAGCGTCCCACCTCATCAGGCCAATTTTGATCGCACCACGACACCAAAAATCCCCGCGCCAATTTGATCCTAAAACCGGGCTAATTCCTCAAGTTCCCGCACCCGTTGCAATATGGCGGCGCGTTTGGTTTTCGTCGTCTGCGACAACCCAAATCCTTCGCAGCAGAACGACGCCACGACACTGCCGTGGATCATCGCGCGACGCAGGTTCCCCGCCACCGAACCCCGCGCACTCGCCAAGTAGCCAATCATGCCACCGACAAATGAATCACCCGCCCCCGTGGGATCAACCACTTTTCGCAAGGGAAACGCCGGCGAGATGAACATCCCGGTGGGTGAGGAAAGAATGGCACCATGCTCCCCCTTTTTGATGATCACATATTTCGGGCCAAGTTGATGAATCTTCCTCGCCGCCACCACCAGGTTGTCCTGGTCCGTGAGTTGCCGCGCCTCGCTATCGTTCAGCACCAGCAAATCCACCCTCCGCAGCACCTTCTTAAGGTCGGCCAACGCGATGTTCAGCCAGAGATCCATGGTGTCGGCGATGACAAATTTGGGCCGACGCACCTGATCGAGGACGTGCAATTGCATGGCGGGTGCGATGTTGGCGAGCAGAACGAACGGCGTGGTCTCATACGCCTGGGGCAGGCGGGGCAAAAAGCCTTCGATCACTCCCAGGTCCGTGGTCAAGGTGCGGCGGTTATTCATGTTGACCTCATATTCACCCGCCCAATGAAAGGTCTTACCCGCGACCCGTTGCAAACCCTCCAGGTTAATCCCGTGCCGGCGATAAAGGGCAACGTAGCGCTCGGGAAAATCGTCTCCGACGATGCCGACCAATTTTACCGGGGCAAAAAAGCTCGCGGCCACCGCAGCGTGGCTCGCCGAACCGCCCAGCAAGCGCGGGTTTTCTGCGCGGGGGGTTTTGATTGAGTCCAAGGCGGTGGTGCCGACAATAAGAACACTCATATGGTTTGATCGATTAAGTTGTTTCCGGGCGTGGAAGATAGGCGGTTCTTGAATTGCTGACAAGCCCGGGCGATGTCTGGTGCGCTCAAGATCGCCGATACCACACAGATCCGACGTGCGCCGGCAGCCATGATCGCGTCGAGATTTTCCAGGTTTATGCCGCCAATGGCAAACCAGGGGATCCGGACATTCGCCGCCGCCCAACGCACATAATCGAGCGTTACCGGCCGGGCCGCTGGTTTGGTATCAGTGGCGAACACCGGACCGATGGCGATATAATCCGGCGCGGCGCGGAGTGAGCGCTGCGCCTGGTCGGGGGAATGGGTGCTCAGACCGAGGAGCATTTGCGGAGGGCAGCCGGTGACTTGCGCGGCCGCACGAAAACCAGCGTCGAAAAAATCCTCCTGCCCCATGTGGCAGCAGGGCCCGCCTAGTTGGAGGGCGAGCTTTGGATGATCATTCAGGACGAACCAAACCCCGGCGCGGTCGGTAATGGGAAGGATTGCATCTGCCAGCTCGCGAATCTCGGTGAGGGAAGCACCCTTGGCCCGGAGTTGAATCAAGTCGGAGCCGCCCGCACAAAGTTGCCGGGCCACCTCGACCGGCGCACGCCCCTGGAGATGGGCCAGGTCGACGAAGGTATAAAGCTGGCAGTCGGCTAGCGGCTTCATCTCTCCCACAAAACGGCCTCCATCATTTAGCCCGTTAGGCCTTTTCCTCGATCAACTCGCGCCGACCACCACTCAGCAGGTTTTCGACAAAATTGGTGGAATAAACACCGCGGCGGAAATTTGGGTCTTGCAGAATTGCCTGCTCGAACGGGATGGTCGTCTTGATGCCGGTAATCATGTACTCGCTCAAAGCCCGGCTCATGATTTCCATTGCTTCACGCCGGTCTTTGCCGAAGGTAATTAACTTGCCAATCATTGAGTCGTAATGCGGCGGGATGGTGTATCCGGCGTACGCATGGCTGTCCACCCGCACCCCCGGGCCACCGGGGGCGTAATACATCTCAATCCGACCCGGGCAGGGGCGAAAATCATCAAATGGATCCTCGGCGTTGATCCGGCATTCGATGGCGTGCCCCTTCGATTCGGCATCCGACATCTTGATCGGCTCACCCATCGCGACCATGATCTGGAGTTTGACCAGATCCACTCCGGTAACCAACTCGGTTACAGGATGTTCCACCTGGATTCGCTTGTTGACTTCGAGGAAATAAAAATTTCCATGGTCATCCACGATGAACTCCACCGTGCCGGCATTGGTATAATGTGCTAATTCGCCAATGCGCTTGGCTGCTTTGCTCATTTTCTTGCGCAGGTCTTTGTGTTTATTCTCGATCAGCGGCGAAGGAGTTTCTTCAATCAACTTTTGATTGCGGCGTTGGATGGAGCAATCGCGTTCACCCAAGTGGATGATGTTGCCTCGGCTGTCCCCAAAAATCTGAAACTCAATGTGATGGGGGTTTTCTATGAACTTCTCGATGTAAACGCCAGAATTGCCAAAGGCTTTCTCCGCCTCGGTCCGGGCGGTGTGATACCCTTTGATCATGGAAATATCGTTGTGCGCGACCCTCATCCCCCGACCGCCGCCGCCTGCCACCGCTTTAATCATCACCGGATACCCAATCTTCTTTGCCGTGGACAGCGCCACCTGCTCATTCTCGACCAAGCCGTCTGAACCAGGCGGAATCGGCACCCCTGCTTTCTTCGCCAAAGCACGGCTAACCTGCTTGTCCTCCAGTGCCATCATCGCGCGCGAGCTCGGCCCAATGAAACGAATGTTGCAATTCTCGCACACATCCGCGAAGTGCGCGTTCTCCGAAAGGAACCCATACCCGGGATGAATCGCATCCACATCGGCAATTTCCGCAGCACTTACCAATCGATCTATCCGCAAATAACTCTCATTACTAGGTCCTTTACCGATACAGATTGCCTCATCTGCCAATTGCACGTGCATGGAGTTCGCGTCCACCTCCGAATAAACGGCCACCGTGCGAATGTTCAGGTCTTTACAAGCGCGAATGATGCGAACAGCGATCTCTCCGCGATTGGCCACTAAAATTTTTTCGAACATGGGTTACTTCCAGCGTCTTTAATAAGGCAGTAATGCCCCCTTGGATCGTTTGCAACTCACCCGGGGCAAGTCTCCGTTTGGCCGATTATAAAAGCCGGATTTTGAACAAAGGTTGCCCAAATTCGACCGGTTTGGAGTTTTCAGCCACGACTTGCGTCACCACGCCATTCACCTCTGCTTTAATTTCATTCATCACTTTCATCGCTTCGATGATGCATACGACAGTGTCTGGGTTTACTTCAGTCCCAACCTCCACATAGTTGCCTGACTCAGGGGAAGGTGCGCGGTAGAGGGTGCCGATCATCGGGGATTTGATCTCCCCTTCCGGAACCGACGTCAAAGCCGAAGTCGGTGCGGTCCCGGGAGAAACCGATCCGCCATAAGTTGTCGGTGGATAGTTTGGTGTTTGAACCTCATCGAAGGAGGCGGATGATTGACCCCCATTCGCCCCGCGCTTCAGCTTGATCTTGAAATCCGGTTTCTCCAACTCGAACTCAGAAATGGCATTCTTCTTCATCAGGTCGATCATTGCCTTGATGTCTTTTAAATCCACAGCCTGCTCCTGGTTATAGGTTTTTTCAAATCGAGCGCGCCCAACTTCACAATTATTCCATTGCGCTGGCCTAGTTATCGTCAACGCCCTAAATTCAACTGCTTGAATTGCGGCGAAAAATAACAGGCAGGAATGCTAGGTCAAGCTAAGTTTCCGCTCCCCTTCAGCAACCAAGGCCGTCACAGGGTTCAATTTTGCCACGCTTTTGGACCGTTCACAAAGGCGTTAGCGTTATTGATGCGTCAACCGCCAAAATATACGATTCGATACCAAATCCAACAATTTGTCCCCGACAAACCGGAGCAATTAATGATTTGTGCCTGAACTCCTCACGTGCATGAACATTCGATAAATGGATTTCGATGGTGGGAATCCCGGTGGCCGCAATCGCATCTCGCAACGCCACGCTCGTGTGAGTATAGGCCGCCGCGTTCAACACAATCACCTGATACTCTCCCTTTGCTTGCTGAATCCAAGTCACCAACTCCCCCTCCAAATTTGATTGGCGAAATTCCACCCCAACTTCCAATTTCGCCGCCCGGGCACGCACCTTGGCCTCGATCTCCGCCAAGGTGGTGCGTCCGTATACTTCTGGTTCACGCTGTCCCAGCAGATTCAGGTTGGGCCCATTCAGAAATAATATCTTCATCGAGCGGAAAAGCTACCGAGCTGACGGCGCCCTGTCGATGCGATTATTCGTGGCCCTCATCCCCCAAAGCCACCCGATCAAAACAAAAACCGGCCATGCCAAAGCTGGAATATACAGACCAAAATCAACGAAGCTTTGCAGTGCCCAACCAAAAAGTCCGAGCCAAACTCCATTGCTGATCCAACCACCATCCAGAACACTATTACGATAAAGAAATGCCAGAGATCCGATTATTAGGACACAAAATAGTAAAAAACCAATCAAACCGGAATCGGATGCCTGTTGGAGATAGTCATTGTGGGCCAAGCGAGTCATTTCCGATTCGGGGTGCTTCAGCTTGAGATACTGGGTCATAAAAGTCCCGGGTCCACTTCCCATTACTGGATGCAGCCGCGCCGTCTGGTAAGCGGCCCGCCAATAGTCGACGCGGGCGCTGCCGCTCGTGGCCCCGGCTTGGAAATATTTTTCATACCGCAGGAAGAACGCGGACAAACCCAATATCAAGAATGCCCCCAACAAGAGCAATTGAAGCCTTCGCGGAAACGGGATTTTGAAAAACATCACCGCGCCCATCACCAGCGCAATGATCCAACCGGCTTTGGAGCCGGACCAATAGAGGCACGCCAGCCCCATGTAACCCAACAAACCCACCAATACCCTGCCCATCATTCGAGGAAGTCCAGCGCATCGCTCCCCCAGCACCACCAGCGAAAGGGGAAGCAACAACAAAATGACCCCCGCCAAGGTGTTTGGATACACCAGCGTCGAGGAAATACGCTTGCCTTCGAGTTTTCGGATCACTTCCGGATGGGTGGCATACCCGTCCTCTGTCTTGATCAGGATGTGGCTCTTCTCCAAAGCCTGAAGTTCTTCGACGGGCAGGCCACTCCAGTGGTTTTGCTCATTTTCCCGCACGAACTGGCGGGTCGAATCCAAGCCCCCATAATGCTGGGTAAATCCTCCCGCCAGCACCAACGCAAAACCCACCAGTAAACCCAACCAAAACAAACCCAGCCGACGCACCTGGCTCAATGCGAAATAGCCGACGTAGAAACCGACCACACAGGCGCCAAAATGCAGCAGCGTCGCCTTGGTCAAAGCGGGATTAACCGATCGGGTGGACGAAACCAACTGCCAGGCAAGCCAGGCGATTGGAAGCCAGACAATGGGACTCGGGGATCGCAATCCGAACCGAGCCACCTTCAAGCCCGCCACCAACACCAACACCAACATGGTATAGCCCCAAGCCACCGGCCATGACTGGTCAAGCCCATCATAAAAATTCTTGGGTGCCTCAATGACTCCGTCCAGAATAACGGGATTTCCAAACTTCAGGAGGGACAGCCCCAGCCACGCACCCGCCAGGCCGGAAAAAATCGTCGGCCAACGATCCGTTTGAATGGGCCGAATTGGCGTTTTTTTGGACATCGTGGTGACCATACCGGAATGTGGATCAGAATCCAGAAATTCAATTTTGAGGAGCCAATCCAGCCCCACCCGGGGGGTTGTGCCCGCCCACCCCCGCTGCCCCACTGCCATTGAATTAAGAAAAGTCCATAGGTTCAGAATACGATGGTGCGAACACGTTTGTAGTAATTGGCGGAGCGAGCCGGGGAAAACTTTA
>JAYTXL010000363.1:0-19533 GCA_043742955.1 Verrucomicrobiota bacterium | reverse complement strand
CCGTTGCTTCGCAAGCATTGCTACGAGTGTCACAGCCATGCGGCCGGCAAGATGAAAGGCGGGTTGAATCTCGATTCCCGCAGCGGCTGGGAGCAGGGTGGCCACACCGGCCCGGCGATTATTCCGGGCAAGCCGGATGAAAGCCTGTTGATGAAAGCCGTGCGTCATGAAGACAAGGAGCTCAAAATGCCGCCGAAAACGGCCCAACTCGCCGAGGCGGACATTGCCAAGCTGAAACGCTGGGTGACGATGGGCGCGCCCGATCCACGGGTTAATGCCGTTGCCAACTCCGCTGCTACGAACTGGTGGTCGCTCCAACCGTTGGTGCGTCCACTGGTGCCGAAGATGTCTGCCTCTCAGTCCAGGACGGTGCGTAATTCGATTGATGCATTCATTTTAGATAAGTTGCGCGAACAGAAACTCACGCCCTCACCCGAGGCGGACCGGCGCACGCTCATCCGTCGTCTGACGTATGACCTGCACGGACTGCCGCCTTCCCTCGAAGCCGTTGCGGCGTTTGAGGCGGACCCGGCCCCCGACGCCTACGAGCGGTTGGTGGATCGACTGTTGGCCTCGCCGCGTTATGGGGAGCGCTGGGCCCGGCACTGGCTGGATGTCGTTCACTACGGGGAATCCAATGGCTTTGGCATGGACCGGCCCCGGCTGGACGCCTGGCCCTATCGGGATTACGTGATCTCGGCTTTGAATGCCGATAAGCCGTATGCGCGATTTGTGCAGGAGCAGCTGGCGGCGGATGCCCTATTTCCGGAGGAGCCGGGGCTGACGCCGGCCCTGGGATTTGCCGCCGCCGGACCGTTCAACCAGAGTGCATTGGTGGAGCAGGTGGATGGCACGGACTGCAAGCGCATCGCGCTAAACCTGGATCGCGACGACATGGTGGCCAGCACCGCGAGCACGTTTCTCAGCATGACGGTGCACTGCGCGCGCTGCCATGCGCATAAGTTCGACCCGATTACGCAGACTGATTATTACCAATTGCAGGCGGTTTTTTCCGGGGTGGGGCGCACCGAGCGTTTGTTTGACCCGAATCCCGAAGTGCGCCGCGCCCGCGCCGCACTGCACGCCAAGATTGCGGATCTAGAAAAGAATGCGGAGGCACACCCGCCGACCCCCGCCGAGCGGACGGAACTCCTAAAGGCCGGGGCAGCTTGGGAGGCTTCGCTCGCCGCGCAGGCCGTGAATTGGATTCCTCTGCAGGTCGAGCAGGTCACGTCCACAAACAGCAAAACGTCATTCAGCAAACTGGACGACGGTTCCTGGCTGGCCTCCGGCGAAGCCGCAGACAAGGATATTTATACCATTCGCGCCCGATTTCCTCTGCCGAAGTTGACGGCGGTGAGGCTGGAGGTTCTGCCGGACGACCGGCTGCCCGCGCGCGGCCCCGGGCGGCAAGATAACGGTAATTTGCATCTTTCTGAAATTCGCCTGGTCAGACTGGCGGCGGATAAGCGGGTCCCGCTCCCGTTGCAAAACGCTTCGGCGGACTTCAACCAGGCAGACTGGGGTATTGAACGGGCGATCGATGGAAAAAGTGAAACCGCGTGGGGAATCCATCCGCAAGTTGGCACGCTGCACCAAGCCGTGTTCGAACTGAAGGAAACAGCGGACACAGCCCCGGGAGCGGTGCTCGCCGTTGAGTTGGACCAACTGCACGGGCAGCGTCACCTGATCGGGCGGTTCCGGCTCTCGGCCACCGACCGGGCCCGGCCCGTGCGCGTGCCTTTGTTGCCGGTTGATTTGCTCACTTTGCTCGCCCGGCCTGAATCCGAACGCTCCGGGGAGGAGCGAAAACGAATTTTCGACACCCACCGCCTCGTGCATCTGAAGCAACAGCTCGCGCAGTTTCCCGCCGAACACAGGGTGTGGGCCATCGCCGGCGACTTCACCCCGTTGAGAAACTACAAACCGACGAAGGAACCTTTACCCATTGCGGTCCTGCGCCGGGGCGACCTCAAGCAGCCGCTCGCGCCGGTCGGGCCAGGCGCCCTCACGGCGGTGAGCACCTTGCCGGCCATTTTCGCGCTCGCGAATCCCAAGGACGAAGCCGCGCGGCGCGCGGCGCTGGCCCGCTGGATCACGGCCCCGGAAAACATGCTGGCGTGGCGGAGCATTGTGAACCGGGTCTGGCACTGGCATTTCGGGAAAGGCCTCGTGGATTCACCGAACGATTTCGGCCGCATGGGCGCTCCGCCCACGCATCCGGAATTGTTGGACTGGCTCGCGGTGGAGTTCCGCGACGGGGGCGACTCGCTTAAGCGGCTTCACCAACTCATCGTCACCAGCTCCGTCTACCGGCAGGTGTCCGCGCATCGTGCGGCGGCGGCGCGGGTGGACAGCGACAACCGGTTTTTGTGGCGCATGAACCGCCCGCGCCTCGACGCCGAGGACATGCGCGACAGCTTGCTGGCCGTCAGCGGCAAGCTCGACCTCGCCATGGGCGGCCCTTCGGCGATGCAGTTCAAATATGATGATCCGAACAATGCCGTCAGTCCGCGCCTGGACTATGCGGCGTTTGATCCGGACAGCCCGGCGAGTTATCGGCGCGGGGTGTATCGTTTTCTCTTCCGCAACATCAACGATCCTTTGCTCGAGGCCTTCGATGCCGTGGATCCATCGCTCTCCACCCCCAAGCGCAACTCGACCATCACGCCGTTGCAGGCGCTCTCGCTTTGGAACAACCGGTTTGTACTGCGGCAATGCGAACACCTTGCGGCGCGTGTTGAACTGGAAAAGTCTGGCCTGGAGTCCCGGATCGAACGCGCGTTCCAACTGCTCACCGCCCGCCTGCCCACGAGCGCGGAAGCCGTCTTGCTCGCGGATCATGCCCGCCGTCACGGTCTCGCCAGCGCCTGCCGGGTGCTGGTGAACTCGAACGATTTTTTGTTTGTGAATTGAACTGCCATGAAACATTCACCCAATCCATTGACCCGCCGGGACTTTGTCACGCAACTCGGCGGCGGCTTCGGTTCCGTCGCGCTCGCTGGCCTGTTGCACGAGCAGGGTTTGCTCGGAGCGGGCAAAACCGCCGCGCCAACGGGAGCGCCGCACCATCGCCCCCGCGCGAAGCAGGTGATTCAACTTTTCATGCTCGGCGGGGCCAGCCAGTGCGACACGTTTGACTACAAACCGGAACTGCAACGGCGCCACGGTGAGACCGTGAACTTCACCGTCACCGGCGGCACGCAGGGGAGTGCCGGGCCGTTGTTGAAAAGTCCTTGGGAATGGCGGCAGCACGGCCAAAGCGGCCGCTGGGTCACGAGCGCGCTGCCGCACCTCGCCGAATGCGTGGATGACATGGCTTTTCTCATGGCGATGACCGCGCCGACCAGCGAACACAGCTCAGGCATGACGATGCAGACCAGCGGCTTCGTCACCCCCGGTTTTCCGACCGTGGGCGCGTGGGTGAGTTATGCGCTCGGCAAACTCACGGATAATTTGCCGGTGTTCGTTGCCTTGCCGGACCCCGTTGGTTTGCCGTGGACGGGCAAGGCCGCGTGGACGAACGGCTTTCTCCCGGCGATGCATCAGGGGACCATGCTCAATCCCGCCGCTGAAAATCCGGTGCCGGATTTATTCGCTCCAAAGAGTGCCGGCTTCGTCAACGCCGGCAGTGAGCGCGACGGTCTGGATGTGCTGGCCCGGCTCAATCGCGGACGTCTCCAACCCGGCGACTCGCGACTCGAAGCGCGCATTGCCAGCTACGAACTTGCCGCGCGGATGCAGCTGGCCGTCCCCAAAGTGCTCGACCTGGCTGGCGAGACCGAGGCCACAAAAAAGCTGTATGGCTTCGGCGATGAGAAGACCGAGCCGCTGGGCCGGAATTGTCTCATCGCGCGACGGCTCATCGAAAGCGGCGTGCGGTTCGTTCAACTCTGGTGCGGCTCCGGTCTGGGTGGCGCGTCGGGCAATTGGGACAATCACGGCGACATTTTTCCGGGTTCGGATTTTGAAAGAATGTGCGTCCGCTCCGACCAGCCCATCGCGGGACTGCTGAAAGATTTGAAAGCGCGTGGGATGTTGGAGGACACCATTATTCTGTGGACCACCGAATTTGGACGCACGCCGTACAGCCAGGGAACAAAAGGCCGGGACCACAACGGCAACACCTTTGTCAGTTGGATGGCGGGCGGCGGGATCAAGGCCGGCGCCACTTATGGCGAGAGCGACGAATTTTCCTTCAAGGCCGCGCACAACACCACGATGTGTTACGACCAGCACGCGACCTTGTTGCACCTCCTGGGCTTCGAGCACGATAAACTCAGCTTCCGCCACAACGGCGCGGACCGGCGGTTGACGGATGTGCACGGGCACGTAATCAAGGAAATCATCGCATGACGGAAAGGCGTCAGTTTGATTTTGCGACGAGTGCCGTCCTCGCGTTCCTTGCGTCAGCCGGTTCAAGTGTCCTGGGTGCCGCCCCGGATTTTGCGCGCGAAGTGCGCCCGATTCTGGAGAAACATTGTTTCAGTTGCCACGGGCCGGAAAAGCAGAAGAGCGGCTATCGATTGGATGTTCGCGCGGTGGCGCTGCGCGGCGGCGAAAGCGGCAAGCCGGCCATCGTGCCGCAGGACGCCAAGGCCAGCCCGCTGATTCGCTACGTGCGCGGTGAAGACAAGGACATGTTGATGCCGCCGAAAGGTGAACGGCTCGCAGCCGGCGAGATCGAAGTGCTCCAGCGCTGGATCAATGAAGGCGCGGTGTGGCCCGAAGGCGTGGACAAAGTGAAGCTGGCGGACAAGCGGGATCATTGGTCGTTTAAGCCCGTGACGAATCCTTCGCCGCCCCAGACCACGAACCAGCGGTGGGCGCGCAATGAGGTGGACCGTTTTATTCTCGCGCGGTTGGACAGGGAAGGATTGAAGCCCGCGCCGGAGGCGGATCGTGTGACGTGGCTGCGGCGGGTGTCGTTTGATCTAACCGGCCTGCCGCCTTCACCCGAGCAGGTGGAGGCCTTTGTCAAAGATCAACACCGCGATGCCGGCGAGCGCGTGGTGGAGGATCTGCTGGCCTCGCCCCGCTACGGCGAGCGCTGGGCGCAGCACTGGCTGGATGTGGTGCGCTATGCGGACACGCACGGTTTTGAGGTGAACACCGAGCGGCCGAACGCGTGGCCTTATCGTGATTATGTGATCGCGGCCTTCAACCGGGACACGCCGTATGACCAGTTCATTCGTGAACAGATCGCCGGGGATGCCGTCGATCAGGACGCGGCCACCGGATTTCTCGTCACGGCGTCGGTGCTGCTTCCCGGTCAGATCGGCGCGGATGACATTTCCAAACGGCTCGCACGGCAGGATTCGCTGGATGAGATCGTCGTGAACACGGCGCAAACATTTCTCGGCTTGAGCGTGGGCTGCGCCCGTTGTCACGATCACAAATTCGACCCGATCAGTGCCCGGGATTATTATTCCATGCAGTCTTTCTTTGCCGGCGTGGAGTATGGTGACCGGCCGTTACGGACGGCCGCCGCATTGGTCCGGCAGCAGGAGGCGGCGGTCCTGAGCCAGCGGGTTGCAGAAATTGAAATTGAACTCGCGCGCTTTGAACCGTTGGCCCAGGCGGGGGCAAATCCCTCCCGGCCAACAAATCCGCGTCTCAACGAGGAAGTCTTTCCGCCCTTGGCCGCAAAGTTTGTCCGGTTTGCGATTCACGACGCGAACCTTCATCCCACGCTGGGTCTGATCGAGCCTTGTGTGGATGAGTTTGAAATCTTCACGGACGAACCCGCGCCGCGCAACGTCGCGTTGGCCAGCCACGGAACCAAGGTCACCGCCTCGGGCAGCCGCACCTCCGAGATTCACCGGTTGGAGCACATCAACGATGGCCGGTATGGCAACAGCCGAAGCTGGATGGCGGATGAGGCGGGCCGGGGCTGGGTGTTGTTCGAGTTGCCGGAAGCCGTGCGGATCGGAAAAATCAACTGGAGCCGCGACCGCGAGGGGAAATTTACCGACCGGCTGGCCACGGCCTACACCCTTGAGGCGGGGCCTTCGCTGGCTGCGTTGACGCGTCTGGCCGGGGCGCCGCCGTTGCGTCCGGCGGTGCAGGCCTCCAGGAACACCGATCGATTTGCGCCCGTGAAGGCGAGGCGTCTGCGGTTTACGATCAAAGCCACCAATAATTTAGAACCGTGCATTGATGAACTGGAGGTGTTCGACACGGAGGCGCGAAACGTGGCCCGCCCGAGTGCCGGCACTACCGTTGCTTCTTCCGGCGACACCGTCGTTGCCGAACGCCATGAGTTGAGGCACATCAACGATGGGCAGTATGGCAACGCTCGCAGCTGGATGTCCAATGAGCCGGGCAAGGGCTGGGTGATGCTTCAGTTTCCACAGGAGCAGCTGATTGAGCGCGTCGTCTGGGGGCGGGATCGGGACGGGAAGTTCAACGATCGCCTGGCCACCAACTATCTCATCGAAGTCGCCGACAACTCCGGAAATTGGCATCCCGTCGCCGACTCGACGGACCGGCGCGCCTATGTGCCGGACGAGCGCAGCGCCAAGCCCAGGGCCTTCTCCACGGCCGGGCTCAACGCGGAGGAAGCAAAAGCAGCCGGGGTCTTGCTCGCCGAGAAAAAGGTGCTGGAGACGAAGATCACCGCGGCGTCCATGGGACAAATGGCTTTCGCCGGCACCTTCCGCAAGCCCGATGCCATTCACCTCCTCAATCGCGGCGACCCCGAGCAGCCGAAGGAAGAGGTTGCGCCGCGAGTGCTGAGCGTGCTGGGAACGCTAAAGCTGTCGGTGGACACCGGGGAACAGCAGCGGCGGCTCGCGCTGGCGGAGTGGATCGCCCGTCCGGAAAATCCGCTCACCGCGCGCGTGATGGTGAATCGTATCTGGCAGGGCCACTTCGGAACCGGTCTGGTGGAGACACCCAGCGACTTCGGCCGCAACGGTGCCAAGCCATCGCACCCGGAACTCCTGGACTGGCTCGCGTCTGAGTTCATCCGTTCGGGGTGGTCGATCAAGCATCTGCACCGATTGATCGTCCTCTCGGCCACGTACCGGCAGAGTTCAGCGGTCAGTGAATCAGTAGCCGGTGATCCGCCGGAAAAGGTCGCCGCCAGGAAGCGGGTTGCGTCTCCACCGGCTAGTGCTTATTCCAAAGCCCAACAAATCGATGCCGATGTCCGGTTGCTCTGGCGGTTTCCTTCCCGGCGGCTGGAGTCTGAGCCAATCCGCGACTCCATCCTTGCCGTCAGCGGCCGGTTGAACCTGAAGATGGGGGGGCGCGGCTTCGACCTGTTCAACAACCGCGGCGGGTTGAGCGGCTTCATGCCCGTGGAGTCGTTCGCTGGCGATGGTGTGCGCCGGATGATTTACGCCCACAAAGTCCGCCGCGAACGGGAGGCGGTTTTCGGCGCATTCGACTGCCCCGATGCGGGGCAAAGCACGGCGCGTCGCCGGGAATCGACCACCCCAATCCAGGCACTCAATCTTTTCAACAGCCGCTTCACGCTGGATCAAGCCGGTGCGTTTGCCGCGCGCGTGCAGACCGAAGTCGGCGACGACATCACCAGGCAAATCCAGCGCGCCTACCAGCTCGCGCTCAGTCGCAACCCTGGCTCCGCCGAGTTGGCCGACGCGAAACCGGTCGTCAGCGCGCATGGACTGCCCACGCTTTGCCGCGCGCTATTTAACAGCAGCGAATTTCTGTTCCTGCCATGAACCCCCACGCTGAACACCTCTCCGTCCACGGCCGCCATTTGCTGGATCGCCGCGGTTTCCTGTCCGGCACCGCCACCGCGCTGGGTTCCATCGCGTTGACGAACCTGCTCGGCCTGGATGGCTTGCTGGCCGCGCCGGAGCCGATCATTCATCCCGCCCGTCCGTATGCGCCGCGGCAACCGCATTTTCCCGCGAAGGCAAAGAACGTGATCGTCATCTTTTGTGCCGGAGCGGTGAGCCAGTTGGAGACGTGGGATTACAAGCCGGAGCTGATCAAGTGGGATGACAAACCGTTGCCCGGCGGACCCGCGGTCACATTCCAAGGCCCGGCCGGTAATCTCGCCCGGCCGCAGTATGCGTTCCGTCCGCGCGGTCAAACGGGCAAGATGGTCTCCGATTTGATTCCGCATCTCGCGGAACTCACCGACGACATCGCTTTCATCCATTCGCTGACCAGCAAGAGCAACACGCATGGGCCAGCAGAGAATTTTCTCTCAACGGGTTTCGTGCTCGATGGTTTCCCGAGCCTCGGCTCGTGGATCAGCTACGCGCTCGGGAGTGAGAACCAGGACTTGCCCGCGTTCGTGTCCATCCTCGACCCGCGCGGCGTGCCGCAAAACGGTTCCAATAACTGGGGCCCCGGCTTTCTGCCCGCAGCGTTTCAAGGAACGACCTTCAGCGCCAAGGATCCCGTGCGGCATCTCGTTGCGCCAGGAGTTTCGGCGGACGCCGACCGCGCCGCGCGCACGCTCCTGCAGCGGATGAATGCGCGGCACCTCGAGCAGCATTCCGGAGACAACAAACTCGCGGCGCGCATTGCTAGTTACGAACTCGCCGCGCGCATGCAGCTCAGCGTGCCGGAAATTAGCGATCTCGCCACCGAGCCGGCGCACATTCTGAAAAGTTACGGGGCGAACGACACGACGAATCCCATCAAGGCCGGTTTTGCGCGCAACTGCATGCTCGCGCGGCGACTGATTGAGAAGGGGGTGCGCTTCGTGCAGCTCTTCAACGGCGCCTACGCCAGTGGCGGTGAGCTAAATTGGGACGGTCACAGCAAGCTGAAGGAGCAGTACGACCGGCATGCCTCCATCCTCGATCAGCCGGTGGCCGCGCTAATCCGCGATTTGAAACAACGCGGATTATTGGAGCACACACTTGTCGTCTGGTGCACTGAGTTTGGACGCATGCCCTTCTTTCAGAAAGGAGCGCTGGGCCGCGACCATAATCCCGATGGCTTCACATGCTGGATGACCGGCGCCGGTGTGAGACGCGGAGTCAGTCATGGCGTTACCGATGAGCTCGGACAAAAGGCCGTGGCGGACATTCACCCGCTCTACGATTTCAACGCCACCCTTTTGCATCTCCTGGGGCTGGATCACGAAAAACTCACTTTCGAACACAATGGCGTGCAGCGGCGGTTGACCAATGTCGAGGGACAGGTGATCAAGGAGTTATTGGCATGAGGACTATCATTCTGGCTGCAATCAGTTTCGCCCTCGGGCTGTTGTCCTGGGCCACGGACGCCGCTGCCGCGGTGACGCCCGGGGATTTTCTGCTGGCCTCGGCGGACGGCGTGAGTGTTTTCAATCGCGAAGGTTCCCTGAAGTTTGGGAGGTTTGCGACGACGCTGAAGGACGGCCGGCCGGGCGTGGTGGAATGGAGTGACATGATTTACGACGGCTGCCGGCTGCCCTCAGGAAATTACCTGTGCGCTTCGCATCATTATGTTCGCGAACTGGCTCCGGACGGCAAAACAATCTGGGAATTTCGAGTGGCCGCCCCGGCTGAATTGAAGACCTGCGTGCCGCTGCCGAATGGCGACGTGATGACCGTGGATGCCGAGCGCATGGAAATGGTTCAGCTCACCGATGCCGGCCGGCGCGTGGCCCGGCGCATTCCCGTGCCGACCAAGCGCGAGGCGGATCCCCACAGCCGCTACAATTTATTGCGGCGGACTCCCGTCGGCACTTATCTCCTGGCGCTCCGCTTTGAGAAGGCCTTTGTGGAGGTGGACGACAACGGGAAGGAATTGTGGCGGCATTCGGTGCCGGATCTGCCCGTAGTGGCCGAGCGGCTCGCGAATGGCAACACCCTGATGAGCTGGCGCGGCGGGTTGATCGAGGCGACGCCCAATCATGAAATTGTTTGGGAGCTCAAAGCCGCCGATCTCACTGAATTTCCGGTGATCATTTTTGGTGGATTTCATCGCTTCCCGAATGGCAATACCCTGATCGTAAACTCCGATTGGCATTACCAGAATGTTCAAGAGAACCGGGTGCAGGTCTTCGAAGTGTCGACCGCTAAAAAAGTCGTGTGGAAGTTGGGCGTGGAATCATTCGCTGGGACAAAGCCGGGTTCGCTGGAGCCGACCACCGGACTGATTGAGCACCGACTGATCGGACTCCAGTGGCTCGGCGCGAAAACGTCACCGGCGAAAATCAAATGAATCGGATTGCCACATCGCTGCTTTTGTTCGCCTGTCTGCTGCCACGCGGGGCCGTCCTGGCCGCGAGTGCCGGAGAGGATCTATTCGTCAGCAAGATCGAACCGCTGCTAAAAGCGCGTTGTTTTGAGTGTCATTCGCACGAAAAGAAAATCAAAGGCGGCCTCGCGCTGGATTCGAAATCGGGCTGGCAAAAGGGCGGTGAAAGCGGACCCGCAATCGTGCCCGGAAAACCCGAGTCGAGTCTGCTGATTAAGGCCGTCAGTTACGTGGAGAAGGATCTCCAAATGCCACCCAAGAAACCACTCGCGGCGGATGAAGTGGCGGCGCTCCGGGAATGGGTCAAACAAGGTGCGTTTGACCCGCGAGTCGCCGTGGCATCGATCGTGAAACCAGAGTCCGACGAGTGGGCCGCAGCATTCCAAAAGCGGCTTAATTGGTGGAGTCTCCAGCCGCTGGCACACTCAAAGCCACCCCGGGTAAAGGACGCGGCCTGGTCGCGCGAGCCGGTGGATCGCTTTCTGCGCGCCGCCTTGAATTCGTCCGGGTTGATCCCGGCGAAACCCGCCGAGCCGGACGTCTTGTTGCGTCGCTTGACGTTCGTGCTGACGGGGTTGCCGCCAACCCCGGCGCAGCAGGCGCGGTTTCTCCAACGGTGGACGAAAAATGCTGCGTCAGCTTACGAGAAACTGGTGGATGAACTGCTGGCGTCTCCGCACTTCGGTGAACGGTTCGCCCGGCAGTGGATGGATGTAGTCCGTTACACCGACACGTACGGCTATGAGTGGGACAATCCGGCCAAAGGGTCGTGGGAATATCGCGACTATTTGATCCGTGCCTTCAACCAGGATGTGGGTTTTGACCAGTTGGTGCGCGAGCAGCTCGCCGGGGACCTGCTGCCAATACCGCGCCTGAATCGAGAGCTGGGCGTGAATGAAAGCCTGATTGGTCCAATGTTTTATCACTTCGGCGAACACCGGCACGGCAGCAGTCTGATGTTCAATGGCATTCACCAGGAAATGATCAACAACAAGATCGATGCGTTTTCCAAGGCGTTCCTCGCCACCACCGTGGCCTGTGCGCGCTGTCACGATCACAAGCTGGAAGCCGTGTCGCAGCGCGACTATTACGCCCTGGCCGCAGTGTTCATGACTCCGCGCTGGACGTCGCGCGTGGTGGATGCGCCGGGAAAAAATGACGTCGCCATCGGGCGGCTCAAGGAGTTGCGCGGCGAGATTCGGCGAGAGTTGGCCGGGCGCTGGCTGGGGGTGGCCGGACCGCCGGACGCCTGGTCGTCGGGCGAGCTGCGACCGCTGGTTGAAACTAAGGAAGTTCCCGCTACGACGCTCGACGACGTGGCTTATCCGTTGACACGGCTGCTGAAGGCGGAGGGGAATGTCGAAAAGGTTTGGAATGAAATCGCCGCCGAGTGGCGCACCGCACAGGCGCTGCGAATCAAAGCCAATACCAATTTCCAGGCGCTGGCGGATTTCCAGCAGCCCGCTTTGCCCGTCGGTTGGGTGATTGAGGGTGAGGGCATGAAGCATGGCTATGCGGCGGATGGGACACCGCTGATCGCGCTCGATGGGGACAGCGTCGTTTCGCGCCTGCTGCCGCGCGGTTATCACACGCACGCGCTGTCATCGAAGTTACCCGGCGCCTTGCGCACTCCACCGCAGCATGCCATTCCGGGAAGCAGCTTCAGTGTCCAGCTCGCGGGGGGAGATTACGGCGGCTATCTGGTCGTGGAGGGCAACGCCTTCCAAAACGAGACCGTCAGTTTCCTGAACAGTACCCAGGCAACCTGGAGGCCCTTTGCGGATGCCGTCCTGAAGAATGGGGTCACGCAAGTGACGGTGGAATTTGCGACGGCCTCCCTCAACCCCAACTTCCCACCACGCTCGGGGGGCGCCCCGGGATTGCCGGATGCCGATCTCGGTTATGACAAACGAAGCTGGTTGAGCATCACGGGAATTGTCAGCCACGACCAAGGGGGGGCGCCGCAGGACACCCTCGAACAATTCACCACGCTCTATGCAGGTGACGCGCCCAAGTCAGGTGCCAAGGCCAGCCAGCGCCTGAGCGCCTGGCTCTCGGGCGCGGTGCGGCGCTGGGTGGATGGCCGTTCCCAGGCTGGGGATGTGAAAGTGCTCGACTGGATGCTCGCGAAGAAACTGTTGCCCAACCGCGCCGAGTCCGGCAGCCCCTTGGCCGCGTTGGTTGCGGAGTACCGCCGCGTGGAAAATGGCATCGTTCACCCGCGCACCCTGAACAGCATGGATGAGCGCGAGGCGCCCCAGGTCAGGTATCCCCTCAACGTGCGCGGTAACGTGGACCGGCCAGGTGAGTTGGTGCCGCCGGATTTTCTGCAAATGTTTGCCGGTCGCAACGCGGTGGCGAAGAGCCGGGGCAGCGGGCGATTGGAGTTGGCGGCAAGCCTCGTCCAACCGGAGCAGCCGCTCACCTCGCGCGTGTATGTAAACCGCGTCTGGCAGTGGGTGTTTGGCGCCGGCCTGGTCGCCACGCCCGACGATTTTGGCCGCCTGGGCGGGAAGCCGTCGCATCCGGAGCTGCTCGATTTTCTCGCCCGTGAATTTGCCTTAGCAGGGTGGTCCACAAAAAAACTCGTGCGCCATCTCGTGCTGAGTCAGGCCTTCCGTCAGGCAGGCACCGTGAATCAAACGGCTCTTGAACGTGACCCGGACAACCGGCTGTTGCATCACTATCCCACCCGCCGGCTCGAGGCCGAGGCCATTCGGGACGCGCTGCTCGCGGTGTCCGGCCGGCTCGATCCACAGCTTTACGGGCGTCCCATTGATCCTCCCCGATCGGCGGAAGATGCGAAGAAGCGGCTCTTCTCCGGCCCTCTGGATGGCTTGGGACGGCGGTCTCTCTATCTAAAAATGTCCATCATGGAGCCACCCAAGTTTCTGGCGGGCTTCAATTTGCCCGATCTCAAATTGCCCACGGGCAAGCGCGATGTGACCAATGTCCCCACGCAAGCACTGCTCCTGCTCAATGATCCCTTCGTGAACGCCATGGCCAGGCATTGGGCCGCGCAGTTGATCCAGGAACCGCACGCGTCCGTGGAGGCCCGGGTGCGGGCCATGTTCGTTCGAGCCGTGGGACGCGAACCCAGCCAAATAGAGTTGGCGCGCTGGCACGCGGCATTGTCTGATTTCGCCACCCCGGGCGGCGGCGACCTGATGAAAGACGGGGCCGCCTGGGCGCAAATTGCGCACTCTATTTTCAACACCAAAGAATTTATCAACTATCGCTAGGTTCCCCCGCCTCACCGCCATGCCCACCAACACCCACCGTAATTGCAATTGTGCCGGTCGCCTTCCTTCGGTCCGGTCGCGCCGCGGGTTTCTCCAGCAAGCCTCCGCAGGTTTCGGCTGGCTGGCTCTGAACGGGCTTTTTGCCCGCGATGCCGGCTCCACCCCGGCACCTCATTTTGCGCCGCGCGCCAAGAATATCATCTTCTGCTTCATGGACGGTGGGCCGAGTCACGTGGACACCTTTGACCCGAAGCCGATGCTCAAAAAGCATGAGGGAAAACCGATCGGCGAGGGTGCCGTGTCCAAGCGTTCCCAATCGAGCGCGGAACGGGTCTGGTTTGGCAGTCCGTGGGAATTCAAGCAACGGGGGCAAAGCGGCCTCTGGGTGAGTGAGCTTTTTCCACAAATCGCCAAAGTGGCAGATCACTTGTGCGTGGTACGTTCCATGGTCGGCGAACTGCCGCTGCACGGCCAGCAGAATCTCCTGCTGCACACGGGACGCATCATCGGTCAGGCGCCCAGTTTCGGCGCCTGGGTTTCTTATGGTTTGGGCACGGCTAACCGCAATCTTCCCGGCTACGTCGTTTTGAACAATGATTGGGTGCCCAATGGCGGATTGGAGAATTTCGGCAGCTCGTTCCTGCCCGCCAGCCATCAGGCGACGATGATGCGCGCCAAGGGGGTGCCGGTGGACAACATCGTGCCTGCCGATGCCGCCGCCCTTCAACGCCGCAAGCTCGTTCTGCTCGCCGAACAGGACGCTGCCTTCGCCGCCCTGAGCGCCGACGCGAAGGCCATTGAAGGAGCCATTGCCAATTACGAAACGGCCTTCCTAATGCAGAGCACCGTTCCGGAAGTGGCCGACCTCAGCCGCGAGCCGGAACATATCCGCAAACTCTATGGCTTGGATTCGACGGATGAACACCAGCGCTACTATGCGACCCAGGCGCTTCGCGCGCGGCGGTTGGTGGAGGCGGGGGTGCGCTTCGTCGAAATCACGTGTCCCAGTTTTGACGGCAACAACTCTCCCTGGGACCAGCACGGACAGCTAAAGGTGCTGCACGAAAAGAACGCCCGCATCACCGAGCAATCGGTCGCTGCACTCATCACGGATCTCGACCAGCGCGGCTTGCTGAAGGATACCATTGTTCTCTGGGCTGGCGAAATGGGCCGTACGCCGCACACGCCCGCCATCAACGCCAGCAGCGGTCGCGACCATCATGTGAGCGGCTATTCCATCTTTCTGGCCGGCGGCGGTTTCAAAGGCGGCCTCAGCTACGGCGAAACGGACGAGTTCGGCAATGCCGTCGCGGTCAACCCGACGGACATCCATGACATCCACGCCACCATCCTCCATCAAATGGGCCTGGACCACACGCGCCTGACCTTTCGCCACGGCGGACGCGACCACCGGCTCACCGAAGTCCATGGCCGTGTGCTCAAAGAAATTCTGACTTAAAGAATATGACGATCCATCCTCGCAGCTACTTGACTGAAACCGCAACGGGCTTCGCTTCCGGATACCACCCGGTTCTCGCTGGCACGCGCGAAGGGCGCAAGTGGGCTTCCGGACAGGCGCATTTCAGTTTGGTGCCACGAATGGCAGCCGCGTTTGGATCCTTGGCGACGGTCGATGTAGGCGTGGCCTTTCCTCCTCACCCCAGAGAAGAGGGAGAATCGCTCCCCGCGCTGGGACGAAACCAGGCGTGTGGAAATTTCGAGAAGAACGCTGCTACGTTCCCCCTCTCCCGGCGGGAGAGGGCCGGGGTGAGGGGGGAGGGACGACCAGCAGACCAAGCAGGATGGCATAAAGTGAGGTGCGGTTTTTTCGGACTTTCCGAGGCGGCACGGATGCGGGGTTTTGCATTTGCACTTTTTAGTTTTGCGCTGAGCGTTGCCGCGCAAAACGTCGCCACCACGCCGCAAGGCTTCGACAAGACCATCCGCCCGCTGCTCGCCGAGTATTGCCTGACCTGCCATTCGACGGAGAAGCACAAGGGCGACCTCGATCTGGAACGTTTCTCCTCGTTAAGCGAGGTGAAACGGCATCCGAAGGTCTGGCAGACGGTCGCGGAACAATTGGCCATCAATGAAATGCCGCCGAAAGACAAACCCCAGCCCTCGGCGGCCCAGCGTGAGCGCCTGTCCAAGTGGGTCAAGGCGATGCTCGATGACGTGGCGCGGGCGCGCGCCGGCGACCCCGGACCGGTGGTGCTGCGTCGCCTGAGCAACGTCGAATACACCTACACGATCCGCGATTTGACCGGTGTCGGGACGCTGGATCCAGCCCGTGAATTTCCGGCGGACAGCGCGGCGGGAGAGGGTTTCATGAACACCGGCAACTCGCTCGTGATGTCCCCGTCGCTGATTACAAAATACCTGGATGCCGGCAAGGACATCGCGAATCACGCAGTGTTGTTGCCTGACGGTCTGACCTTTTCGCCGAGCACCTCGCAACGCGACTGGTCCGAGGAAAAGCTGGCGGCCATCCGGGCGCTGTATGCGCGGTTTACTGACGGCGGTGGCGGCTCGGCGGTCAATCTTCAAGGCATTAAGTTTGACACGAAAGATGGCGGCGTGCTGCCACTCCAGAAGTATCTTGCGGCCACACTCACGGAACGCGACGCGCTGAAAACCGGTCGGAAGACCCTCGCCTTGGTCGCGCGGGAACAAGGACTGAACGCGAAGTATCTTGGCACACTCTGGAGCACGCTGAATGACCCGAAACCATCCATGGTCCTTGATCTCGTTCGTGCGCAATGGCGCGCCGCGCAGCCAGCTGACGCTCCCGCGCTGGCCCAAACCATCGCCCAGTGGCAGCAGGCGTTGTGGCGCTTCACGCAGGTTGGGCACATCGGAAAGCGGGACGGGCCAAAGGCCTGGCAGATGCCGGTAAATCCGATCGCCACCGCACGGGAGGTTCGACTGAAGATTCCCGCGCCGTCCACCGGTGCGGAGGTCAAGCTGTACCTGGCTGCTTCCGACGCGGGCGACGGCAATGCGAACGACTTTGCCGTCTGGGAAAATCCCCGGCTCGTCGCCCCCGGCCGGCCGGATCTCGCGTTGCGTGATGTGCGATCAGCAGTGGGGGCCCTCAGTGCGCATCGGACAAAAGTGATTTCGAGTGCGACCCAATGTCTTGCGGCCGCTGCGGAAATCAGCGGTTCGCCGGATCAGAACGCCATTGTTGTCCTGTCGCAGAAGCACAACGTTGATCCGGCGGTGCTCTCGGCGTGGCTGGGCTATCTGGGAATTGGCGCCGGCGAATCCCGTATTGATTCCTATGTGACGCAGAAAATGGAAAGCTCGCAAAACTATGATTTCATCAAAGGCTGGATCGGCGCGGATGCGTTGAGCATCATTGCCAATTCCTCCGACCAGCATGTCCGGGTCCCCGGAAACATGAAACCGCATGGTGTCGCCGTGCATCCGACGCCGAAACTACGAGTGATTATTGGTTGGCGCAGTCCGGTTGCTGGCACGTTTCGCGTCGATGGGGTGGTGCAGCACGCGCATCCGGAATGTGGCAACGGAATCACTTGGTCGCTGGAGTTGCGCCGGGGCAATTCCCGGCAGCGACTGGTCGCCGGCACCGCCCAAGGTGCGAAGGAGGTTAAGTTTGGCCCGTTTGAAAACTTGGCCGTCCGGGCCGGGGACGTGTTGTCCGTGGTCATCGGGCCGCGCGACGGCAACCATTCCTGCGACCTCACGGCGGTGGATCTAAATCTCAGCGACGGAACGCGCCAATGGAGCCTGGCGAAGGACATTTCACCAAACATTCTCGCCGGCAATCCGCATGCCGACAGTCTCGGACATCCGGGTGTGTGGCACTTCTACAGCGAACCGGACAGCGGCGGCGAACCGGAGTCGGTGCTGCCCTCCGGCTCCTCGCTCGCAAAATGGCAGTCGAGTGCGAATGCAGGGGAGAAACAGCGGCTTTCCGGGGAAGTTGAAAAGTTGCTCGTCAATGGTGCGGCTGGACTTGCGAAAGACTCCCCGGATGCCCGGCTTTATCGCGAGCTCACTTCGCTGAACGGACCGTTGCTGGGCTCGATTCTCCGCAGCGGCCGGCGTGAGCCGGCCCCGGGGGCCGCCGAATGGGGGCTCGACCCGGCCCTCTTTGGCAAACATCCGAATGGCTCCAAGCTCAGCGAGACCAGTCTCTGCGTGCGAGCTCCATCAGTCATTGAGGTGCGCCTGCCGGCGGATCTGGTGGAAGGCGGTGAGTTAGTGGTCACCGGCGCGCTGCACAAGGAAACGGGCGCCGAAGGCAGTGTGCAGATGCAGGTGCTTACCAGCAAGCCCGCCGGAGCCCCGGGCCTGGCCGCGGGCGCGGTGAGGGAGCAGGGCGGCAAGAGCACCTGGTCGGATGGCGAGCGCCCGGTGGTCTCGGATTCACCCATCCTGGTTAACGAAGGCAGCGCGGCCCGGAAACGCATCGAGACGGGGCTGGACGAATTCCGCCAGCTGTTTCCCGCCGCGCTTTGTTACACCAAGATTGTGCCGGTCGACGAGGTCGTGACCCTCACGCTCTATTATCGGGAAGATGATCATCTGCGCCGCCTCATGCTCGACGACGCACAGACGGCGGAGCTGGAGCGGCTCTGGGCGGAGTTGCATTACGTGAGCCATGACGCGCTGAAATTGGTTGATGCTTTCGAACAACTCTGGCAATACGCGACGCAGGATGCCGACCCAAGCGCGTTTGAGCAGATGCGCAAACCTATTAACGAACGTGCGACCGTCTTTCGCCAGCTGCTCACCGATACCCAGCCGAAGCATCTCGACCAGGTGCTTGAATTCGCGACGCGTGCCTATCGCCGTCCGTTAAACAATGGTGAAGCTCAGGAACTGCGCGGGTTGTATCGGAAGCTGCGCGATCAGGAAATGTCGCATAATGAGGCGATTCGGCTGACTCTCGCCCGGGTGCTCGTGGCCCCGGCGTTTCTCTACCGGTTGGAGAAAGCGGGACCGGGCGCAAAGCCAGTGCCGGTTTCGGATTGGGAGCTCGCCAATCGCCTTAGCTATTTTCTTTGGTCATCGATGCCGGACGCAGAATTGCGCGCCCTCGCGGCGGCGGGCAGGCTGCACAACGCCGATGTGCTGGTGGCGCAGACCCGGCGAATGCTGCGCGACGGACGGGTGCGCCGGCTGGCGACGGAGTTCGGCTGCGCCTGGTTGCATATCCACGGCTTTGACACGCTCGATGAAAAAAGCGAACGCCATTTTCCAACCTTTGGCGGTCTGCGCGGCGTCATGTATGAAGAGCCCATCCGGTTTTTCACCGACCTGTTTCAACACGATGGCTCGGTGCAAAGCATTCTCAACGCCGATTATACCTTCCTGAATGAGCCACTTGCCAAACATTACGGCATACCTGGTGTCACCGGCGAGGAATGGCGGCGCGTGGAAGGCATGAGGAAATATGCGCGCGGGGGCATCCTCGGTCAGGCGGCGACCCTGGCGAAGCAATCCGGCGCCTCGCGCACCAGTCCCATCCTGCGCGGGAACTGGGTGGCTGAAGTTCTGCTCGGTGACAAGCTGCCCCGTCCGCCCAAGGATGTGCCGCGGCTGCCGGAAGATGAGGCTATTGAAAGCCTCACCATGCGGCAGCTTACGGAAAAACACACCACGGACCCGCGCTGCGCCGGTTGCCACAAGCGCATTGATTCGTTTGGGTTCGCCCTGGAAAGTTTTGATGCCATCGGTCGGCACCGTGATCGGGATCTGGGTGGCCGACCCATCGATACGCGTACGAAAGCGATGGATGGATCTGAATTCACCGGTCTGGAAGGGCTGCGCGACTATCTGCTGACCAAGCGACAGAATGCATTTCTGCACCAGTTTTGCCGCAAACTCCTCGGGTATTCCCTGGGCCGGTCCGTGCAGCTTTCGGATGAACCGCTGCTCGCCGAAATGCAGGCGCAGTTGAAGAAGCATGGCTACCGTATCAACACGGCAGTGGAATCGGTGGTCCGCAGCCGCCAATTTCGCGAGATTCGCGGCCGGGAAATGGCCCAAGGTCTTTCGTTTTGAAGCGTTCATGAAGCGATGAGGTTGAGGCAGAGGCGTGGGTGGGAGTGAAGGCGCTCGCGGATCTGGGGCAGGGATTGTT